>JADFJS010000071.1 GCA_022566155.1 Chloroflexota bacterium
CACCTGGTCGCCCGGCCCTACGCCAAGCCGCCTTCGGACTTCCTTGGGGAGCGTGATCTGGCCCTTGCTGGTGATCTTCGCGGTTGCCATGGGTCTCCTTTCGTAGGGGTAAGACTAATATTCCTTACTCATGGTACAGGAATATTAGTAAGTAATAAAGCCAGGGCACGTGATTAACCTACAAGGGCCGCTTGGCGGGCACGCCGGCTCGCCGGGGATACCTGTCCGGTGTGGCGGCCACTTTCTCCACAACGACTAGGACCCGGTTGTCGGTGAGGCCGGTGACCTGCACCGGTACCTCCGGCAAAAGACGCCCTCCCAGCGTTTCCAGGGCACGGGCGGCGCTCTTCAACTCCTCGCCCAGGCCGCCGTGCTTGTGGGCCACCGTCTTGCCTCCTATCCGGCAGAAGGGTAGCGAGTACTCAAGCAGGACCGGCAGCCGGGCCAGACCCCGGGCCAACACCAGATCGAAACTTTCCCGTAACCCAGGCCGGTGGGCCAGGTCCTCGGCCCGGCCGGTGATGACTTCTACACCATCCAATCCCAGCAAGGACACAAGATGCTCCAGGAAGGCGGCTTTCTTACCCACCGACTCCAGGAGCACCAGATGAATGCCTGGGAAGGCCAACTTCAGGGGCAAACCGGGAAACCCTCCGCCGGCCCCCACGTCCACCACTCTGGAAGAGGATGACAGACTCTCCGGGGCGGCCAGGAAGACCGTTAGAGAGTCCAGAAAATGCCCGACCTGGACCTCCTGGTAGCCGGTTATAGAGGTCAGGTTCACCCGCTGGTTCCAGAGCGCCAACTCCTGATAGTAGGTCTCGAACCGGTCAAGCTGTTCGCCGGTCAGGGACACGCCGGCTTCGCCGGATCCCTGGGCTAAAGTTTCCATGCGTTGGGTCATCAACCACTATTATAGCCAGATCCGGGGAATGAGCTTTGAGCAGTCCGCGCTCGGGCGCCCCCTGCCGCCGGAACCTGAATGGAGATAGCTGACAGCTCCCCGTTTCAATTGACAGGGCAATAGGCGGCCCGTAGAATTAGCATGTGCCATCAGCTACGGGCGCAAGATTACTCAGCGCGCTCCGTAGAGGGCATCTCCCGGCGTAGGCCGGCACCAACCTGGTATCCGCGACCGTGGCACAGGGGGCGATATGGCGACGAGGGCGTATTTGCTGGTGGAAACAGCAGTGGGCAAGACCAGGGACGTGGCCAGTGCCTTGAGAGGCCTGGAAGCCGTCGAATCGGTGGATGTGGTCACCGGTCCCTACGATATCATCGCCCTCATCAACGGGGCGGATATGGCGGTGGTTGGAAACGTGGTGACCGAGAGTATCCACACGGTCCCCGGAGTGGTCCGCACCGTCACCTGCGTCGCTGTTGGTCCCTGAAGTCTCCGGCCGTAGACTCTCCTCACCCTTGCAACCTCCGAGGTCCAGCGAAACATCATCGCGGGCCGTGGTGCGGGTATGCCCCGGGACTAAGCCGGCGCTATCCCGGCTCCAACAGACGCCGCCGCTCATAAGCTATCAAGACAGTCGGACCTGAGAGAGATTGCCGGTTTAAACTAGCGTCTAGTCCGCCGCGAAGGCTTGCACCTCCTCCACGTCCATCACGGGAATGGATTCCCGGCATCTGCGCATGATTCGGAACACGGTCCGCACAGTCACCGAGAAACGCCGCGCCGCCTCCTCCGCCGTTAGACTCTCCGAATTGATCGTCCGCCACACCTTCATGTCCCGTCCCATGCGGCGGTACCGCTGAAACCAAACCGGGTCGTCGTACTTGCACTGGGGCAGGGGACAGTTGAGGCAGGAGGGGGATACCTCGCAACCGGTATCTTCGTAGTGGTACATCTCCGGGACCGCATCCAGCATGGCGCCGGCAAATGGTGGCTTGGACATTTCATTACCCCCCAAACAGATGTTCTAATACAGATGCCAATTATAGAACACGCGTTCTTAACCCGTCAATGGGTTTTGGGAGCAATTTGGCGGCCAATTTTCGGGCCGGCCTTGTCTACGGCTGACTGAGCTTCTTGGAAGATTAAAGCTGGGGCGCGCCCGGGTGAATGTAAATCATGTCATTCCGGCCGCAGAGAGTCCGCCTACGGCGGGTGGTGATAGGGGACGGCCTCACCCCAGATGCTTCGCCGCTGGGGCTGGCTCAGGATGACGTTGTTGTACCGATGACAGATCATCGATACCGATCGATCCATCACGATTAACCGAAGGAAGCACCAGTACCTAGTCAACTTGAATCAGGAAGTGTTATTGCGAGGCCCGACGGAGGAAGGCCGTGGCAATCTGGGGTGGGATTCCTGAGGGCTGCCCCTACCGGGATTGCTTCGCTTCGCTCACAATGACATAGTATTAAATACGAGTTGATTGAGCACCAGCTGTGGCGCGTGGGCTAGGCGGATATCTGCTCCGATACCTGGCCGGCGGCGGGGACCTTGGCCCGTCCCAACACCAGACCGTTGGATAGCTCCGCCGCAGCCGTGAGATTGCGGAAGAACAGGAATTTCTTCACGTCGATATACAAGTCCCGCAGGTTTGCAGCCAGGTCCTGGGACACCAGAATCTGGATACCTTCCTGCCTCACCACATGGTATCGAGAAACATTCCGTCTGCCTACGTGGGTACCGACCGATACCTCAGTCATAGTGCCGGATCAATTGGAGATGCACAGCAGGTCCACCGTGGCCCTGCCGCCTTTCTCTTGGATGTGGGCCACAGCTTTTTCACTTACGGTCACGCGCATCATTTCACCTCCAACCCGCAAAACGCCCTGATCGAATAGAGGAAATCAGGGTATGCTCATGATATACGATGCGGCCTTGGCCCGATGGGTGCATTCATCGGCATGATATCAGCAGCTTCCCGGTTTGCTTCCCGCCGCCATCGAGGCCGCCACCAGAGAGTTGAGCATCTCATAGCTGGCCGGGTGTACCAGGTCTCCGTTGCTAACTCGCGCGACGGTCTCACGGGTTAGAAACTCCAGCAGTGCCCGGTCCAGGTCTTCCAGCGCCAACTCTCTCAAGAGGGGTATATAGGGATAATAGCTGATCTTTTGCGGGTCCAGCTTGTCGGCCAGAAACACCAACTTGCCCAGAGCATCCAGCGATGGATGACCGGTGGAGTGCCAGTATACCGCCCGGTACAGCGGGTCATCGTCCAGACCGTCCTCGCGGCAGAGGATCTCCGCTCCCACCGGGCCGTGCAGCAAGATCGGCACCCTGCTTTCCACCACGCCGATGGGCAAACCGAGCTCGGTGGCCCGGCGGGTCAGCTCCTCAACACTCATGGCCCTGGCTACGTCGTGGGCTAACATGCCCAGAGAAGCCCGCTCGGGGTCCATTCCATGGCGCTGGGCCAGCTCCTGCGCGATGTCCATGACCCGGTATATATGGGCCTGGAGTCCTTTGGGCAGGCGCCCAACCCGCAGTTGTATCCGGCCCAACAGCCCGTTGCCGCCGCTATCCATCTAACCCATTGCCCCCAGTTTCTGCCCGGCCAGCAGATGCAGATGAAGGTGCTCTATCTCCTGGCCCGAATCCGGTCCCTGGTTCAAGGCCAGCCGGTAGCCGCTCTGCTCGACTCCTTCCCGCTGGGCCATATCCTGCGCCACCAGGAGCATGTGGCCCAGAATGGGGATCTGCCCCGCTTCGACGGACCCCAGGGACGCCAGGTGCTGGTTGGGTATTATCAGCAGGTGCACCCGCGCCTTTGGATTGATGTCCCGTAACACGAAGACCATGTCATCGCGGAATATGGGCGCCGGATGGGCCGGGTCTCCCGCCATACCGCAGAAGATGCAGTTGCCGGTGGTCATGCCACGTGTCCCTCAACAGTCGCGGTCTATGCTTATTGTTCTGATGGGTCTTTGACTTTGTATCCAGCATACCCTATTGTTGGTTGTGGAAACAGAATAGCGCGTGGTGCCCCGCAACGGGGAGAATAGGGAAGCCGGTGTAAATCCGGCACGGGCCCGCCACTGTGATTGGGTAGTCTTCCGGCAAGTCCTAGGACAACCACTGTCCGCCTCAGGCGGATGGGAAGGTGCGGGAAGGCGATGATCCATCAGTCAGGAGACCTGCCGCGCCGGTCAAACCGCTTCGTGGATTAAGCGGGCGATAGGTCGCGTAATTGCCCCCGTCCCCGATGCAATCGGGGCGGGGGCTTTTCTTTGGCCCAATTCTACCTGACAAGGCGGAGAGTGGACTTATGACACGGATGCAGTCTCAACCGTCCCAAGCCGTAGATGTGTTCCCAGACACGGAACGGCGGGGCATCTACCGGGCTATCTATTCCAGGCGGGACATCCGGAATTTCCTCAGCGACCCGATACCGGCGCCGGTATTGGGCCGGATCATCAATGCGGCTCACCATGGCCCGTCGGTGGGCTTCATGCAACCCTGGGACTTCATCTTGATCAGCGACCTGGCAGTACGCGGGCAGGTCAAGGAGCTGTTTGAACGGGAGCGCCAGGCGGCCGCCTGCTTTTTCGACGAGCCTCGGCGCTCTCAATATCTGTCCCTGAAGCTAGAGGGGATCATGGAATCGCCGGTCAACCTGTGCATCACCTGTGACCCCACAAGAGCGGAGGAAGTGCTGGGCCGCAACGCGATCAGGGAGACCGATGTTTACTCTACCTGTTGCGCGGTGCAGAACTTGTGGTTGGCCGCCCGCGCCGAGGGCATCGGCGTGGGTTGGGTAAGTGTTCTCAAGCTGCCCCAGCTACGGCAGGTCCTGGGAATACCCCACCACGTGTTACCCGTTGCCTACCTCTGTCTAGGCTACCCAACCGAATTTCCCGACAAGCCACTGCTGGAGACCGCGGGCTGGCGAGAGCGGACGCCCATCGATCAACTGCTGCACTTCGACACTTGGGGCAGCAAGGAGGACAGTCAGGAGTTGGTGGACTTTCGGCAGAATCTCCCGTCCATCAATGATGACCATTACTTGGATTGAGCCTGCGCCGGGAGCGGCCGGAGCAAAGGGCAGGAAAGCCTGGCGGCGCCGGTGCATTCGCTAGGCGGCCAACGCATCTGACTTGTAAGCAGGAGGTGAGTTCATGGTTGGCAACCACGACATACATGTATCTACGCTGACCCAGGAAATGGAATTGTGCCAGCGGGTCCCCGAGGAGCACATCCAATGAATGCTAGAAGTAGGCGAGGAGCGGGTTTTCGCTCCTGGAGAGGTCATAGTCCGCTCGGGGCAGGAAGCCAAGGCTGTTTATGTGGTCCTGGAGGGCACGGCGCGCATGGTGTACTGGGTAGCGGGGCCGCCCGCACCCCGATTCACCGTCGTCGACATCCTGGGTAGCGGCCGTTTGTTTGGCTTGGTGCCATCCCTCGACGGCGAACCCTACGTGGCCCAATTGGAGGCCCTGACGGAGGTAAAGGTCCTTTCTGTTCCCAAGGAAGTCTTTAACGAGGAACTGCTTTGTCACCCGGAAGTTGCCCTTAACCTGCTCCGTCAGCTAGGGTTGCTTACGCGCAAGTCCGAAGCCTGGCTACTCAACACACTATGACGAAGGCCATCATAGTCGGCTACGCGACCCTGGTACCCATCCTATGGTTTGGTCTACAGGCCGTTCCCTTCGATCAGCGGGTTATGCTCACCGTAGCCATGGCGGTCCTTTCCGCCGGCATTTTCAAGCGCTTGCTCTAATCCTATTCCTCCGGGTCTATCACTATGTCTGGGTGGGTATCTACGGCGTACCTGGCGAATATCTCGTCGATCTCGGCCATGTCATTGCCAGATAACGCCCATTCCAGCACCGCCATATTGTCTTCCAGCTCCTCCACGGTGCGGGTGCCCACCAGGGCAACGCTCACCGCAGGGTTGGAAAGGACCCATCTCAAGGCTAGGTGAGGCATCTTCTTGCCGCGCTGCTCCGCGATGGGCTTCAGCGCCTCCACCACCCGCACGTTTCGCTGGAAATGCTCCTCGGCGAAGACGCCCACGTTCCACCCTGGTCTGCCACCCGTCGCCCGCCAGTCGTTCTGGCCAAAAGTTGTGTCCTCGGTGAAAGCGCCGGCCAAGAGGCCGAAGGCCAGAGGCCCGTATACCATCACCCCTATGCCTTGCTCCAGGAAATAGGGAAACATCTCCTGCTCCATGCGCCGGTCAAACATGTTGAGACCGTATTGCACCACCTCGATCCGCCGGGTGGCCGCGCATTCCTTGATCTGGCCCAGGTTGAAATTGGACACCCCCACCGCGCGCACCTTCCCCTGCTGAACGATGCTGTCCAACGCATGCATGGTCTCGTCGAAGGGCGTGGTCACGTCGGGCCAGTGAACCAACAGCACATCCAGGTAATCTGTCTGGAGGTCCCGCAGGCTCTGCTCGACGGAGGACATGATGGAGACCAACCGGCTATCCCTGCCCTTGGGCCTGTCCGCGTAGCCGACGCCACATTTGGTAACCACCACAACGTCCTTGCGGCGCGAACCCAGCGCCTTCCCCAGTGTGCGCTCCGACTGTCCTCTTCCGTAGGCGGGTGCGGTGTCAAAGCAATTGATACCCAGGTCTATGGCGCGGTTCACCGCGGCGATAACTTGGGTTTCGCCAATATCCCCATAGGTGCCGCCCATCTCCCAACAACCGAAGCCCAGAACCGACACCGTGATGTCTGTCCGGCCGAACATGCGGTATTCCATTATCAGCTACCTCCGATGCCAGCTACTTGCGAAGTCAGCTACCTCCGAGCGATTGGCGCTGGAGAACTTCGAAGCTGGCCTGCCTTTCGTTGAGCAATCATATCTCCCCGCAAAATTGTGGTCAACGGGCGAACAGGGGCACCCGGCCGGCGTGCACAAGGGGTTTTCACTAGAGCTTTCCCGATGGGTGCACCCTGCCGGTATTTGTCTATCACCTGTAAGTTGTAAGAGCTTTTCACCCATTATCTGAGGTGCTGCCTCAGGCAATGCCATTATGTAGTGATTCTGGTCCCCTGGATCATCCTTCGGTGGGCCAGATGTCCGACGGTCAGACGCAGTAGATGCTGGCCGCGAATCCAAATATTACAGCCCTGACCAAATCGTTCGAAGAGGCGGAGACTGAGATGGCCAAATTATTGGTGGTGGATCACGAAAGGCGAATCAGAAAGTGGCTCACGGACAGCTTGGGCAAGTGTGGCTACGAGGTAGTGGAAGCCGAAAATGGGCCAACGGCGCTGGAGATGGCATCCCGTCAGCAGATCGACCTTATCTTGCTGGATGACGCCTTGCCGAAAATGGATGGCTGGCAGGTGCTGACCAAGCTAAAAGAAGACTCTCAGATGCAAAGGATACCCGTCGTCATCCTTACTGCCTTCCCTTCCTTCGAGATCGAAGCCACAGGCATTCGTTTGGGTGCGGCCCATGTCCTTACGAAGCCGTGCCGTGCCGAAGCCTTGGAGACGACTGTGAGGGTTGCCTTGCGTGAAGCTGAGCGGAGCGGCGGCGATATTCGCCCAGCCCCTGTGGAACCGGCGGAGGATCTGCCGTCAGCCAAGAGCAAGGCCGCCGGCACTCCCGAATTCATCGGTACCGGCAGCAAGCTGATGGCTTTGGACAAGTTACTGCGGGGCGGCCTTCGTACCGGCACATTGACGCTGATCGAAGGCGCCTCAGGGTCGGGCAAGAGCGTCCTCTGCCAGTACCTCTTTTATGGGTCAATAACTTCGGGCGTGGGCGCCGCCTATTTCAGTACCCAATATACGGCCGGCAGCCTGGCAAAGCAGATGCAGTCCATCGGCCTGAATGTCTTGGACCATATCCGTGAAGACAGGCTATGCGTATATCCGCTGCAAGAGCGCCCCACCGGCGGCGACCCGGATTCTATGCTTTCCGATCTGGCTTCAGAGATCCAAGAGGTACCACCAAAGTGTGAGTTCATCATCGTCGACGGAATCACCAACCTGGCTCAAGTCAGCCAAGACCGGGCAGTCATAGGTTTCTTCTCTTCCTGTCAACGGCAATGCGAAGAGGGCAAAACGATAATCCTTGTGGCCCGGTCGGCGGCCTTTGACCAGAGCCTGCTGTCCCGGCTGCACGAATTATGCAATACCCACATGAACCTGGTCATGGAGACAGTGAGGGATAAGATTGTGACCACGCTGGAGGCGAACAAGGTAAACAACGCGGAGTCGCGCTCGGATAACCGGCTTAGCTTTCAGATTGAAGCGGAAATTGGAGTCAATATTATCCCGGTCTCGCGGGTCAAAGTCTGAGCAAACGCCGGCAACGCTCCGCCTCTACGGACGCCCCAGGGCACGCAGGGTGCCCCTAGATAGGCAGCACCTTCTCGGTCCGCTCTTCGGGCAGGTCCATACCGAAAGCGTTGGCGTTGAAGGCCAGGGTGGCGTAGAAGCCCATCAGGTTGGTTAGCTCGGCGACGCCGGCTACACCGAACTGGGCAACGGCCGCATCGAAGGTAGCCTGGCTTACGCGGTGGGTGCGGAAGAATTCCTGGCCATAGTGGACCACGGCCGCTTCATCGGGGGCCATGCCCGTGAGTTCCTTCTTGTCTCGCAGATTGTCAACCAGGGCATCCGGCAAACCGGACTGGCGGCCCGAGGCGGAATGGGCATTCCAGATGAACTGGCAATCCATTTCCCGTGCCACGACGATCATCGCCAGCTCCTGGATTTTCTGCGACAGGGAGAGGGATGATTCGTTGGTGCCATCGCCCCGAAGATAGTGCCAGAGGTGGAGCGTCCGCTTGGCCATTTCCGGGACGTTGATCATCGGCGAGAATGGGCCACGGCCGGGGTTGCCGCCCCCACGCATCTGCAGAACCTCTTCAAATGCCGCCGATTGACCCTGGGGAATGCTATCTTTGGTCGGAGCAGGCGTTCTCGCCACTATGCCCTCCTTGAGCGATACTCACCGAATGAAACTCACCCCGGCATCGAATATGCTGCCAGGGGTTGAACGTTGGTTACAGGTACGAGCCGGATCTACAGCTACGATGGCCGCTCTTTGCGCTCGATCTCTCGCTCCGCCGCCTTGTGGCGCAAGACCCGGCCTTTGTCCGGAGTGGGGTCCTTGACCAAGCCGTGTATCTTGCGTCCTTCGTGGTCTTCCGGCAGATATTCGGTGATCGGCAAGCCTTCCTTGTCGACAAATAGCAGACAGTGGCAGTACTTGTAGATCTGCATGTCGTCGCACGCGCAGATCCACGTGCGGTGCTTGATCTCTTCGTTCTTATCCGGATAAAAACGGCAGGGACACAATGGCCGCCCCAGCTCGTCGCTGTATCTGGCAAGCCCCTGTATGACTTCTTCGGCGATACCTTCAACCGGATGGGTGAAGGTGCCCGACTTCTCACAATACTTATCGACAAAGTTGCGCATCTTTTTTAGGGACTGCTCGCTGGGTTGTTCAGGCATAAGAATTCTCCTACTAGACAAGCGATGCCGGCCGGGAGCCAACACGCCATTATTGGGAACGCTGGGTACAACCATTAGTTGGGCTGGATCGAGGCTCGCGCGGCGGAGAGAGTGGGATTCGAACCCACGATACAGTCACCCGTATACCGGTTTTCGAGACCGGCGCTTTCGTCCGCTCAGCCATCTCTCCAGAGGTGCTCAGCATATCTGAGTCCATTGGCATTTTCAAGTATGATCCGGTAGGCAGGCGCCGCTTTTGGAACCGTTGGCTGCAGCGCCATTTCTTTCGGAACAGATATGACGAGGCGCCGGGTTTGGCCGGGCAAGATTGGTCCGGCTTTTCCACTATTTCCGGCTCATCCGTGCCTGTGGGCACTGTGGAGGGGTTGTCACAACGTCGATCTGCGGTTATAGTGTTATGAAATCCGACCGTGTCTTGAGCGGAATCCGTCTGGTCGGCCAGTTAAATATCTACTCAAGCCTCGGGGAGTACCTATGCTGACTCAGCCAGAGATTGTTGAGCGACTGCGAAAGTGGGGCGTACGCGTGACACCCCAACGGTTGGCCATAGCCGAGGCAGTCCTCAACTCAACGGACCACCCCACGGTACAACAGATCCACGAACGGGTGCGTGACCACTTCCCTTCAATGACCCTGGCGACCATTTACTCCACCCTGGGAGTGCTGGAGCGCAGTGGCCTGATACAGGAGCTACCCTTCGAGAAGATGTCACGCTACGAGGCCAACATGGAGCCCCACGTTAACCTGGTCTGTATCCAGTGCGAGAACGTGATGGATGCCGACGTTGGCCAGGATGTGGTGGTACGGCTGAAGAACCGGATATCCAGCCAGGCCGGCTTCGAAGTGGCCTGGCAGCGGGTAGACTTCTACGGCTGGTGTCCCCGGTGCGCCTCCGCCAAACGCCAGGAACAGACCGCTCCGGTTTAAGACAGAAGCAACGAAGCATTCCGGCATCGGCCGTCAGCCGGGAACTCGCTTAACGCTCCCCATCGACGGGACCACCGCGTACCGCGCTCATAGCCCGCTGAAAGCTGATTGTTGAGGGTTGATAGCTACGATGATTACCGGCGTCGTGGGCGTGACCCTGTGGACCGATAACCTGGACCGCATGTTTCACTTCTACCACGATGTCTTGAAGCTGCCCCTCCATTCCCGCCACGACGACTGTATCCCCTTTGAG
>JADFJS010000072.1 GCA_022566155.1 Chloroflexota bacterium
GGCCGTTTGCATCTCCGTGGGTGCCTCCCCCATTCGGGGAGTGTGAGGGGCGAGTCCCTCACGTAGGCTTGCGGGGTCTTTGCGGCTCAATCACATCATCGAGTAGCCGCCGCTAACGCTTAGGGTCTGCCCAAGCCAGCCGGTCTCGGCGCTCCGATCGAGGGATGGATAAATCTGAGGCTTGCCTGAAGCCGGTGTTACGGCTCCAGACGCCTGGGTGGAGGCCAATTATTGTCGATGGGGGAGCCGGTATTGGATGAGAAGTCAACGGGTGGGTCCACCCGTGGGATGCCGCCAAACCGCAGCCTGAGCAGTCCCTTGATATCCTCGGCGGCGGTGCGGGCGATGTTCACCGTGGAGGTGGGATCGTCGTCCCACTTGACCGGCAAAGACTTGATCTTGTATCCGCGCTTTGCGGCGATAATCAGCAATTCAGTGTCGAAAAACCAGCCGTTATTCTTGATCTTGGGAACGATCGCCAGGGCGGCCTGGCGGGTAAGGGCCTTGAAGCCGCACTGGGCATCGGGAAATGGCGTAAGGAACATGGACTTCACCATGAGGTTGTAAACCCTGGATGTGACCTCCCGCTTCAAAGAGCGGCGGACACGAGAACCCTTGCTCAAGCGGCTGCCAATGGCGACGTCGTAGCCGGACTCCATGGCATCCATTAGCTGAGGGAAATGGGCCAGATCGGTGGATAGGTCTATGTCCATGTAGCTGACGATATCCGCGGTGCTTTCCATCCAGGCGGCTCGCAGCGCCCGGCCACGCCCCTTTTGGGGCAGGTAGAGGTAGTTCACACCCGGATATTTCTCCCGCAGCATCTCGGACACCGCGCGGGTGTCGTCGGTGGAGGCGTTGTCGGCGATGACGATCTGCCAGGGATTGCGCAGGTAGGCTTTCAGGAACTCGGTCAATATTACGATACTGCGGGGCAGGGCTTTCTCTTCGTTGTAGACCGGTAGAACTATATCGACTGTTGCGCTCATCCCAACCTCGCGGTGGCCGTCGTACTTATATGGGAATCTCGTGGCAATCTCATTCTTGCTTTAATGCCTGAAGTGGCGAACCCCGGTGAACACCATGGCGAGGCCGCTCTTGTTGGCGGCTTCAATGACCTCGGAGTCCCGAATAGATCCTCCAGGCTGGACTATGGCGGTAACCCCCGCCTCCGCGGCCAGCTCGATATTGTCGGGGAAGGGGAAGAAGGCGTCCGAGGCCAGCACGCTCCCCTTGGCTTTGTCTGCCGCCGTCCTTTGGGACAGGTGAACGCTGACCACCCGGTTGGGCTGGCCCGCCCCCATTCCCACCAGGGTCCGTCCCTTGGCGAATACGATTGCGTTTGATTTGATGTGCTTGGCCGCCTTCCAGGCGAAGGCCAGGTCTTGAAGCTCGTCGGTGCTGGGCTGCCGGTGGGTCACCGTCTTCCAATCGGCCGGGTCCTCTTCGATAGCGTCCGGTGTCTGCACCAGAACTCCACCGGTGATGGGGCGGATGTCGTAGGCGAGGCCTGCTTCGCCCCGGTCCACGGCGAGGATACGCAGATCCCGCTTCTTGCTCAAGATAGCCAGGGCCTCGGGCTCGTAATCGGGGGCCACCACCACTTCGTAAAACACGGGGGCCATGGCCTGGGCGGCGGCGGCGGTCACGGTGCGGTTATAGCCGACAATACCGCCATAGGCCGAGATGGAATCCCCCTCGTAGGCGTGTTGATACGCCTGTACCTGGTCCTCGTGGCTGGCCAGACCGCAGGGATTGGCGTGCTTGATCACCGCCACCGTTGGGTCTCCGAAATCGCAGACGGTACGCCACGCCGCGTCGGCGTCCATCAAGTTGTTGAAGGATAGCTCCCGGCCGTGCAACTGCCGTGCCTGGGCCACACCCCCCGGCGGTGCGCCTTCCGGCCGGTACAGTGCCCCTTGCTGGTGGGGATTCTCCCCATAGCGCAGGTCCGTGATCTTGGACCAAGATACGGAAATAGTGTCGGGCAGGCCATCGGACTCGAGGCCGGACGCCGCCAGGTAGCCGGTAACGGCGGTGTCATAATCGGCCACATGCCGAAAGGCCTTGGCCGCCAGCTTGCGCCGTTCCTCCTGGTCCAGTCCCTCTCCCGACAGCTTATCGGCCACCCATGAGTAATCCGACGGGTCCACAACCACGGCTACCGACGAGAAGTTCTTGGCCGCCGCCCGCAGCATGGTGGGGCCACCGATGTCGATGTTTTCCAGGGCCTCATCCAGTTTAACGCCGGGCTTGCTGATGGTTTCGACGAAGGGGTACAGGTTCACCACCACCAGGTCGATGGGGTCGATGCCGTGCTGTTTCAACTCCGCCAGATGACCGGGCGAGTCCCGCCGCGCCAGGATCCCGGCGTGTATTACCGGGTGAAGGGTCTTGACGCGCCCTTCCAGGATCTCTGGAGAGCCGGTAACGTCGGCCACCTGCCGGACGGCGAGTCCACCCTCTTGGGAAAGGGCGTGGTGGGTACCGCCGGTGCTGATCAGATCGAAGCCGGCGGTTATCAGCCGGCGGGAGAAGTCGATGATGCCGGTCTTGTCATAAACGCTTAGTAGTGCTTTCACCGTGCCACCCACTCTGGTGAAGTTGATTCCCGATTATCAGTGCTCGGTTGACTATCCAAAGACCTTCCAGGTTGACCCGGTCGCACTTCGACAGGGCTGGACCCATCTCTGCGCTCACCACGGGCCCGCCGGCCTGAGTTTTGAGCTAGCTGCCTAGTGGCCGGTATAGGTGACCTGGTCTTGTTCGCCCCGAGGGACGATCGTTCCCACCACGTGGGTGCCGGCCACGGCGGCCTGAAAGGCTGGAACGTCGGCCTCATCGCACACCGCCACCATGCCCAAGCCCATGTTGAATACCCGGTACATCTCCTCCGGGTCTATGCCGCCCTCACTACGGATCAGGTCGAAGATGGGAGGCACCGGCCAAGAGCCCCTTTGAAAGCTGGCGGCCAGGTCATCGGGCAGGATTGCGGGCATCTTTCCGGATAGTCCTCCGCCGGTGATGTGGGCCAGACCCTTTGTAATCCCCAGCACCGGCTCCAACAGCGGGTAGTAGCACCGGTGGCGGACCAGTAGCTCCTCGCCCAACTGGTGCCCCAGCTCGTCGTAACGGCGATATAGCACCGAAGGGTTTTGCTCGATGTTGAAGACCCGATTCACCAGGGAGAAGCCGTTGGTGTGCAGGCCGCTGGACGGGATTCCCACCAGGCGGTCCCCGGCCTTCACGCCGGAGCTGTCCAGCAGATCGTCCCGCTCCACGGCGCCCACCACGAATCCGGCCAGCTCCAGGTCATGTTCATCTTTGGCCGCCGGGTGCTGGGCCGTTTCTCCCCCTATCAGCGCGCATCCAACCTCCCGGCAGCCCCAAACGATGCCGCGCATAAGCGTATCCATGATTTGCTCATCGAGGGTGCTGAAAGAGATGTAGTCCAGAAAGAAAAGAGGCTTGGCGCCCCGGGTGAGGATATCGTTGACGTTCAAGGTCACCAGGTCCTGGCCAACGGATTCGAAGTGGCCCAGATGAGCGGCTATCCTCAGCTTGGTGCCCACGCCGTCGGTGCTGGCTACCAGGACGGGCTGGCGGTATCCGGCCAACTGGTAAAGGCCGGCAAAACTGCCCCCGGAACTCAGGACCTCCGGGCCGTGGGTCATGGCGGCGAAGGCCTTGAACCGCTCCTTCAGTCCGTCCATGGCGTCCAAGTCTACCCCGGACAATCGGTACGCTTCGCTAGTCAACCCTCTGCACCTTCCCATGCTCAAAAAACCGGTTACCGGCCGGACAGTCAGGCCATGATACAGAGGGTAAAGCACGGCGCACAGGATGACAAGGGGCGTAGAAGACGGGGTTTGTTATGTAAACGGCGGGATGGCTGCGGGATAGGCGGGAATCGGCGGATCTACGAGTCGCTGGAGCCGGGCACGCTGTCTTCCAGGACCAGCTTGGTCAGCTCCAGTTGGACCGGGACCGGGTAGTTGCCGGTGAAGCAGGCGTCGCAGAACCCTCCCTGGGAACCGCCGACCACCTTCATAAGCCCTTCGACGCCCAGGTAACCCAGGCTGTCGGCTCCGATAATCTGTCGAATCTCGTCCACGGTGTGGTTGGCCGCGATCAACTCCTGCCGGGTGGCCATATCCACTCCCATGTAGCATGGGTTCATGATGGGAGGCGCGCAGACCCTCATGTGGATCTCCCGAGCGCCGGCCCGCCGCAGCAATCCCACCACATGGGGAGTGGTGGTGCCCCGAACGATGCTGTCGTCCACGACCACCAGCCGCTTGTCCCGGATGACCTCGGTAAGCGGGTTAAACTTCTGCCGGACACCCAGGTCCCGCAGCCTCTGGTCTGGCTCGATGAATGTCCTTCCCACGTAGCGGTTCTTCACCAGGCCCTCGGAATAGGGTATCCCGGATTCCTGAGCGTAGCCCACGGCAGCCGCCGTGGATGAGTCGGGGATACCGATAACCAGGTCCGCCTCCACGGGATGTTCTCGAGCCAACTGGGCTCCCAGTTCCTGTCGTGCCGAGTGCACCAGCTTGCCGTCCAGCACGCTGTCAGGGCGGGCAAAGTAGATCAACTCGAAGACGCACAGCGCGCGCCGGCCGGTGGCGCCGGACCAGATACTGGAATGGAAACCATCCTTGTCTATCACCACCGCCTCGCCGGGCTCCAGTTCTCGCAGGTAGGTGGCGCCCAGGTGGTCCAGGGCGCAACTCTCCGAGGCGATGATCCAGCCCCCGTTCAGTTTGCCCAGACACAGCGGCCTTATGCCCAGGGGATCGCGGGCCGCCAATAGCGTATCGGGAGTCAATGCCACGGCCGAGAAGGCCCCTTCCAGTTGCCGCATGCAATGAAAGATCCGGTCTTCCCAGGTTGAGCCTGGAGCGTTGGCCAACAGATAGGCGAGGATTTCGGTGTCGGTGGTTGAGGAAAAGTTGCAATCCCAATCGGACTGGAGCTGTTCCTTCAATTGCGGAGCGTTGATTATGTTGCCGTTATTGGCCAGGGCCAGCTTGCCGTGTTGCCCTTGGACCAACAGGGGCTGGGCGTTGCAGAGCAAGCTGCTGCCCATGGTGGAATAGCGGGTGTGGCCGATAGCTATATCGCCGGATAGAGGGTAGAAGTCCCGCTCGCGGAATATCTGGGTGACCAGGCCCATTTCCGCATGGACATTGATGTCCTGGCCGTTGGCGGCGGCGATCCCGGCGCTTTCCTGGCCGCGGTGCTGTAGGGCAAAGAGTCCGAAGAAGGCTAGGTGGCTGGCATCCCCTCCCGGCATATAAACGCCAACGACGCCACATTCATCATGTGGCCCGTCGTCCGTGCCAGGGAGCTCGGAGGGGACAAGCTCGCTATTCACGGCTCTATTCTATGTTGCCATTGTCTTATGGTCAACTAGATACCAAAGCATTTACCACCAAATATGCCGGGTAAGCCAACCCTTAGCTTGGCATTTCAGGACCGAAGCCGGGAAGACGAAGGTATATCTGTAGCGGTTGTCCGGTAGCCGGTCAACTTAATTTCGATAGGATTCACTATGAAAACAATCCCCACTCTAACATTCGCTCCGTCCCAGCCAGGGCGAAAAGCCCCGACGGGGGAAGGTTGGGCCCGTCCTTAGCTTGCGGAAGGGATGGGGGGATGACTGGTTGCATTGCAAGATTGGTTTGGCCGAGTGTTAGTTCTCCCGTTGGGGCATGATGGTTACCTTCCGGTCATCGCCCACCCCGGTACTTTCCGTTGTGACGCTTGGATTGTCGGTTAGCGTGGTATGGACGATCCGGCGGTCGGCCGGGCTCATGGGTTCCAGTGTCACGCTGCGGCTTGTCTGCACCACGCGCTCCGCCACCTTGGAGGCCATGTCCCGCAGCGAGGATTCACGCCGCTCGCGGTACCGCTCCACATCCAGGGCTACCCGCACATCCTCGAATTGTTTGCGAACGATCAGATTGACCAGGAATTGAAGGGCCTGAAGAGTCTGGCCGCGCCGCCCGATGAGCAAACCGGAATCTTCGCCGTCCAGGTCGATGATTGGACCGCCCACTTCCGGGTCGTTGGCGGAGCGCAGTGTACGGTTGACGTTAACCTTGGCCGCCGAGAGGATCCGGCCTACCGTTTCCACGGCCAGGGCGGCGGCGCTGGGGCCTTCGGAGATCTTGGTTACCTTCACCCGCGCCGGCTCTGCTCCGATACCCAGAAACCCCGCCTTTCCTCTACTTAGTATTTCTACCTCGGCCTCGTCGCGGTCTACGTCTAGCTCTTTCAGTGCCAGCTCGATTGCTTCGTCTACGGTTCGGCCGGTCATTACGCGCTCTTCCATTTTCTGCCATCTCCTTGGGTTCCGTATCCTCGGCCGTTACCGCGGGAGCCGCCGCGGGCTGCGCCTTCGGGAACAGAGGGAATAGTGGTCCCCAGCCGGTTACAAAGTATTGTATAGCCACGCCGATCACGTTGGAGACGATCCAGTATAGTGAGAGCCCCATCGGGAAGTTGGTCGAGAAAAAGGCGATCATCAACGGCATCATCCACAGCATCATGGTCTGCTGTCCCTGCTGCCGCGGATCCGTGGATTGGGTCATGGTCATCTTCTGCTGGACCCAGGTGGAGACGAACACCAGCACCGGGATGGTGATGAGCAAGGCGCTGAAGGGTTCCAGCGAAAGGTCTACCCCCAGGAAGTTGGGGTCCAATGGCACGGCGGGATAAATCGGGAAGATTGGTATCCAGGTGTACAGCTTTTCCGATAACCCCACCAGTTTTTCCGGAGTGGTGTATAGGGTCTGGATCAGGACTCGAAACAGGCCGATGAGGATGGGCATCTGAACCACCATCGGCCCGATGCAGCCGATGGGGTTGATACCGGCCTCCCGGTACAGCCGCATGGTTTCCTGTGACACCCTGGACCGGTCATTGGCGTAGCGGTCTTTGATCTCCTGCATCTTGGGCTGGAGGGTGCTCATCGCCCGCATCGAGCGCACCTGCTTGAGGGTTAGCGGCAGCGTGGCCAGACGCACCAGGATGGTGAACAAGATGATTGCAAAGCCCATCTGGCTGAAGCAGATAACATACAACACCAGCAAGGTGTTGAGCATCGGCCGGATGATGAGCTCGGTCCAGAGAAAAACTATTGCTTCCAAAGGTCTCCACAATATGGCGGCAATGTATTCGTCATTCGCACAGAACATCCTTGGTGTGGTAACACCACACCAGTCTGAGCTGGGAGTTCTTCACGTCAAATCGCCTGACGGTGTTGTCCTCGGCGCCCACGAACACCGATTCCTCCACCGGAATTCCGGCTGCGAACAGCCGCCGCCCGACGGTGTCCTGTATTTGTGTTGCCATCCACCCGTCGATCTCCTCGTCAAGCTCCTGCCGGAACCGCTGCCTTGCAGTGGACGTGGCGAAGCGCGGGTCCTCCGCCAATCGGATCCCACCGATCATCTCAAGGAGCAGCCTGTATTGGTCATCGGTGGTGGGGATGGGTCTCACCCGCATGGATAGGGGCGCCTTCACCTCCGCGCCCAGGTCGATGGGAATACTTCGACTCTGTCCCAGGGTCACCGGGTTCGTATCTAGAAGAATGATCTTGCCGTCCTTGCTGGCCACCACCAACCCGTTTGTGGTCAGGACCGGGGTGGACACAATGCTCGACCCCATTTGGTATTTCCAGAGCAGGTTAAGGCTCGCGTCCAGGGCGTAGACGTTTCCGTCCATCGAGGATGCGAAGATGGTCCTTTCGTCGGCCACGGCTCCGGCCCAGAACCAGTTGTTTCCTTCGAATGTCCAGCGCAGGGTGCCGTCAGCGGCGTCCAGCGCGTACAGCTTCTTGTCAAAGGAGCCCACGATCACCAGGTCCTGGAATAGCAGGGGACTAGCGGCCACGGCCCCGCCCGTGGCAAACCTCCATTTTTCCCGGGTGTCTCTACCTTCATCCAGATATATGGCGTAGACGTTTTGGTCGTGGGAGCCGAAGTAGGCGGTATTCTCGCTGATAACCGGAGTGGACCAGATCTTGTCGCCTGTGACGAATGGCGGCCAAAGCAGCGGATCGCTGGCTTGGTCCCAGTTGGCGTCGTAGGCGTATAGCGAGCCGTCCTGGGAGGCCACCAGTACGGCTTGGCGCTGACCTCCGGGGGGATCCCATAGGGCCAAACCGGCTATCAGGGGCTGCGGATCGTCACCCAGTCCAACGGGATACCGCCATCCCCTTTCACCCCCCTGAAGTGCTTCCTTGTCCAGGGCATAAAGAAAGCCATCTGAAGATGCGGTGAACACCAGATCTTCGCCGATGACGAAGTTGCTATGGATACCTGGAATAAGCTCGGCTGAGGTGTCTATCAACGAAACATCGCCGAAGCCGTTGTCGGCCAGGGTCAGAACCTCCCCTTGCTTTGTGCTCACGTAAACCACGCTACCACTGACAGTAGCGGGGGACCATCCGACGATATCGCCTCCCAGGTTGCGGCCGCAGCCGGCGGTGGCGGCGATGAGTAGGATGGCGCACAACGCGAAGAGAACCGGCCCGCCTCGAATGTTACGAAGCAGCGCCAGCCTGATCGGTGAACGAGTACCTTCGATAATTCTTACGCCTTCGAAGTGGTGGAACAAAGTTATAAAATAATACGGAATATCAGTGCTGGATAGTCATGGAACCGGGTCGAATCCCTTGCCGCCAAATGGGCGGCAGCGAGCCAGGCGCTTGATTCCTATCCATCCACCCTTTACCGCTCCGTAGCGTTGAACGGCCTCCTGTGAGTAGTGGGAGCAGGTGGGTGCGTACCGGCACGACGATGGTAGATAGGGAGAAACCACCCTCTGGTAAAATCCTATGCCCAGAAGCAAACAGCGCTTCATTCGGTGATGTCCAGGGTAGCCGCGGTGGGCAAGGCGCGCCCTGGGTTTCCATTCTGGTCGTCAATATGGACCCTATGCAGCAGATTGCCGGCGGCCTGCTTGAGTTCCTGATATCCGGCGCTCTCAGTCCCTCTGCGGGCGATAAAAACCGCGTCCCATCCCGCCTTGACTGGAGTAAGCCTCACCGCCTCCCGCAATCTGCGTTTCACCCTGTTCCTTACGACGGCGTTACCTATCCGTCTGCTAACCATGAATCCGAACCGGCTGTGGTCTAGTCCATTGGGCAGATAGCGTATAACCAGGAAACGGTTCGCCGCACTATCGCCCTGCCCGCGAATCCTGGTGAATTGCTTGTTGCTGGTCAGGCGCAAACTACGTTGCATGGATAAGGGCTGCCGGCTATACCGTTAGCTGGTGCCGTCCCTTGAACCGGCGGCGGCGCAAGACCGCACGGCCGTCGGAAGTTCTAGAACGGGCCCGGAAACCGTGCACTCTGGCCCGGCGGCGTTTCTTGGGTTGATATGTTCGCTTAGGCATTTCTAACTCTCATGATGTTGATGCGATTATATGGTGTGGCCAATTCCTGCGTCAAGGCCGTCACCCCTGTGCAGACCCCAGAGTTCTTCCGGCCAGGTGATGCCATGGCCGCCGCGGCACACGGACGCAGCTACGCGCCACGGTGGAAATGGCTATCGCTCAGGCCCCCGGCGATGATGGCGCCAGAGGCAGGCCGGTCCATTATCCCACATAGCTACTGGCCGCGGCTCCCACTCACCGCCGATCTATCCCTGGAGGAAGATAGGGATTACCGGCTCAGGTGGTATAATGGGCATCCTCTGGCCAACACCGAGAGGGTGGCTGCCGCCGGTGCGAGCGGTTCGGCCATACTCCCGTATCTGCTTCAACGGACGCCGAAGTGGCGGAATGGTAGACGCGCCGGTCTCAAAAACCGGTGGGGGCAACCCCATGTCGGTTCGACTCCGACCTTCGGCACCAATATTTAGGCACAAGAAAGGCCCCTGAGTATTTTCGGGGGCCTTTGCCATTGGGCCATTGTGCACGAGATGCGCACGACTTTTCCCAGGCCGTAGCCTCGGTGGCTTAGTTTTGGAAAAGTCGCCCGCAACGGCGGCGTCTCCGGTCCCAACACAAAGTGAGAAGTAGGAGTAGTAGCCGAGGGGGATGGGGCTAATGGCCAGTATATTCGAGGCCTTGAGGATCGTTACCTGAGAGCACCGCCGAGAGCCTTGAACATAAGGGATTCCAGGCCTATGTTGAGCTTATGACTCCCTTGACTCCTTTCCTACTCGCGATGAGTTGCATGGTAGCCATGATAGTCGTGTACCTATTCGTTGTAGTCTTCAACGGTTGACGCAGAAACCGAGTGTTCTTGAGAGCTAGCGGCTATCCCGGGCTGCCTGTTCTATCTCATACCATCCGCCGGTCTTCATGTTCGTGAAGATCGTCTCCTGGCGCCCGTGTGTTCTGGCAATCGCCGTCGGCATCGATCCAGTCGTTCCAGTCGTCTCGGTCATACGTTGGAAGATCACCGGGGTTGGCCGCGATGACAAGCTGCGGAA
>JADFJS010000073.1 GCA_022566155.1 Chloroflexota bacterium
TGAAATGGCCGTCCGCGGTGTCGATGACCCAATGGTGTGTGCCATGAAGTCTTAGAGCCTTGCCTGGTTGGCAGGAGACGGCATAACCCCTCTGTAGACCCAGTCTTCGACTGTTTTAAGGGGCAGCCCTAACCCTGCCGTCAGTTCGCGTACACTCAGCCCTTGCTGGCGCAACCAGTGCATCAGGTCAATCATGGTGCCTCGTCAGCAGCTACTGTCTCATCGCGCTGAAGCAGCCGCTACAGTACACCGGCCTGTCGCCCCGCGGCAGGAAAGGCATCGGTGATAAGCAGATTAGCGATGCCCCCGGCGGCGAAGGAGCCGGACAAACCAGAAGAGCCGCTATTTTTGGCGCGGGGTTGGTGGCAACGACTGGGTTCGAACCAGTGACCTAGCGCTTATGAAGCGCCCGCTCTGCCGCTGAGCTACGCTGCCACCTGCGGAGCAGACCGGCCAGCCGCCGGGTCTCGCCCACGTGCCGCCAATGTTAATGCTGGCTGAGTCTCAATGTCAATTGAACCACAGCCAGGATAATGCCGGTTCACCTCTCTTGCGGCTCAAGCGCGGCCGATGGATTTGCTTGCCGATGCCGATCGATTGGCCAGGCTTGCCCTGAGCTTGGCAAAGGGATGGAGGTGTAGGTCGACGCCTTGAAAGCAACTGATTCAGCACTATCGGTGGAACAGAAACCTGGCCCAGCGCTTGAACTCGGTCCAGCGGGGGCTGACCCACAGGTAGTTGTCAAGCATCTCCCTCAGCCGCTCCGTCCCCTGGTCAAGCAGCGGCTTGCCGTGGCCCACGCAAGCTGTCTCGAAACTCAACCCGGCCAGCCGCTCTACCGAAGCCCGGTAGTGACCCAAGTTGGTTCCGGGAAAATAGACTGGGCGGTGAAAACGGTGGCCGTTGGCCAGCAGCATATCCCCGGTGAACAGCACCCCGTGTTCCGGCAGGTGGAGGCACACGCTGCCCGGAGTATGCCCGGGGGTGTGCAGCACGTGGAGGCCGCCCATCACGGGCAATACCTGTCCGTCTTCAATGATTTCGTGGGCGGGTATGCGCCGTAGAAAGGGGACGTTCCAGCCCAATGCAGGCGGCTGGCCGGGATAATACAGCCAACGCTCGCCGGTTTTGCGGCGGTACCGGGTATCGTTCCGATGCACCGAGATGGTGGCCCCGCTCAGCCGGGACAGCTCTTTCACGGGCCCGGAATGGTCGGGGTGGCTGTGGGTGAGGACGATGCGGCGCAGGTCCTCGATGCCGTGCCCCAATCGGTTCATGTACCGTAGAATCTTGGTCCCGTCACCGGGAACGCCGCCGTCGATCAGGGTCAGGCCAGCGTCTTCAACCAGCAGGAAGGCGTTGCTCCATCGCAAGCCGGGGATCTGGTGGATGCCTGGCCGGACCTCCACTGGGAAGCTAATCCTCCACGGTGAAGTCCCCGCTCTGGCCTCCACTCTTGTGGACCAGCCTGACGCCCTCGATGCGTATGCCCCGGTCCACCGACTTGCACATGTCGTAGACTGTCAGGGCCGCCACCGAAACGGCGGTAAGGGCCTCCATCTCCACCCCGGTTTTAGCCGAGGTAGCGGCGGTGGCGGTGATTGTGATCCGGCTGTTGGACTCGTCCAGCTCCAGGTCCACGTCCACCTTGTTCAGCGGCAAGGGATGGCACAGGGGAATCAACTCCGAGGTCCGCTTGGCTCCCATGATGCCGGCTATCTGGGCGATGGTCAGAACGTCGCCCTTCTTCATGAGGCCATCCTTGATCAGCCTCAGGGTCTCCGGCTGGACCGACAGGTAGCCCTGGGCGGTGGCTTCCCGGTCGGTAACCGGCTTCCAGCCCACGTCCACCATCTTTACCCGGCCCTCGTCGTCCAGGTGGGTCAAGGAATCCGCGGGTTTGTCCGCCCCTGGAGTTGCACCGGCATCACGGTTGGCGGCAACGTTCATGGCAGAAACCGCCAAACGGTCGGCCGCTTCGTTCCACCGGTCCCCGTTGTGTCCCCGTACCCACCGCCAATCCACGATGCGGGACCCCGAAAGGGCATCGAGCCGTTCCCACAGGTCATGATTCACCCGCCTCTTCCAGTTTTTGGTCATGGTGTTGACCAGGTAACTGCTATCGCTGTAGAGGACTACTTTCGACCCGATGGGGGCTGAGTCAAGCCCCTGGATAGCCGCCATCAGCTCCATTCGGTTGTTGGTAGTCTGGCCCTCGTGCCCGGAGAGACGTTGCGGCTCTTCCGATCCGTCAAAGACTATCGCGCCCCAGCCTCCGGGGCCGGGATTACCCAGGCAGGAGCCGTCGGTGTAGATGGTGAATTGGTTGTTCTCTGCCAAATGAGTACCTCTAGGTTTTAGAAGTCAGTGATCAGTTATCAGTAATCAGCGGCCCCTGACGGCTGAAAGTTAACTACCCCCCGATCTGGTACATCTCGATCTTGCGGGGCGCGTTCTCCAGGTCCGATAGCTCGGTCCTCTCCTCGGAGTAGCGGTCCGTGCGGCGTCCCCAGATGCCGGAGATCAGCTCCCGCAGGTCGTCGTCGCTGGCTCCTGCCCGCATGGGGTCTCTCAAGCTGACTCCATTGCCGGCAAACAGGCAGGTGTAAACCTTGCCGTCGGTGGATATTCGGGCGCGGGTGCAGTCGCCGCAGAAGGGTTGGGTGACCGAGGCTATGACCCCGATCTCGCCCTGGCCGTCCCGGTAGCGATAGCGCCTTGCCACCTCTCCCCGGTAGTTGCTGTCCACGGGCTCCAGGGGCATCTCGGCGTCGATGCGGCTGACGATCTCCGCGGCGGGCACCACCTGGTCCCATTTCCAACCGTTGCGGTTGCCCACGTCCATGTACTCGATGAAACGGACTATGTGGCCTGTCCCCTTGAAGTGACGGGCCAGGTCCACCACGGTGTGATCGTTCACGCCTTTCTGAACCACCGCGTTGATCTTGATCGGCGACAGCCCCACGGCGGCGGCGCGCTCAATACCCAATAACACCCGTTGGGTGCCGAATCCCCTGCCGTTCATCTGCTTGAAGATATCGTCGTCCAGGGTGTCCAGGCTGACGGTTATCCGTTGCAGACCGGCGTCCTTGAGCTGCTGCACCTGTTGAGGCAAGAGGTAGCCGTTGGTGGTGAGGGTGAAGTCATCTATCTCCGGGATGTCGGCCAGCATCCCCACGAGCAGGTGCAGGTCGACCCTGAGCAGGGGCTCACCCCCGGTCAGCCGTATCTTGTTGACCCCCAGCTGGGCAAAGAGCCGGGCCAGGCGCGCGGTCTCCTCGAAGGTCAATAGCTCGTCTTTGGGCAGGAACTGGTAGCTTTCGCCGAAGATCTCCGCGGGCATGCAGTATGGGCAGCGGAAGTTGCACCGGTCGGTGACCGAGATGCGCAGGTCCCGCAGGGGGCGGCCAAAGGTGTCTGTAATCATAGAAATAAAGCTTTCAGCCTTCAGCGGTCAGCCTCAGCCTTGATCGGCCAGGCGCCGTAGTACTGGCACGGCCTTACGAGTGGCGTCAGCGCGGTGGCTGATGCGGTTCTTGTCAGAGAGGGGAATCTGGCCCATGGTCTTGCCGAATGACGGCAGGTAAAACACCGGGTCGTAGCCAAATCCCTCATCGCCCACAGGCTCATATTGTATCATTCCCGCCACCGAGCCTACCACCAGGGTCAATTGCTGATTGAGATGTGATTCAGATGGCGTCGCGATAGCGAGGATGCAGCGGAACCGGGCGGTGCGCTTTTCCCACGGCACGCCGTCTAGATTTCGCAGCAACAACGCCACGCGGTCCTGGTCCGTGGCGATGGAATCACCGCCGTATCGCGAGGAGTAGACCCCTGGCTCTCCGCCCAGAGCGTCAACCTCCAATCCCGAGTCATCGGCCAGGGTCAAGATTCCGCCGAGGGCGCCGTAGGTACCGGCTTTGAGGCGGGCATTCTCCTCGAAGGTATCGCCCGTCTCCTCCACCTCGTCGGGGATGCCCAGGTCGTCCAGGGAGACGAGCTCGAATGGGGCATCCCGGAGCAACTGCCGGTACTCCCGCATCTTCCCGGGGTTTCTGGTGGCGATCAAGAGCCGTTGAGGGGCGGCATCGTCGGCTGGTTGCGTCAAACAACCCCCTGTTCCGCAAGTTCTTCCAGGTCATGCTCGCTCAGACCCAGCCATGAGCCGTAGATATGACCGTTGTGCTCCCCCAATGCCGGGCCGGCATGCTCCACCGACCCCGGTGTCTCGCTGAACTTGGGCACCACCCCCATCATCTTTGTATGGCCTAGCTCCGGGTCGTCTATCTCCAGGATGTCCCCTCGTGCCTGGTAGTGGGGGTCGTCCATTATCTGGGCGGTGTCGTAAACCGGGCCTACGACCCCACCGGCCGGTACCAGTTGGTCCATGATCTCATCGAGGGGACGGCGGCCGAGCCAGTCCTGCAACTCTACATTGAGGCCCTCCACGTTTTGCAGCCTGGCGGCATTATCTTTGAAGCGTGGGTCCTGAACCAGATGGGGCATCTCCATGGCCCGGACCAGGCTCTCGAATGTGGCCTGGGAGGTGGCCGAAAGTCCCAGCCATCGGTCGTCTCCGGTCTTGAATAGGCCGCGCGGCGCCGCATCCGGGAAATCATTGCCCACCCTTTCCCGAGAGACGCCGAGAAGGTCGAACATAGTGACATTTGGGATGCACAGCCGGAACAAGGGTTCGAAGAGGCTCATATCGATGACCTGGCCGGACCGTCGGTGAGGACCGTTGCCGCCGCCAACTTGGGGCACGTCGCGGTGGTACAGTGCCATCATGGCGGCCATTGCGCCGAATACACCGGAGATCTCGTCGGCCAGGGGAACGGGAGGGAGCAGCGGCGGGGAATCCGGGAATCCGGACATCGCGACCCATCCGCTCATGCACTCGGCGATGGTGCCGAAACCGGGCCGGTCTTTGTAGGGCCCGGTCTGGCCGAAGCCAGAGAATCGGACCATCACCAACCCGGGATTCACGGCGTGCAGGTCATCGGGACCCAACCCCCACCGCTCCATAACGCCGGGACGGAAACCCTCGATCAGCAGGTCTGCCTGGGCCGCCAGGCTTTTCAGCAGCTCCTGGCCTTGCTCCTTGCCCAGGTCCAGGGTGATCGACTTCTTGTTGCGGGAGTGGACTTTCCACCATATGGAGACGCCGTTGGCGAAGGGACCCCAGTTCCGCAGGGGGTCGCCGGCGCCGGGCCGCTCCACCTTTACCACCTCGGCGCCGAAGTCGGCCAGAAGACTGCTGGCGGTGCTGCCGGCAACGATCGTTGAGAGGTCCAAAACTTTCAGGCCCCTTACCGGTCCGTAGGCGCTGGACATAGTTTCACCCTGCAATGATCAACACTCGGCCGAAGTCGTGCGGCGGCCTCGGTCCGCGTAACATTGTACCAGCCGCGAGGGCCGCGACGGCGCCCAAGAGTCGTTCTAGAATCCCGTCGGCCCGGCGCGTCTGCCCTGTCATTACATCGAGGCATGACCGAGGCGATTGTGCACTTTTTCACTACCGGCTTCGACCCCGCTGTGATATACTCCGCCCCGAACCTGAACCCCAACCCGCGCCTGTCTGAGGCCTATGCTAGACGATTATTTCCGCCAATATGGCTTGATCGCCATATTCGCCGCCGTCGCCTTCATCGTCCCCGTCAGCATGTTGACCATGTCCTGGATGTTGGGTCGCCTGGGCATCCGGCCCAGCGTTCCTACCCCCGTCAAGCTGGAGACCTACGAATGTGGCATGGAGGCCATCGGCGGGCGGTGGAGCCAATTCAACTTCCGCTACTATATGTTTGCCATCCTGTTCGTCATATTCGACGTAGAAGTGGTATTTCTTTACCCCTGGGCGACCAAGTTTCTTCAGCTAGAGCTATTTGCCCTCATCGAGATGGGGGTATTCGTGCTCATACTGATGGTGGGCTGGGCCTACGCCTGGCGAAAGCATGACTTTGAGTGGAGTTAGAAGGAAATGCCTGTAGAGATTTCTAGCGGAGACGGCCCCCTGCAGGATCGGACCTGGGAACTGGACCGGGAAGAGGGACGCACGGTTCAGCATCTGATGGACACCGCCACCGAGCCCCTTGAAGAGCCGCTGATCGAGGTTCCCGACGACCTTAAAGGGAACCTGGTGGTTACCTCATTGGATGCCCTCGTCAACTGGGGCCGCAAATCGGCCCTTTGGCCGGTCAGCTTTGGCCTCGCGTGTTGTGCCTTCGAGATGATGGCCAGCGCCATGGGCCGGTTCGACATCGCCAGGTTTGGGATGGAGGTTTTCCGTGCCTCACCACGCCAGGCGGACCTGATGATCGTGGCCGGCACGGTGACCTGGAAGATGGCGCCGTCTATCCAACGCATCTACGAGCAGATGGCGGAGCCCAAGTGGGTGATCTCCATGGGCTCCTGCGCCACCAGCGGCGGCCCTTACTACAGCTCCTACAGCGTGGTGCCGGGCGTGGACCACATCATCCCGGTGGACGTTTACGTTCCCGGGTGCCCACCCCGTCCGGATGCGCTTCTCTACGGCATCATGGAACTGCACGAGAAGATCAAGAAGTATAAAAACCTGGGCAACCCCCGGAGTGCCCTCCGGTTGCAGAACGTGCACGGTGGGGACGTGGCTGCCGAGAATAACGGCGGAGAAGCCCCGGTTCCGGAACAGGGAGGCTAACGGGACTGCTGATGACCGTTAAGGCGATGGCGGGGCAGGAACTGGCTGAACGGCTGAGTCAGGCAGTCCAGGAATCGGTGGAGCGCTGGGACACCACTACCGTGTGGATCGATCCCCCGCGGATCAACGATGTGGCCCGCTTTCTCAGAGAGGACCCGTCCCTGGATTTCCAGTTCCTTAACTCTATCTCGGCCGTAGACTACATCGAATATTTTGAGCTGGTCTATCACCTCACCTCCTTTGAACGGCAGCACACCGCTGTGGTCAAATCCAGGGTATACGGGCGGGAGTCTCTGTCCGTGCCATCCGTTTACGACGTCTGGCGCGGCGCTGACTTCCAGGAGCGGGAGGTGTGGGACCTGATGGGCATTCACTTTGAGGGCCATCCCAACATGAAACGCATCGTGCTTTGGGAAGGCTTTGATGGACACCCATTACGGAAGGATTACTTGTAGATATCAGTACTCAGCAGTCAGCCCATTACTGACGGCTGATAACTGAACGCTGAATGCTTTAGGACGCCATGCCCATTCGCACCGAGCCGATGACCATCAACCTTGGGCCTCAGCACCCCAGCACACATGGGGTGTTTCGCCTGCGCGTTACGTTTGACGGCGAAGAGATCCTTGAGGTTGAGCCGATATTCGGCTACCTGCACCGTGGCACGGAGAAGCTGGCGGAAGAGCGTAACTACGTCCAGATCGTCACCCTCACCGACAGGCTTGACTATGTATCTTCGATGATCAACAACCAGGCCTACTGCATCGGGGTGGAGAAGCTGCTGGGCGTGGAAGTGCCTCTCCGGGGTCAGTATCTACGGACCATCACCGCCGAGCTGCAGCGCATCGCCAGCCACCTCATGGGCATCGGCTTCTTCATGCAGGACCTGGGTACGCTGGGCACCCCGCTGATGTATTGCTTCCGCACGCGGGAGAGGATCCTGGACCTGTTTGAGATGCTGTGCGGGGCGCGAGTCACCGTCAGCTACATGAGGCCGGGAGGGGTATTTGCCGACGCTCCCGAGGATTTTTGGCCGGCCCTAGCCAGGTTCATGGAGGACTGGGAAACTGAGTTCGGCGAGATCGAGCAGCTTATCCTGGAGAATGAGATTGTTCTGATGCGTTGCCGGGGCGTCAGTCCCCTACCCCTGGAGACGGCCATCAACTGCTCGGTCAGTGGACCGGTGCTGCGGGCCAGCGGACTGGCCTGGGACTGGCGAAAGATGGACCCCTACGACGCCTACGACAAGGTGGAATTCGATGTCCCCACGGCTACGAATGGGGACAATTACGACCGCTTCTGGGTCCGGATACAAGAGATACATCAAAGCGCCCGCATAATCAGGCAGTGCGTTGAGCAGATAGAGCCTGGTGAGGTGAGGCTAAAGCTTCCCCTGGTGCTCAGGGCGGAACCGGGCGCCGAAGCCTACGGGCGGGTCGAGGCCTCGAAAGGAGAGTTGGCCTTTTATCTGGTCAGCGACGGCGGCATCAGCCCCTATCGTTGCAAGATAAGGTCTCCCTCTCAGATCAACCTCACGGTCACCGAGCACCTGCTGGTGGGTTGGAAGCTGGCGGACATGATCGTGACGCTGGGTAGCTTGGACATCAACATGGGGGAAGTTGACCGTTGAGCTGCCATCTGGCGGAAGGCAATATCCTCCACGATACCCTGATGTACCGGGTGGTCTACGATTTCGTTTGTCCGGTGCTCCCGGCATGGCTATCCTACCTGGTTGCCGGTTTGGCCATCATGATTATCCTGGTAAACATGGTGCTCTTGGGCGCCGCCGTGTTCGTCTGGGCGGAGCGGCGGCTGCTGGGACGCTTTCATAACCGCATTGGTCCCAACAGGTGGGGGCCTTTCGGATTGCTGCAGCCCATCGCGGACCTGATCAAGCTGCTTACCAAGGAAGACCTGACGCCGGCCAACGCCGACCGCATCACTTTCTTTGCGGTGCCTATAGTCATGGTCATGCCGGTGATCCTGGTGCTGGCGGTTGTGCCCTTCGCCAAGGATACGGCATTGGCCAACCTCAACGTGGGCGTGCTGTACATCCTGGCGGTGACATCCTTAACCTCGGTGGCGATATTCATGGCCGGATGGTCCTCCAACAACCGGTATGCCATGTTTGGGGCGATCCGGGGCGTTGCGGTCCTGATCAGCTACGAAGTGCCGGTGGTATTGTGCCTGCTGGGTGTGGTGATGGTGGCCGGGTCCATGTCCCTTTCCGGGATCGTGGCCGCCCAAACAGTGCCCTTTTTGCTGGTGCAGCCTCTGGCGCTATTCGTGTTTTTGGCGGGAACCTCCGCCGAGCTGAACCGCACACCATTTGACGTGGCCGAAGCCGAGTCGGAGTTGGTCGCCGGATTCCACATCGAGTACAGTGGCGTAAAATTCGCCTTGATCCAGACGGCGGAGATCGGCGGCGTGCTGACAGCGTGCGCGGTCACGGCTACCCTCTTCCTGGGAGGCTGGTCCGGACCCGCTGCAAGCTACCTGGGCTGGCTCTGGTTTGGCATTAAAGTGGCCATCATCGCATTTATATTTGTTTGGGTCCGGGCTACTTTCCCTCGCCTCCGCATCGATCAACTCATGGCACTGGCGTGGAAGTTTCTCCTACCCTTGAGCATGATCAACCTGTTAGCTACAACCCTGGAAGTATATTTCCTGAGGAGCGACCAGGGTGTGCTCAGCACCAACGACCTGTGGATCATGTCGGGGATCAACCTGGTGGTGGCTGTGACGTCTATCGCGCTATTCGGCATCTTGATCCGAGACAAGGTCAGACCTTCGAAACCGACTATCCCGGCCGGAGCCGTGGCGCCGGCTGCATTGGGAGAGGTGAGTTAGCATGTACGGTCTGGCGATGGCCAAGGGTATGCTGGTCACTCTAAAGAACTTTGCCAAGAAGCCTTTCACCGTCCAGTACCCGGAAGAGCGGGTGAAACAGCACCCCAGATTCCGCGGTGAAGAGTTTGTCTGGTACGAAGAGCGTTGCACCGGCTGCGCCTCCTGCGCCAAGTTCTGTCCCCTGGGCATCATCAAGATCGTCACCAGTCCCAGCGAGACCGCACCCCTGCAGGGCGATAAATACCGCCTGGAAGTGTTCGACATCGATATCTCCCGCTGCATGTTTTGCGGCCTCTGCGTGGAGGCCTGCCCCTACGACGCCCTGTTCATGGGCAGCGGGTTCGAGCAGAGCGCCTACTCGCGTAAAGGCCGGGTGATCGACATAGATCAGCTTCGCCAGGCCGAGAAACTGCCCAGTACATACTTCCGGCCACAACTGGAAAGCGCCAGCTACAAACCCCAGGAGGGCCAGCCGCTGGACTGGGTGGATGTGGGCCGCGAGTCCTGGCGCTGGCATGAACGGGAGAAGGCCGGGATGCGTCTGCAGCCTTCCGATGCTTCGCCGGAGGCTATCTCCATTGGTTCGCCTGACGAAGGCCGAGGCGTTGTCGAGCCGGTAAATGAAGAGATTGAAGAGGCAGGCACGGTTTCCGCTGAGGAAACCACCTAGATGCTTTTTCAGGATACCGTTTTCTGGATACTAGCGGTGGTCGCCATCGGCGCCGCCCTGGGAGTGGTTCTCATCAAGGACCTGTTCCGGGCGGCGCTTCTCTTGGTGGTTGTGTTCATGGCG
>JADFJS010000074.1 GCA_022566155.1 Chloroflexota bacterium
TTATATATTGTTCCATCTCCGGCTATGGGCGCACCGGGCCCATGTCCGACAAGCCCGGCTACGACCTGATCATCCAGGCCTACAGCGGTCTGATGGCCCTGACCGGCGACCCCGACGGGGAACCCAAGCGGGTGGGCTTCTCGCTGGTGGACCTTTTCGCCGGAATGATGGCCTACGGTAGCATCATCACCGCCCTGTACAACCGGCAAATCACTGGGAAAGGGCAGTGGATAGATACCTCTCTGCTGGACGGCCAGGTGGCCGTTATGAGCTATCACGGCACCGGCTACCTGGCCACCGGTGTGGAGCCCCATCGTTTGGGCTCGGGGCACCCGAGTCTGGTGCCCTACCAGGCCTTTCCCGGCTCCGACGGCTCCTTCATCCTGGGTTGCGCCAACGATGGCCTGTGGGAGCGGCTCTGCAAAGGCATCGGGCACCCTGACCTTTTGGAGGATGTCCGTTTCACCACCAACACCGACCGGGTCGAGCATCGGGCGGAGTGTGTGGAATCCCTGAACCAGATCTTCCGGGAGAAGCCCGTGGGGCATTGGGTCGATCTGATCTCCGATGCGGGCGTCCCTTGCGGTCCGATCAATAAGATTTCAGACGTGGTCAATGACCCACAGGTATTATCCAGAGGAATGATTGTGGACATGCCCCATCCAAATGTCCCGGACTTGAAGGTGCCCAACTCTCCGCTGAAGCTAACCGAAACGCCACCCAGCATTAGGCGCCCACCACCCCTTCTGGGTCAGCACAACGACGAGATCCTCGGGGAAGCCGGCTACAGCCAGGAGCAGATCGGACAGCTGCGGGAGAAGGGAGTGATCGGTAGTTGACCCGGCCTACCAGAAGAAAGGTGCGGCTCATCCATACCTCGGACACCCATCTGGGAGATGGCACGGGCCATCCCCGGTCAGAGAAGGCCCTGATCGCGGTGGTGGAGGCGGTGCCTCGTCTGGAAGGCGACGCGTTGCTGCTGGTTGGCGACGTGTTCGACAACGACCGGATACCGGATTCCGTGCTTGAATTTTTTCTGGACCAGATAGGCCGGCTGCATGTGCCCGTGGTGGTGCTGCCGGGCAATCACGATCTGTACGACGAAAACTCTCTTTACCACCGGGAGCCTTTCTTGAAGAAGCCGCCCAACCTGCATATATTTACCCAGGCGGAGGGGGAGTCCATCACCCTGCCGGAATTGACATTGGACCTGTGGGGAAGAGCGATGCCGTCCCATACACCCCAGTTCAGCCCGCTTTCCGGCATGCCCACCGCCAATAACGGGCACTGGCTGGTGGCCTTGGCCCACGGGCACTTCCACTTCGACTACGACAAAGACCAGCGCTCCTCACCCATCTATCCCCAGGAGATCGCCGAAGCGCCCTGCGACTACCTGGCCCTGGGCCACTGGGACCGTCACGAGGACGTATCCCAGGGAAGAGTCAAGGCGGCCTACTCCGGTTGTCCCCTGGGACCCAGCCGGGCCGACCCCGTCGGTTCGGTGACGGTCGTGGACCTGGACCCGCTGCTGGGCGTGCAGCTCAGCCGGGCGGCCCTGGAGAATCCGGCCGGCTGAGATAACCGGTCATTCCGGGGAGCGGAGCCACGAGACCTTCCGTGGAGAATCGGAGAAGGCCGTACTTCCTATCGATTATTGGAGTTACCCATACCGTTCGTGGTGAGCTTGTCGAACCACCGCGAGGGGTTTTGGATCTGCAACATACGATGCGCTGCAAGTTGCATGCCAATTTGAGAGGTCCCCATGAAACACCTGGACCGTGAGCACCGGATATACGTCCTGGACCCCGACAATGTCCCCGCCATCACCATCGATTCCGGGGAAGAGCTGATGGTGGAGACCTGGGACGCCTTCGAGGGAATCCGTGACCCGGCGGTGATAGGCGCCAGGCATCTTCGTGGGCCGGCCACCGGGCCCATCTACGTTAACGGCGCCGAGCCCGGGGATGCCTTGAAGGTGGAATTCATCAGCATCACCCCCAAGGAAGGGGCAGTACACATGGTGATGCCGGGCCGCGGGTTTCTGGACGAGGAGTTCACCGATGGCTACCCCACCATCATCACTCTGGAGGGGGATCATGCGGTGCTGCCCAGCGGGATAAGACTGCCCTTGAGGCCGTCCATGGGTCTGGTGGCAACCACGCCTACCTACCAACAGAGCACCGCCAGCGATAGCGGCCCCTACGGCGGCGACATCGACATGAAAGAGCTGGTGGCGGGCAGCACGCTATATCTGCCTGTGTTTGTGCCTGGCGGATTGCTGGCCATGGGCGACTGCCACGCCCTGGTGGGCGACGGCGCGGTGGCCGGTACCGGCGCCGAATGCTCGGCGGACACACACCTGCGGGTGACGGTGGAGAAGGGGATGGGCATCACCGGTCCCCAGGCCATGACTCCCGATCATTTCGTGGTGCTGGGCTATGGCGAGGAGCTTGGCCCCGCCATGAAGCAGGCGGTGAAGACCATGGTGGACTTCCTGGTTCGGGAGAAGGGCATCGCCCCCTATGACGCCTACACACTGTTAAGCCTGGCCGGCGACGTCCGCGTCTCCCGCACCTTCCGCCCCATCAGCCCGGTGAAGATGATGCTGTCCCGCCAAGCGCTGGAGCAGCTGGGGTAGGGGGCCGGGGAATCCGGTAACCAACAGAACAATTCCGTACCGCTAGGTATGTCGGCCGATACAGCCTCTACTCTTCCCGGAACGCGGGCATTACCTTCTCCCCCAAAAGCCTCATGGAGTGCTCTACCTGTTCGTCGGGAATCTGGCCCACGTTGACGTTGAGGAGCAGGTTACGGACACCGGCCTGCTTTAGCTCGTGTATCTGTGAGGCGACCGTCTCCGGTGTACCGGCCAGGAAGGCGTGCTCCACGGTCTCTCCGGGCGAAGGCGGCTGACCGGCCGGCCTGGGTGGAACGCCGCCGGGATTAAACCGGACCCGCGCGTCCAGCAGATGCTGACGGTATCGTATCAGCGCGTTGCCCGCTACATCCACGGCCTCATCGTCGGTGTCGGCCAGGTACAGACCCCGTTGGCACCACGTCTCGTCCAGTGTCTTCTCTACCGCCTCGTCCTTGAATCCGGCCTGCACCATGGTGTCCTTGTACAGCTGGAGCCTGTGGCGCAGCGTGTCTACAGTGTGGATGCCGATGAGCGCCGGCCTGCCGATGCCGGCCATCTCCACCAATGATTCCTCGGTGATGCAGGCCCGCACCAGCGGAGGATGGGGCTTCTGGTAAGGCCGGGGCCTCAGGGTGGGGAAGGATACCTTCCAGTATTTCCCATCGTGACGAACATCGTCTTGCGTCCACGCCTTGACTAGAAGCTCCTCGGCCTCGGAAAGCATGTCGAGGCCCTGTTCCATGCTCAACCCGAAGCCGATGTATTCGTACTCGTTGTAGGCCGAACCGCGTCCCGTGCCCACGATGAGGCGGCCGTGGCTCAGGTTATCCAGCACCGCCGTCTGCACCGCCAGGCGCACCGGGTGGTGCAACGCCATCTCCACCACGGCGAATCCGATGCGTACCCGCTTTGTCCTGGCGGCGACCGCCGCACCGAATACCAGCGGGTCGGCGTAGGCCACCGCGCCGTCGAAGTGGTGCTCGGTGAGCCACACGGCATCCATGCCGATCTCTTCCGCCAGCTCTACCTGGCGCAGCGTGCTGTCGATGACCCGATGGTCATTCTCCCGGTCATCGCTTATGGAGAAAACGAAGCTGCCGAAGCGCATTGCGTCGTCCTAATAGATCCTCTAAATTATTGGCTCTTGAACAAATAGCTGAATTTCACGAGGGGGATTTGGCTTTTCAATTAAGGTCCGACGATGTTTAGCCGGCTATCCGAGGTTCATTGAACCCGGCACTATTTCATCCAGTCGGCAACCCGTTCCGCGATCATGATGGTGGTGGCGTTGGTGTTGGCCCGGATGCAATCGGGCATCACCGATGCGTCGGCCACCCGCAGGCCCTGCATCCCGTAGACCTCGCAGTGCTGGTTTACCACCGCCATGGGGTCCGAAGCCGGGCCCATCTTGCAGGTGCCGGAGATGTGCTGGGTAGTGCTGACGCTGCGCCGCATCCACGCGTCCAATGCTTCGTCGGTAGCCAGGTCTTCATCCGTGGGGTCGATGCGCGATTGGACGATGTTACGGTAGCCCTGGTGCTCCAGCAGGCGGACGCACAGGCGCACCGCCCCCCGCAGCCGTTGCCGGTCCCATGGGTCCTCCAGATAGTGATACTCGAGGTGGGGTTGGACATTGGGGTCGTTGGAGGTCAGGGTTAGCTGCCCAGAGCCCTTGGCCAGCTCCAGGATGCAGGTGAATCGGACGCCTTCCGACTCCAATGGGTCTCCTCCTATGGGGGAGGAGAAAGAGGATTGCATGATCTGGATGTCGTTGCGGGTGTCGGACCCCTCCGCGGTGTAGCGAAGGGCAACCTGCGTTCGGGGCAGCTTGGGGTCCATGGGGAAATCGTCTTTCACCTGTAGGGCTAATCTTACGTTGGGATGGTCCCTCAGGTTCTGGCCAATTCCGGGCAGCTCGTGTATCACCGGGATGCCCAGCTTCTCCAGCTCACCCCGCGGCCCCACCCCCGACAGCATGAGCAGTTGGGGCGATGCGATGGCGCCGGAGCTCAAGACGATCTCCTCGGCCTCCACCGTGAACCGCTCCCCACCGCTGGCAACTTCCACTCCCGTGGCCCTTTTGCCGTCGAAGAGGATCCGGTGCACCAGCGCGTTGGCCCTGATGGTCAGGTTGAGACGGTGGCGTTGGGGGTTCAGGTAGGTCAGCGCCGTGCTCATGCGGATGCCGTCGGGATTGTTCATGGTGATCGGCCCCACGCCCGTGGACTCCGGATGGTTCATGTCGGGGTCGTTGGGGAAGCCGGCAGCCAGGCAGGCCTCGTAGAAAGCAACCTGAGCGGGCAGCCAGGTTTCCCGCTTGTGGCGGCGGACAGGGATGGGGCCGTCGAAGCCGTGAAAATCGTCCCGGATGTCCATGTCCGACTCAAGCTTGCGGAAATAGGGCAGGGTCTGGAGATAACCCCACTCGTCGTTGCCCATGGCGGCCCAGGCATCGTAGTCTTCGGGCACACCGCGCAGCAACACCTGCCCGTTGATAGCGCTGGAGCCGCCGACCACCCTTCCTCGCGGCACCGGCATGGAATTTCCTTGCTCCGGGGTGGGCGTGCCCTGGAATGACCAGTTGTGGAGGGCGTCCACCCCCGATGCCGTCTGGTCGTAGCCGAATTTCAGGTCGTCGGGGTAATGTTCAAAATCGGGGTAGTCCGGGCCCACCTCCAGCAGCAGCACCGAGCGGTTGGGGTCTTCGGTGAGGCGGGTCGCCAGCACGCATCCCGCCGAGCCGGCGCCGATCACTATCACGTCGTATTTCATATTCTCCCCTTTCTATCCCATATCGTTGATATCGGGGTCCCAGAAAACAGCGGTCGCATCCGAGTTCCCGGTCTTTGATACGCTGACGCCCGCTTGGCTCCCGCCTATCCCTAGATGCTGATTATGAGGTGGGATGCAGGGCCATGGCATTATCTCACATCATGATATTCGAGGCATCCCGCGCCATGCAGAGCCGGCCGCGGCCTGACTGGTGGCTGGTCCGGTTGACCGGACACTACCCAAAGTTGTAGATGTATTTCACGTCTATTATTTCGTTGGACAGGAGAAACTCCCGGACGTTGATCTCCTCTATCATGCCGTTGGATTCGATTATGATGGCGTTCACCCCCGTCTCCACGAATTCTAGCTGTAGGGCCAGCCATTGGACGTACCGGTCCAGGTAGGTGAGGGCTTCCTGGTGGAGGTCGGCCAGGGATTCGGGAGGTGTCGCCGCCAGCAGCGCGTTCTCCAGCGCCTGAGCGTCGGAGTGAAGGGCGCTATTGAAAGGGATACGCTGAACAAGCGGGGTGGCGCTCCCCAGCTCGGCGGCCCTGCGCTGGGAAATGGCTTCCGCCGAGCTCAATACGCCTTCCAGAGTTTCGATGTACAGGGCAATCTCCGCTCTTTTCGGGTCTTCCCAGTCAGTCAGCCACGCTACAAACCTTTGCTCGAACTCGGGGTAGGAGATGCCCAAGGTATTTTGTATAGCGGTGGCCAAGGTGAATCGGCGGCCTATTGCCCGGACCACGTCGGCGGCCGCGTCAGCGCCGTGTGTCTCGATCAGGAACCGGACCGCCATGTAGGCTTCCGAGTACTGCAAGCTGATACGGTCTTCGTCGGTCTGGGAGTTCCAACTGGCCAGGCTTTCCAGAGAGGGCAGCGGCATCAAGGCGCCAACGTTGGCCGCGCTCCTCGCTTCGTCGGTACTGTAAAAGATACTCAGCTTCGTTGCGTCGGGACGTATGCCCAACAAGCCGATCTCATACTCGTAATACTGGGCCAGGCCTTCGGTTAACCATGCCGGTAAAGGCTCGTCGAGGGCCAACTCGTCCATGGCCAGGTGTACGTACTCATGAGTCAACGTCCCCTGGACCTCGGTGAGGAAGTCGTCCGTCCGCATGTAGATCCCTGGGTGAAAGCCCCCGCTCAGGTAGTAGCCTGGCTCGAAACCAACCTCGATGCCGGTGGCCTGGGCTAGCTGTTGAAAAAGCGGCCTGTTCCCCGCCAGATAGATGTTGGGTATGGACGCGCTTTGGACCCCAAGACGCTCTCGCAGCTCCTGAACCACCCGCCCCAGGTGCGACTGCAGGTCCACGGCAAGTGCTGCCGGCACCAGTGAGGACATGAGGGTGTTGGAGATAAGACCTTGGTAGCGGCGTAGCTCCACGCCCAGCGTCTCTTGTTCCACCTGTAGCTGGAGTTGACTGACCGAGTAGGTCACGACGGTGGTGCGGCCATCGATCGTGATCTCCACATTCCATGCACCCTCCTGGTCCTGCGTGCCCACGCGCAGCCAAGAAATCTCCCCTGAAGCGTCCGCAAACAGTTTTCGCTTGGTCACCAGTGTTCCATCGGCTTGGACGATATGGACCTCCTCCTTGGTGATCCAATCGGCGGGCTGCCCCAGCGGATCAATGAACTCGACGCCGACTTCTTGCCAGGCATCCAGGCCCTGCAGGGTGAAGGATATGTCCCGTCCGGCCAAGGGCGCGTCTGTGTTGAGCTTGAGGGTTATGACGCTGTTCAACTGGGATACCGTTGAGCTGGCTATCTGGGGACCTATGGTCACAAACGCCGCCGGCGGTCTGGGGGTTGGCAAAGGCGTGGGAGTGGGCGGGAATGTGACCGGCGTTGCCGTGGGCTGTGGCGTTGCGGTCGGTTGTGGGGTCGCCGTCGGCTGGGGCGTGGGCGGGTCCGGAAAGCGCACCGGCGTCGGCGTAGGCTGCGGCGTGGCCGGCGGTGGGAATGTGACCGGTGTTGCCGTGGGTTGAGGGGTAGCCAGCGCGGGGAAGGTAACGGGAGTTGGGGCCGGCTGGGGTGTCAGGGTGGGGATGGCGGCCAATGCCGTGGCAACGCTTCCTCGGGCCACGCTCCGGATATCGTCATCGGACCGGGCGCAACCGGTCAACGCGAAAAGGGCGGCGAGGGTAAGCGCCAAGCCGAGATGGAATCTCACCTAAACCCCTTGAAACAGAAATCCTTGGTGATGGAATCGCCGGGCAGAAGCGCGATGGCCGCAGCCGGTGCGGGAGGAAAGCTATGGATTCCAGTTTAGGCCGGGGCCTTACCCTGTGTCAAAATCGGGTGTCTAGATCGTTCGGATCCCTGTCTAGCCCATTTTAGGTGGTAGGATAGGCACATCTGATGGTGTTTAAATCACAGGAAGATTCGAGGGTTGAAATATTGGCGCCCGGAGGTGCTATCTATGGGATCCGATAGGGCATCTGAAAGAATACGCATCGGAGTTATCGGAGCAAATGTAAGCAAGGGATGGGCCCACCGGTCCCACCTTCCCGCCCTGCTGGCCAGCCCGGAATTCGAGCTGACGGGGGTGTGTACCACCCGTCCGGAGAGCGCCGAGGAGTCGGCCCGCAAGTTCGGGGCGCGGTTGGCCTTCCACAACCACGAGGACATGCTTGCCAGTCCCGAGATCGATGCCGTGGCCGTTGTGGTCAGAGTCCCTTCCCACTTCCAGCTAACCAAAGACGCCCTCAACGCCGGCAAACACGTTTTCACCGAGTGGCCCCTGGGAGCCACCCTGGCCGAGGCGCAAGAGCTGGCCAGCCTGGCCCGGCAGAACGGCGTGCAAACCATGGTGGGGTTACAGGCCCGGGCGGCTCCGGCCTTGCTGTATCTGAAAGAGCTGGTGGACTCGGGCTACGTTGGAGAGGTCATGTCTTGCCATCTCAGGATGATCCGCGACGGAGTCCTGAAGCGCACTTCGGACCGCACGTGGCAAAGGGATGACAGCCTGGGGGCAACCACTTTGACCATCGCCTTCGGCCATACCGTGGACGCCTTACGCTTCGTGGTGGGCGATTTCAGCGAGGTATCATCGGTGGTCTCGACCCAGGCGCCTCAGTGGTTGGAGACGGATACCAACCAGTTGGTCGACGTAACCGCTCCGGACAATATCCTGGTCAGCGGGCGGTTGGCCAACGGCGGAGTAGCTTCGGTACACGTGGCAAGCCTACCCTGGGCCGGCAGCGGCTACCGAATGGAGATCTATGGCCGGGAGGGGACCCTGGCCGCCTATTCCACCGACTCTCCCCAACTGGGCGCGGTACGTGTCCAGGGCGCCAAGGGTAGAGGGGAGCGGCTTCAAGACCTGGAGATTCCGGCTCGGCACACCTATGTGCTGGAGGGGATGCCCGCGGGCGCGCCCTACAACGTGGGCCAGATGTATTACCTATTCGGCCAGGCCATCCGGACCGGAGAAGGGGGACACCCCGACTTCGATACCGCCGTGGAGCTGCACCGGTTCCTTGACGCGATCCGGGAGTCTTCGGACCAGGGCCGTCAGGTGGCAGTGGCGGCGGCGTAGAGGAGCACGGGTTGGACGATCAGGTTTGGCGGGCGTTTACTTCCTCGAAGTGGGCGACCACCGGCCTCACGACCCCAGCCGTTGCCTGGCGTTTGCCTTTGACCTGAAATAGCAGCCACTGGGCCAAAGTGCGAAAGCCTCTGGATTTGCCCACCCACACAATCGTCCAGAGCGTGCCTTCGTCCCACGGCTCGAACCAATCGGTGCGGTCGGCCCACTTCGGGTCCAGGGCCTCCATGATGCGGCGATTAGGAGGATCGAAGGTGCAGCGCCAGATAACGCCTTCGGGAGAATCGTCCTTCGGCGCATTCGGTTTGTCCTTGCTGGCGGTGTCCTGGAATGAGTAGGTATCCCCGTCGCGGCCCACAAGGCGGCCGTATTTCTCCTCCAACGTCCGGCGTCCGGTGCGGCCGGTGATGGCATATGCCGTGACGTACTCGTATACGGCTTCAGGACTGGCCGGTACTATTGTTTTTAGCTGAATCATGGGCATGGCTGCTTTATCTACCGCGATGCATAATCTGTGTGCCGCCTATTCGATCTATATTTAATGCTGACCGAAGGAGCCACCACCCCCAAAGAAGTTGCCACCTCCGCCGGAAAACGGACTGTGCTCTCCGCCACTTTCACCAAAGGATCCGGCGTCTCCCCCGGAAGTACCGGCAGGCTGTTGCCTAATGCCAGAGAAGAATCCCCAGCCTAAAAATTCGAAGGCATCGTCCGGATTCAGCAGGATATACCTGGCCTCGACAACCCTGTCCGCTCCAATCTGGCTGACAATCGTCACCTGCATACCAGCTTTAAGGTCCGCTGAAGTAACTGCGGTAAATCGCGCTAGGCTGGTGTCCGCCACCAAGGCCGCACTTAAAGGTCCCTGGGGCGTAGTGACCGACACTATGTTGCCCTCAACCTTGTCGATCACGCCGGTTAGGCCGCCCCGGCCAAACTCGCTTTCGGATTGTTGGTGGAGCAGAGAAGACTCCTGTGTCGGAGTAGCCTCCCCGCGCTGGCTCTTACCGAAGACGACGCCGCCGGAGAAGGCCCCTCCGACGGCGATGCCTAATACGAGAACAAACACGAGGATAAACATAAATTGATTGGTCATTGATCTCTCCTCCTACTCTTCCAGAGTGTGGCCTGAAGGTGTGGGCGCGAACAAACCGGTTCCAAAGG
>JADFJS010000075.1 GCA_022566155.1 Chloroflexota bacterium
CATTCTGAACCGGAATCCGCCGCAGGCGGATGGAGGTGAAGAATCTCCCCACCCACGTGAGGGAGACGCTTCGCGGAGTTTATCCTGAGCTCAGTCGAAGGGCTCAGGGTGACACTACCACCTTTGGGTCGACTGAGTACAAATCTACTCGGTTCCTGGAGATTTCTATGAACGCAATCGGATATATATCGTCGCGCCCAAATTTGGGCCGGCTGCTACGGCCCTTGGCAGCCCTGATGATCGCATTAGTCGTGGTAGCCGTGAGCGCATGCGGCTCAGACTCATCTTCATTGGAGGACAAGCGTGACACCGAAAAGGACAACAAAGAGGTAGTCGCGCGGTTCATCGAGGAGTTCAAGAACAAAGCTAATCACGACATCGTGGATGAGCTCCTCGCTCCCGGCTTCGTTCACCACCTGGCCGATCCCAGGCTCCCCCCAGGCCGTGATGCCATCAAGCTGTTGGGACAATCCATCGCGGCGGGATTTCCCGATGTTCACGCCACCGTGGAGGAACTGCTGGCCGACGGCGACTTTGTGATCGAGCGTACAACCGCCCGGGCCACCAATACAGGTGAGTTCAATGGGATTCCGGCCACTGGAAATCCGGTGACCTGGACGGAGATCCACATCTACCGGCTGAAAGACGGGAAGATAGTGGAGCAATGGTCCGAGATCGACCTTCTGGGGCTCTTAACCCAATTGGGCGCTATTCCGGCGCCTTAGCGCATTGTCAACAAGATTTTGAAAACGATGTCATTCTGAGCGAAGCGAAGAATCTGGAGCGTTGAGGAGTACCTCCTCACCAGATTCTTCGCCGCTGCGGCTGGCTCAGAATGACATTCCGCAATTCAAGTCGGATGGGTACCGGCCAGTATCCGCCAGAATCAATTCAGTCTAAATCCTACAGAGCATTCACCCACGCATGTCCGGCGGCAGCAGGTTGGGAATGGCGTCGTCGATGGGATACGTTTCGGGGCATTTGTGGCAGAGCAATGCCCCGGTGATGACCTCGTTCCCTTCTTCCGAATCCACCCGCAGCTCGAGTTCCCCCTTGCACACGGGGCAAGCCAGGATATCCATCAGATCCTTTTTCAAGTTATCTCCCCCACGTATCAGGTATCAGCGATAGCGGTATGTCATAGGCCGGCGGTTGCTCATCCGCCAAGACTTCCTTCAAACAGCGCGTTCAAGACGTCGGAAAGGCCGATGACCACCACTCCTATGACAAGCACGGCCGTGGTGCTTGTGAGCCTGCCCTTTATTCGGGACCAGCGGGCCGGCGCTGGAGCCGGCTGTTCAGGATATTCCCTTTGCCGCAAAAACCGTACCACGTAGAACATATACAAGGCCAGGGCAATCTTGGCCACCAGAACACCAACGTAAGGCGTGGTCACCGTATCGGCGGTTAACCGGCTTAGCGACAGGACGGTCCCCGTTATCAGCAACACCCCGATGGCGGTGGCGACCAGGCCGCGAAACTCGGAACCGACGGACCGTCTAGCCTCGCTGGACACCGGATTTCGCCCCAACGCCGGCCGCAGCACCAGTACGTAGAACATCCCTCCGCCTACCCAGGCCACCGCGGCCAGGGCATGGCCCCAACGAATGACCACCAGAATCCAATCGAGGACGTTCATGCCATGTGGCTAACCCTGGGTCATCTGGCGGACCAGGCTGATCAACTTCTCCTCGTCCATGGCGGCGATCTCGAAGCGAAAAACCCTGCCCTTTCGGTCGACGAACACGGTGGTCGGAAAATAAAGTATCTCGTAGGATTGGGCCACCTGGGCCCGGGTGTCCGTGGCGAAGTCGTAGGTGAGGCCCAATTCGTCAACGAAGTCTCGGGCGTCCTGCTCCGTGTCCAACCCCTGCGGCACGAACAGTCCCAGGAACCTGACGTCTTCACCCTGCAACTCCTTCCAGGCCCGTTCAAAGGCGGGCATCTCGGCGCGGCAGGGAGGGCACGTTGGGTACCAGAAATTCAGGACCATGGCCGTTTCACCCACCTGGTCCGATAACTGGAAGCTCCCACCGTCGAACAGGGTGACTTGGAAGTCCTCCGCCTGCTCCAGCTTCGCGCCGCAAGACACCAGCAGCAGCACAATCATGAGCGCGAGGAACAAGCGGGTGTTCCACCAGAACGTCCCTCTCCTTCGGCTGTCAGCGATAGCGTCTGGGAAGGAACATGGACCAGCGATAGAGGAGATTCGGCGGGTCTTGTCTGCGGTCGTAGGCACTGTGACCATTCTATATACGTCGGATTGTGGGGTCAAACGAGCGGTCAGCCATCAGCAGTCAGTTTTCAGGAGTCACGGGGCGACCGTCGGCATTTAGACGCATACCCCTCGCCCCAATGCCATGCGGCAAACGCCCAGCGCCGCCCATTGGCCGACGGCTGAGTGCTGACCGCTGACCGCTAACGGTCACCGCCCGATGGCATAACCGTCCCGGCGCGGGTCGGAGCCGGCGCTCAGGCTGCCACGCTGCTGGTCGACTTGAATGGCGCACAGACACCCTTGCCGCGGCACGAAATCGTCCCATACCTGCACCTGATGGCCCCGCCGCTGCAACTCCGCAACTGTCTGGGGATCGATTCGGCCCTCAACACCTACCATCCCCGGGTGGTAATCGTGAGGCCAGAAGGAGTTGGGGAAGCTCCAGGTGGAGGCCCGGGGCGCCTCGATAGCCTGCTGCACGTCCATGCCGAACTCCACCACGTTCAGGAACAGTTGCACCATGGACTGACACTGGACATCGCCGCCGGGGGTACCGAAGGGCATAAACACCTTGCCGTCCTTCATGGCCAGCGCCGGGTTGGGGGTAAGGCGTGGGCGCTTGCCCGGGGCCAGGGCGCAGGGGTGGTCCGGGTCCAACCACATCTGGGCGCCACGGGCCGAGATGGTGAACCCCAATCCTTTGGCCAGAGGGGTGTTGCCCAGACTGTCGCTGGGCGTCGCCGAGAAAGCGTTGCCCCAGCGGTCCACAACACAGGCGTAGCTGGTATCCGCCTCCAGGCGGCCGGCAACCGGTTCCGGCCGCGCCGCTCCCTTTGATGGACGAACGCCACCCTGGAAGGGCCACGGGTCGCCGGGGTCGGGCATCCCTGGGCTGGCCTGCCTGGGGTCTATGGCGGCGCCCCGAGCCTTTGCATAATCCTTGGAAAGCAGACCGTCCAATGGCACGTCGACGAAATCCGGGTCGCCATAGTAGAAATGGCGGTCGGCAAACACCAGCTTGAGGGCTTCCAGGACGGTGTGCAGGTAGTCGGCGCTGTTGTGGCCCATTCCCTTGAGGTCGAAACCCTCAAGTATGTGGAGGGTTTCGATGCTCACCGGACCCTGACACCAGGGTCCACAGGTGTAGACGTCGATGCCCTTGTAGCTGCCCGCGGCCGGGGTCTCCACGCCAACGTTGAAATCGGCCAGGTCCTCCATGGTCAGCAGACCGCCCTGCTCCTGGCAGAAGCGGACCATCTCCTCGCCGATCTCTCCGGTGTAGAAATAGTCCCGGGCCGCCTGGATCGCGCCCTCCCGTCCACGAGAGGAATTGTCCCGCTCCACCTCGATGAGACGCCGGAATGTTCGAGCCAGGTCCCGCTGTACCAGCAGGGCGCCTTTTTCCAGGGGCCTTCCGCCTGGAAAGAATACCTCCTGGGTTGTGGGCCAGCGCAGGGAGTCTCCACCGTCGTTCAACAGCCGGTCTCCGGTGCTGGCCAGGGACTGACTCAGGGTTATGGGTATGGGAAATCCCCGCTCCGCCAACTCCAGGGCCGGCGTCACGACCTGCTCGAAGGACATGGTGCCGTACAGCTTGAGCGCCGTTAGCCAGGCATCGGCCGCGGCTGGAGTCACCGTCCGTAAGATACCCGCCGGCAATTCGCCGTTGGCGTGCTGATTGAAGTAGTCGATGCTCGCCGCCTTGGGCCAGCGCCCCAGGCCGCTGATGGATACCGTGGACTGGGTGGCGGCGTCATGGATGATTATTGGCGCCACGCCTCCGAAGCTGGTGAACTGGGGCAATACCACGTTTATAACGATGCCCGTGGCCACGCCTGCATCGGTGGCGTTGCCTCCCTGCTCCAGGATGCGGTAACCCGCCGCCGTAGCCAGGTAGTGCCCGGCGGAGACCATATGGGTATTACCGGTGATCAGCGGCCGATAGGTGGAGATACCTTGAGCCACGGTAGGCCTCCTTCATTCAATTGCTTGGGGCTGGCGCGGCTAATTAGCAGGCCCAATCGTCTCCAATGAGACGGATAGCAGCCAGTCGCCGCTGGCCGGTATGATAAATCTGGCTCCAGCACCTGTCAACTTGATAAACGCCGTAAGCAACTCTGACGGCTGGACCAACGGGAAACTGAAGTTCGATAATCTGACTTACAAATACCGTTCGTGGTGAGCTTGTCGAACCATCCTTCCTCGTAAAGACCCTTCGACAAGCTCAGGGCGAACGGATGGTTCTAACGGTCATTCCCAAGTCCATGTTTTAGCTGACGTCTCCCAGAGGCCTCAATGAAGCGCCCTACAGAAATCCCCGAAGCTCTATCACCTGGGCGACGCGTTGGACCCCAATATCAAATGCGGCCTGCCGGTAGGTCAAGCCCTCCGACGCTGCCCGGTCGCGTACCTCGTGGTAAGCGCGCACAATAGTCTTGCGTAGCTCTTCGTTGACCCGGTCTTCCTCCCAATGGAACTGCTGCAGGTTCTGGGTCCACTCGAAGTAGGAGACGATCACCCCACCGGAGTTGACCAGGATGTCCGGGAGCACCTTTATCCCGCGGTCCGTCATTATGTCATCCCCTTCCGGGGTAGTGGGATGGTTTGCTCCCTCCAGAACTACCTTTGCTTTGATTCGCGGCGCGTTCTCCGCGGTGATCACGTTGCCTATGGCGGCGGGCACAAGCACCTCGCAGTCAAGCTCCAGCAGCTCGGCGTTGGTGATGTTCTCGCCACCCGAAAATCCGGGTACGGAGCGAGTCTCCCGGTAGTGGTCCACCAGCGCGGGAATGTCCAAACCCTTCTCGTTGTAGACACCTCCCCGTACGCCGCTCACCGCCACTATGCGGCATCCGGAGTCGTGGAGGAGCCGGGCAGCCCATGAGCCCACATTGCCGAATCCTTGGATCACTATCCTGGCGCCCTGGGGGTCGATCTCCAGATCCTGGGCCGCCTCCATGAGCAGGTAACCCACGCCACGGCCGGTGGCCGCTTCCCGGCCTAGCGAGCCGCCAAGCTCCACCGGCTTGCCGGTTACGATGGCCGGCGTATAGCCGTGGAGCTGTCCGTAGGCGTCCATCATCCAGGCCATGGTCTGGGAATTCGTCCCCATGTCGGGCGCCGGTATGTCACGATTGGGAGCGATAAGATGTTCGATGTTTAAGGTATAGCGGCGGGTCAGCCGGTTGAGCTCCGGCTGGCTTAGCAGCGCAGGGTCAACCTGAACGGCTCCCTTGGCCCCACCGTAGGGAAGGTTCACCAGCGCCGTCTTCCAGGTCATCAGAGAGGCCAGCGCCCGCACCTCTTCCAAGTCCACCGCGGGATGATACCGCACGCCGCCCTTGTAGGGCCCACGGGCGCCGTTGTGCTGCACCCGGTAGCCGGTGAACACTTCGATGTGCCCGTCGTCCATGCGGACGGGCACCTGCACCTGCAGTTCACGCCACGGCCGGCGCAACATCTCCCGCAGGCCGTTCGAGAGGTTCAGGCGGTCGCTAGACCGGTCAAACAAGAGATTCACTTCCTCAAAAGCGGTCATCTGGTGGCTGATCACCATTGTTGGCGCCTCCTTTTAGGCATGCCGGTGCAGCGTGGTTATAGCGATACCAGCGAATATATGTTAACCCATTTGGGTGTTAGAGAAACCTGTAAGCGATGGCGCCGTACAGATCGTTGGGAATCGCACCTCTCCAGAACTAGGGGCAGCGGCCGGCGGTCCAAACTATAAATTAGATGCGCCAATGGCGCCAGAGGAGTTTATGCTAGAATTCAGGGTATGTTTTTGGAGATAGACGTAGCCGGGGGAGCCAATAGCCCACTAGACGTGAACCGGATCTTCGACCTCCTCACCGAGCCCCGGCGCATCAGCCGCGTGGTCACCGCCGACCCCACCGGCAAGGACATGTGGTGCCAGGTGACGGGTTGGAGCGACGATGGGCCTTGTCCCGCGTCGGCGGCTCTCTCAGAAGACTCGGGCGAGGGCGTTGTGCTGCTGGTGTTCGGCGGCGGCCAGGGGATCCGGCTGAAGCCGCTGGACTCCCCAGAGGAGTGGGACATGGCCAGCTCCAACCAGTGGGGCGAAGCGTGCCTGATGCTGCACAAGGACGCACCTGTGGAATGACACGCCGCGCCGGTTAGACCGGCGGCGATCTTTCCATCAATGGGGTCAGTCTACCCCCGGTGGTCCAAGGGTAATCAACTACAGTCCTAGCCTGATAGGCGGGCTTTCTAGCATTCGGCAGACGATGTGGCATCCCAGGCGGGACCAGCCGGCAAGACCTCCTTCGACAACGCCTCCACCAGCTTCTCCACCCCTCGGATATACTCTGCCTCCTCTTCCCAACCACGGAGGTCCAGCGTATTCAATTTCAGCAATGCCTCGCAGAGACCGTCTTGCCGAGTGTAGAGGAGGTCATCCGTGGCCACCGGCAGGATCGTTTGGCCCACTCCGCCGGAACCGTTGCCGGCCAACATGTGGAAGAACCGGCTGGTGTGAGGGTTTTCCAGGGAGTGAACGGAGCATACCAGAACCAACCTGTCGTAGTAGATGGCGCGTCCTAAAGGGTCCTCATTGACCAGTAGGGCGGACTCGTCATCCGGCTCCAGGCTCCAGCAAGGGACCCCGGAAGACCTCAGGTCAGCTTGGAACCTGCGTGTCAAGGCGGCGTCTTGATAGGAGCCCACCAGCAACACCCTGGGCTCGGTATGATCCGAGAGCCGTAACTGGTCCTGGACGTCGATCAACACCCGCGCCACCCCCGCCCGATGCAGGAACTCGGACGGTATAAGGCCCCGGGAACGGACCAGCGTATCCAGGCCAATGATGCTGGGCCCGGCATGGACCACGGTCTCCAAACCGATTGTTCGTCCCAGATCGCAGTCGGCGAAGAGGGTCATTTCCAATACCGCCTCGCTTAAAACGGCGCTATCCAGCACTGCTCTAACCAGGTGTGCTCCCCTGAGATCCACGCCGGAAAGGTCGGCCAGGGTAAGGACGGTGGAGGTCATCTTGGCATTGCTCAAGTCGGCCCCATGCAGGCTGGCCCAGGAAAGGTTGGCGCCGGTGAGGTCGGCACCGGCCAGATTAGCGGACGATAAGTTGGCGCGGGAAAGGTCTGCCGAGGTGAGGTCCGCTCTTCGCAGGTCGGCCCCCTGGAGGGAGCTCCCAGCCAGATTGGTGCGTCCCAAAGCGGCGCCGGCCAGGTTGGCGCCGGTCAAGTTGGCATGGGCCATGTTGGAGCGCCACAGGTGGGCAGCTTGAAGGTTGGCCCGGGACAGGTCGGAAAACCTGAGGTCGGCGTTGGTCAAGTCGATACGGCTGAGGTCGTCTCGCGACAGGTCGGCGTTGACCAGCCGGGCGCCGCTCAAGGAGGCTCCCGATAGGTCCAGCCGCCTTCGACGCCAGTAACGCTCCTCGCGCCAACGGGCGATGGCCTCGGTACCCTGCTTCGCCAGTGCCGAGTGTTCTGGCTCCGCCAACGAACTTTCTCCCCTGCTTCCCCTGTCGAGGCAAGCACCGCCGCAGACCATGATTAGCCAGTTTAGCGGCGGTCTGGACGCAATGGGCGCTATAGCTTTGACCGGTAAGCAGACCGATTACCGCAAGATTTCAGCCGCCGAACGCGGGCATCACCTCTTCGGCGAAGAGGGTTAGCTGCTCTTTAAACTCCGGCCAGGGCATCCCCTCGGGCCACTGGAGAATGATGTCCTCAAGGCCCGCGTACTTCTGCTCCACATCCCGCAGCCGGTCGATCACCAGGCTCGGGGGTCCGCACAGCCAGACATTCTGCGCCACCCCCTCTTCGATGGTGGGTACCCGTGATGGGGCTCCCGGCGTGCCCCAGGGCCGGCCTTGAGAGTCGGTGTAGCGGACGAACCCGAAGGGGGCGAACCACTTGTACCGCTCGTCATGATAGGGCCGCACCTTCTCTATGGCGGCTTCCTGAGATTCGTCGATGCAGAAGCCGAATCCCAGACCCATGTCCTGGCCCAAAGCTAAATCCCGGCCGGCCAGCGCCGCATATTCCTGGTAGCTGCGGAACAACTGCTCCACGAGGAGCTCGCCGGTCAGGGCCACCATGCCCTTGATCCCCTTGCGGGCGATGTACTCCAAGGTACGGCCACTGGCGATGGGCTGCCACATCTCCACCGGAAGGTTGATCGGCCGCGGCACCAGGGTGATGTCTTCAAGATCGTAGCCCCGGTATGGGACCTTGGCCGGAATGGTATAGTGCTTGCCCTGGTGGCTGAATGAGTCCTCGTTGAAGGCCTTGAAGATGATCTCCATCTGCTCTTCAAACAACTCTTTGTTGGCGTCGTTGTCGATGACGGGCGCGCCGAAGGTTTCCACCTCTCGCGAGTGGTAACCCCGGCCCACGCCGAACACCAGGCGGCCTCCGGTCAAGATGTCGGCCATGGCGAAGTCTTCGGCCAGGCGCAGGGGGTGCCACATGGGTACGACGTTGAAGGCGGAGCCGAACTTGAGCCGCTGGGTCAGGCCGGCCAGATGAACGCCCAATAGAATCAGGTTGGGCAGGCACTCGTAGCCCTCGCGCTGGAAGTGATGCTCGGCGGTCCACATGCAGTAATAGCCCAGGCTGTCCATGTGCTTGGCCAGGGCCACGGAATTGTCGTAGGCCTGGACTATCCTATCGTTGGAATAGCGGCGCTCGTCGGCCGGCGTGCCGTCCAACCCGACGTTGTCCAACTCCAATTGACCCACGTACAGCACCGAGAAACGCTTGATCATACCCTATGCTCTCCCGAACTATCGGCTTTCAGCGGTCAGCTATCAGCGTTCGGCTGAAGTTCGGCTCCATTATAGCGTCCGTGGCGAAACGCCGTGGCCCACGTTACTGCACAACCCCGCGCTGCCGCATGTCCTCGACCTGCTCCTCGGTGTAGCCCAAACCGGCCAGGACCGGGGCGGTGTGGTGGCCGGTCACCGAGCCGGCGAACCGCACTCTTCCCGGCGTTTCCGATAGCCGGATCGGGATACCCACCTGGGACACGGTGCCACCGGGCAAGCCAGGGGCTTCCACTTCCACCACCATCCCCCGATGGGCCACCTGTGGGTCGGCAAGCGCCTCCTCCAGACTGTAGACCTTGCCCACCGAGATGTCGCGGTCCTTCAATAGCTCAAACCACTCGTCCCTGGTGCGTGTCAGGAAAGTCTCCTTCAGGAATCGGGAGACCTCGTCTCGCTGCTGGCCCGAGGCCTGCTGATGAGGCACCAGGTCTTCTCGCCCCAGGGCCCGGCATAGATTCTCCCAGAACCAGGGTTCCAGGGCGGCGATGGTAAAGTATTTGCCATCCTTGGTTTGATAGATATTGTAGTCAGGCGAGCCACCGTTTAGCCGGCTGCCTCCCCGGCGGGTGAGCGTGCCCTGGCCCAGATAGCTGGACACGAACCCGGCCAGCATGTAGAGCACACCCTCGGCCATGGCGATGTCCAGGTACTGACCCCGGCCGGTCTTCTCCCGAGCCAGCAGCGCCGACAGGATAGCCACCGACCCGCACAGGCCACCGCCCGCATAATCGGCCAGCAGGTTCAGCGGAATGGCCGGCTTTGCGTCTTCCGATTCGCCGATCAGTCCCAACGCGCCGGCCAGGGAGATGTAGTTGATGTCGTGGCCAACCATGTTGGAGTAGGGTCCGTCCTGGCCATAGCCGGAGATGGAACAGTAGACGATCCTGGGGTTGATCTCCCGGACCCTCTCGTAGCCCACACCCAGACGGTCCATCACGCCGGGCCGGAAACCCTCCACCACCACGTCGGCCGATTCCGCCAGCTTGGAGAATATCTGCTGAGCCTCCGGCTCTTTGAGATTGAGGGCGATGCTCTCCTTGTTCCGTTGCAGGGCGTTATAGGCGGCACGCTTCTTGTCCTCTTCGGC
>JADFJS010000167.1 GCA_022566155.1 Chloroflexota bacterium
AGGGCTCTCCCAGGGTGTCTGCGATTGCGCCGTCCATACCTGCATCAGATCCCCCTTTTATAGGAACCAGCGTGGGAAAAAACTCGGTCAACAGATCCGCCGCGCAATCTTCAAATGAGTCGGGGTTCACGGAGTCGTTCAGCCGCTCGATGATTTGTCGATAGAATGGGTCGCGAATCATGAATCTACCCTGAGTTTTTTTGAATTGACGATTTTTGGCCTTACTTTCATACTTTCAATCTATCGCAAAATGTTATCGGCTTCCAGTGGTCCGCGCTGATTCTCATCAGCCCCGCGGTGTAGGCGCTCCAAAAGGGATGTTACTAACGGTGTAGCTGTTGAAGTATTATTGTCGTTGTCAAGGGACTGTGTCAGGGATTAGCGTTAAGCGATTATGTCAGTGTCCTCAGTTTCGGGCGTGTACCGTCCGTTGACGGACGGTAGGAGTGTGGGTCGTGGTGGTTTCGTCGCAACGGTTGGCGGCTCACCGGCCTCCAAGAGACGCTTGAGGGTTGCGAAGCCGATGTCGAGTTCCCTGGCTGCCTGACGGTGTGAAAGACCACCAGGCCCGATACGTTCAACTACTTCTCTGAACCGCACGGCAAAGCCATCTCGCTCAGTCACTCTCGGTCGTCCGATGCGTTTGCCAAGCTTCCGTGCTCGCTCCATCCCGGCCTTGACCAGTTCTCGATGACGACGCTTGAGTTTGGAGTCCTCGTACCAGATCGTTGGCGATAACTGCTTGACCAGAGTTGGTACCGCAGGCTGGCGCTCCCACTCAGGCATCTGTGCGGGTGCCGGGGAAATCTCATTCGGGATCGCACCGGCCTGATCCCGCAGAGCAGCAGCGAGGGCTGGCGCCTCCGACGGTGTGAGAACCATCCCCCGATAGGACACCAACAGGCTGCCATCCAGACGCTCCTGGACTTCGACCCTGGCACCAGCATAGCTGGACCGCTCGGCACTCGGAAAAAGCTGTAATGTCCGACCGTGGTATTGCACAGTGTTGTCCCTGGCCACTCGCCGCCGTTCCTTGTGGCAGAGAACTCCGGCTATGTCCAGACTCGCATCGGGGACCCGATAGGCGGACCCTGCCTGGGTTGCCGGCACTCCGAACCGAGCGTTAAAGCGTGGCAAGAACTTGCGCAGCACGTCATTGGCCTCCTCCAGCGTGCTAGCATTGGCCAGACGCAGCTCAGACACTAGCCGGTCTTGGAAGGTGCCGTTGGCGCGCTCCACTCGCCCCTTCGCCTCCGGGCTGTGGGCGAATACCTGAGTTACGCCGATCTCGCGCAGGGCGCGGCCCCATTGGGTCGGAGTGATGTTGAGGACGCCAGACTCTTTCTCAAGCCTCTGACCGGGAGATTGGAAGACGGCGTGACGGTCTGTATATACGCCCAGAGGGATACCATGTCGGGCAATTATGCCCTCAAGCAGCTCGAAGTACCCGTGGGTATCCTCTCGCTCACGGAGGACTCCGTATGGCGCCGTCCCCGTGGCATCGTCCACCGCCAGCAGCAGTGTGAACCAGGGTCCTCGGTCCTCCAACCAGGCGTGGTAACTGCCATCGAGCTGCAGGAGCATCCCCTCCTGGGGCATCCGTTGACGCCTGTGCCGGTGGCGCGGCGGTCGGCGGTATCGCGGACTGGGCAATCCCGCGCTCAGGAGGATGCTCCTGACTGTGGAACGACTCAGCGCCACACCTTCCTTCTCGGACATGATCTCCGCCAGATGAGTGTGATTGAAACCCGCGTACCGCGTCCGTGCCAGGGTGGTTACCTTCTGCCGTGTCTCTGCGCCAACAGCGTTGCGAGGTCGACGTCCTCTGTTCCCATGGGCTAGCGCGGCAGCTCCCTCCTTTCGATATGCCGCCAGCATCCGCCAGGTGTGGCGTTCGCTCAGCCCCAGGATGGCCGCCGCTTCACGGGTAGTCAACTGCTGCGCCACCAGTCGGTTCAATACCTGCAATCGTGTCTGCTCTCTTTGGGTCAACGTCAGTCCTTTCATACTGACATTTTCCCTTAACGCTTAGCTACTGACAGAATCGTATAGCATCGACAAGGGGCGCATGAAGGGCATAACCAGAAGGTGATCGTTTTGGAGGATGTGACATTTTGCCGGCGAAGCTGACGACCTACGTTGCAACCTCAACGTCCCGAGCCACGAGTGCCTGGTCTTTCGAAACTTCTCTGCCGTCGCGTCTTCGTACGTTACCGCATATCCCTGCGAACGTGCTTCCTTCGCGATTCATGAGTACATGCGGCAGAAGAGCGGCCGGGAGTGCTGGAGCTGGAGTCCTTGACAGTGCCTGAGGCCGACATGGCATCGGAGGTTGGCAGGCTCATCGAACGGCTTCCTGAGCCATGGTCGGGCGCCAGCGTTTACGAGCGCAGAAGGCTGTTGTTGACCATGTTGGACGCCATTTACGTCGACTCGAAGGAGAACACCATCGTCGCGATCGAGCCGAAGGCGCCGTTCAAGCGGATATTCGAAGTCGCGACCACAAGGGAAGGCTCAGGGGTAGTCCTGGTCCACGATACAGAGGCTAGGCCTCACATAGTTAATCAGCCTT
>JADFJS010000076.1 GCA_022566155.1 Chloroflexota bacterium
GTCTTTACGCTATCGTCATGGTCGGCCGGATCAAAACGGAAATACCAGGGGCTACGGCCGTAGGGGAAGGGCGGGTAAACTGGGGCTACGTTCCAGCCGGTAAATGCATGGGCACAGGCCTTCACGTCGTCTTCGGAGTAATTGAACTCCTCATCCTTGCCCACACCCACGGAGAACAGCTCCAGCAACTCTCTGCCGAAGTTTTCGTTCAGATTGGCCTTGTGGCTCTCCGAGTTATCCAGGTAGTACATCATCCCCGGGTTGGTGGAAAGGCGCACCAGCAGGTCACGGAAATTGCCCATGCCGTGCTCCCGGAACATGGCGATCATGCGGCCCATCTCTTCGCCGCTGTCGATCTTGCTGTGACCGGCGCAGAAGATCATGTGCCAGAACAGAGACATCTTCTCCTGTAGCTGGCGTGGGCTGTTGATCATCCGGTACATCCATATCTGGTTATTAACCTCGATGGCGCCGGCGTGATAGTAGATGGGGTGGTACCGGAGCATCAGGTCTTCATCTATCGCTTCTTGTGCTTCCGGGTTAAGCAACGCTTCCACGGTTGCATCGTAACCCTGGGCCACTTTAGCCTCGATCTCATCGCGGCTGGCTCCAAAGCCGGCGCGGCGCAGCAAGTGGGCCATCAGACCAACGTCTTGGTCAGGCATGTGCTCCTCCTCAAGATAGACTGGTAGATATTATGGGGCTCTACATATAGACAGGGGACGCGCCCGCTGTTCCGGTGTCAATTACAAAAAAGCAGCGCCCTCTCCCCATCGTCGATAGGGGCCGAGTTTGCGGCGCCACTATTTAGTAACGGTTATTAGTAAGTAAAAAGGGTAGTATAAACCGTCTAGCCTGTCAATGACTGTCCACGCCCGCGGGCCTGAACCCTGATGCCAGCGGCATGGCATCGACGGCGCTGCGATACGGCCCGCTGCAATGCGGAAGTGGGGTCCAGATCGATCCATTACGGCCGGGCGGCTGGCCCCGATTTCCCGGGTCTCTCGCACTGATTAAACAGGCCAATCTACTTGACACCGTCCATTACGCTTTGCTAGGATTTCCGGCATCGGGACGCGATGTATGCGGCGGGCATCGGTACGACGTTAGAAGCCGCTCGGCTGTATATCGTCGAAATGGGAGGTATGGGCTAACCTCGCCCACAACCCTATGGCTACGACCCCCGGCGCGCCGGCGCTCCCGGCTATGTTCGCCAGGTACAGGGACCGGGTGGAGCAGGAATTGTTCCGGTCGGTGCCTGATGGCGAGGATACCGCCCTGTATACTCTGCTCCGGTACCATCTGGGCTGGGTAGACCAACAGGGACATCCTCAAGTAAATGCATTGTCACGAGGCAAGGCCCTCCGCCCGACCCTGTGCATGTTCGCCTGCGAGGCCCTCGAGGGCGACCTTTCCTGGGCGCTGCCCACCGCCGCCGCCTTGGAACTGATCCACAACTTCTCCTTGATCCACGACGACATCCAGGATCAGGACCTGGAGCGGCGTCACCAACCCACCGTCTGGTCGATCTGGGGCATGCCCAAGGCATTGGTTGCGGGCAACGCCTTGCAATGCGTTGGCGACGCGGCCCTGCTCAACATCTCCCGGCTGGATGTTGGCCCGGATACGGCTTTGAAGGTGTCCAGACTTCTGACCGAAAGCTATATGGACATGATCCAGGGCCAGTGCCTGGACCTAGCCTTTGAGTCCAGCACCACTATCGGCACCCAGGACTACCTTGATATGATTGCCCGCAAGACGGGCGCCCTGATTCGCACCGGCGCGGAGATCGGGGCCTCCCTGGCCACTCAGGACCCCGCCGCCCTCGCGGCCTTCTCCCGATTCGGCGACAGCCTGGGCCGGGCTTTTCAGATCCGTGACGATTATCTCGGCATCTGGGGAGATGAAGCTACCACCGGCAAACCAGCGGGGAACGACATCCGGCGGCGGAAAAAGTCCTACCCGGTGGTCTTCGGTCTGGAGCAGGCGGAAGGGCGGTCCCGGGAAGACCTGCTGAAGCTCTATTCCCAGGATGAGCTGGACGATGAAGATGTATACCGGGTCCAGACCATTCTGGAGGAGACGGGGGCACGAGAGCACACACAATTGTTGGCCGAGACCAGTGCCAAGGAAGCATTGGCCGCGCTGGACGGAATCTCTCTGCCTTCTTGGGCCGAGGATGAGGCAGAGGCTTTGGTAGACTTTCTGGCCCGTAGAGAGTACTAGTCTTGGGAACATCGCTCCGAAGCATCAGCTTGGGGCGGCCGGAAATCTGACAAGGGTTAACTTGATTAATCTGCCAACGAGGTAGTGACGATATGAAACGGGCCCGTAGACCGCTAGAGCTTTCTTTCCGGCTGGGTTACTACATATTGAAAAACCGGCTGAGGGGCCGCAAGAAGTTCCCCTTGGTTACCATGCTGGAGCCGCTGGAGATGTGCAACCTGTCCTGCATAGGATGCGGGAGGATCCGCGAGTACAAGCCCGTCCTGGACAAGATGATGTCCGTTGAGGTGGCCCTGGAAGCGGTGAAGCAGTCGGGGGCGCCCATCGTTTCCATCGCCGGTGGTGAGCCAACGATCCACCCCAGGATCGATCAGATCATCAACCAGCTGCTTGAGCAAAAATACTTCGTCTACTGCTGTACCAACGCCCTTCTGATGGAGCGGGTGCTGAAGAAAGTGGCTCCCTCCAAATACCTCTGCTGGGTCGTTCACCTGGACGGCATGGAGGCCAAGCACGACGAGTCGGTGGACCGCCAGGGCGTATTCAAAAAAGCCATTCAGGGCATCGAGATGGCCCTCGACCAGGGCTACCGCGTCTGCACCAATACCACGGTTTTCCGCGGCAGCGATGTGGAAGACCTTTGGGAGATGTTCCGCTTCGTGGGTGACCTGGGCGTGGAAGGCTCCATGATCTCCCCGGGGTTCGACTTCGAAGACGCGCCGGACCAGGAAATGTTCCTGACACGCCAGGAGTCTCACAATCTGTTCAAGAAGCTGTTAAACCCGGTCGATACCGCCGGAATGCGCTTTTACAACAACCCCCTTTATCTGAACTTCCTCAAGGGAGACAGGGAATACCAGTGCACTGCCTGGTCCAACCCAACCTATACCGTCATGGGTTGGCGCAAGCCCTGCTACCCCCTGGCCGACGAGCACGTGGAAGATGTGAACGAGCTTTACAAGGACGACCTGTGGGAGCGCTACGGGGTGGGCAAGGACCCCCGGTGCGCCAACTGCATGATGCACTGCGGCTTTGAATCGGCAACCATCTTCCAGGCCGTATCCACGCCCAAGGACTGGGTGACCCTGATCAAATCGGGCGCCGCGCACAAAGGCGGCATCACCGCCGCCTGAGCGTTAGAGGATCAGTTGCTCACCATCATCGCCAGCATGGAGCGGGAATTGGCCGGACTCCGTAGGAAATCGCGTGCGTATCAGACCGCCGGTATACCACCACGGTTTGAGCTGAAAGTCGTTGGTATCGGAGGGGCTCAAGCCGGTCAGAGCGTTGCCACTCTCGTCCGCCACCGTTCCTCATCGAAAGAACCCCTTTCCGGAACTGACATGGGTATCTTGCTCTTGGGGTTCTCCGGTGGAGTGGACCCGTCCCTGGCTCCCGGGCTCTTGACCATATCCCCCAGCTACAAACATGCTGACAGCGGAAATTCCCTCCAACCCGACCCCGAGATGTGGCGGCAGGCGGTGCAGGCCGCCACCGATGCCGGCCTTCCCGTTGACCAGGGAGATTCCCTGACTGTAGACCGGCCCATCGCGACCGTGTTGGATAAGGCCACCGTGTTCCGGCGCTACCGGGTGGGCACGGTAAACATGGAAGACTATGACATTGCGGTGGCCGCTAGAGACGCGGGCGTTCCCTTCCTGGCGGTGCGGGCAGTCCTGGACCCGGCTGACCAAAGCCTGCCTCCCTACGTGCTCGCGATGTCCCGGTCCCAGGTAAAAGCGGTGCTGGGGACAGCGTTCAGACCGTGGCGGATCGCGCCCATGCTACGGCTGTCCCGCCAGATGCGGCAGGCGCAGAACTCCTTGACCAGGTTCGCGCTGGCCTACATTCGGCAATCCCAAGAAGAAGTACAACAAGATGAACAACAAGAAGGGAGCGGCGCCCCGCTATCCCAACCGGCCACTTGGCCGGCGGGCCGGTAACGGGTAAAGCTATGTTGACGCTCGTCACCGGCGCCACAGGGTTCATTGGGGGCAATCTGGCCAGGGAGCTGTGCCGCCGGGGTTACCAGGTCCGGGCACTGGTGCGGCCCGGCAGCAACACCTTAACGATCCAGGACACGCCCGTTGAAACCGTGCCGGGTGACATACTCGACCGGGAATCACTGACCCGGGCCATGAAAGGCTGCCAGACAGTTTATCACTGTGCGGCCGCCTACACCTATTGGTCCAGGGACCCCAGCATCATCCACCGGACCAACGTTGAGGGCACGGCCAACGTGTTGGAGGCGGCTCGGCAAGCTGACGTAGACCGTGTAGTGTACACCAGCACGGTTTCAACCATGGGCCGCTCCAACGGAGCGCTGGCCAATGAGGACACACCGCTGGAACCTGAACATCTAGTTGGAAACTACAAGAAGTCCAAGTACCAGGCGGAACAGGTGGCGCTAACCATGGCTGCCCAGGGACTGCCCGTAGTGGTGGTGAACCCCACATTCCCTGTGGGGCCCTGGGACGTGAAACCGACACCCAGCGGCCGGATGATTCTGGACTTCCTGCTGGGCCGTATCCCGGCCTACGTAGCCACCGGTATGAACCTGGTGGACGTGGAGGACGTGGCCGCCGGACACATACTGGCCATGGAGAAGGGCAGGCCGGGAGAGCGCTATGTGCTGGGCAACAAGAATGTAACCCTCAAAGAGATCCTGGACATGCTCCAGGACCTGACGGGCCGGTCCGCGCCAAGGTGGCGGACACCACTGTGGCTGGCCATAGGAGCTGCTTACATCGACAACCTGGTGGAAGACAAACTGTTGCACCGGGAGCCCAGGCTGCCTCTAGAGGGCCTTAAAGTCTCCAAGACGCCGATGTACGTCGATTGCCGGAAATCGGTCGAAGAGCTCGGCCAGCCCCAGAGCCCGGTGGAGGCCGCCCTGGAAAAATCGGTGCGCTGGTTCAACGACTACGGCTATACCAATGGGAGATCCGGCCCAAGGTGACACTCACGCAGCAAAATACACCGGAAACGCCCCGGAGGCAGGCCGTTGAGCAGGCTATCCGGCGGTCCCAGGCCTACTTCGGCCGTACCCAACACCCGGAGGGTTATTGGTGGGGAGAACTGGAGTCCAACGCCACCATGGAAGCCGAGCACCTGATGCTGTGCTATTTCCTGGGCCAAGGGGACCGGGAGCGCTGGCGCAAGGTTAGCAACTACATCCTGAGCAAGCAGCGGGAAGACGGTTCCTGGGGCCAGTACTATGAGGCTCCGGGAGACCTGAGCACCTCGGTGGAATGTTACTTTGCCCTGAAGCTGGGTGGCCTAGCGGCGGACTCGGAAAGCCTGCAAAAGGCCCGCCGGTTCATCATGTCTCGCGGTGGCATACCCAAAACCAGGGTCTTCACCAAGATCTGGCTGGCCCTGTTCGGCCAGTGGGACTGGAAGGGAACACCCAATATGCCGCCGGAGATGATCCTGCTGCCCCCGTGGGTCCCCTTCAACATCTATGAATTCTCAAGCTGGGCCAGGGCAACGATCGTTCCCATGCTGATCATCCTGAGTCAGCATCCAACCCGTTGGGTCCCACAGTGGGCCGAGATAGACGAGCTCTATCCCGAACCTCGAAGCGAGACTGATTACGCTCTTCCCAGACCCAAGCGTCTTTGGAGCTGGCCCGGCATGTTTTTCCAGCTAGACCGGCTCATGGGCCTCTACCAGCGGCTGCCGGTACACCCATTCCGGGGTCTCGCCGAACGCAAGATCGTCAAATGGGTGCTGGACCATCAGGAGGCCGACGGCTCCTGGGGAGGGATACAGCCCCCTTGGGTCTACTCCCTCATCGCCCTGCACCACCTGGGGTTTAGGCCGGACCACCCCGCCATGGAGAAAGGGTTCTCCGGGTTTGAAGGCTTCGCCATCGAGGATGAGGACACCTGCCGCGTTCAGGCCTGTATCTCCCCGGTCTGGGACACCTGCTTGATCCAGATAGCGCTGTTGGAATCCGGCATGGCCCCCGACGACCCATCGGTGCAGAGGTCCACCCGCTGGCTGCTGGACAAGCAGATAATGACCACGGGAGACTGGCAGGTCAGGGCCAAAAAGTCCGAGCCCGGTGGTTGGGCCTTCGAGTTTCACAACGACAAGTATCCGGACATCGACGACGCCTCGGAAGTAATCATGGCCCTCGACCAGGCTCGCCTTGACCCCCAGGAAGAACCTCGGCTGCGCGAAGGCATCCAGCGGGGAGTGGACTGGGTACTGGCATTGCAGAGCAAGAACGGGGGTTGGGCCGCCTTCGACAAGGACAACAACCGTGGGTATCTGACGAAGATTCCCTTCTCGGATTTCGGGGAAACATTGGACCCGCCCAGCGTTGACGTCACCGCCCATATAGTTGAGATGCTAGGGAAGCTGGGTTACAAGCGCAACTTCCCACCTCTGCGCCGGGCATATGATTACATCCTCAGCGAGCAGGAAGAGAACGGCTCCTGGTTCGGCAGGTGGGGTGTCAACTATATCTACGGCGTCGGCGCGGTACTGCCCGCGCTGGCCGCCATTGGGGAGGATATGGCCCAACCCTACGTGCGGCGCGCTGTGGACTGGCTGCTGGGCCACCAGAACGACGACGGCGGCTGGGGTGAAAGCTGCGGCTCCTACGTGGACCCAACACTCCACGGTGTGGGGCCCAGCACGGCCTCTCAGACGGCCTGGGCCCTGCTGGCGTTGCTGGCAGCCGGTGAGCACCGTAGCGCGGCTGCTCGCCGAGGCGTCGCCTACCTGGTAAACACTCAGACCGAGGAGGGCTGCTGGGACGAACCCTACTTCACAGGCACCGGCTTCCCCGGCTACGGCTTGGGGGAGCGCCGCCGCGATGCTCCCAGGCCCGGCGAAAGGGGCTTTCAGGGTCTGGATATGCCGGCCGGCTTCATGATTAACTACCATACCTACCGAAATTGCTGGCCGTTGCTGGCGTTAGGGCGTTATGTCAATCTTTCGTTGGCCGGTGGTCAACGTCACGATCCCACCCAGGTCCTTGGCACCGCGGGGTAGTAGTCATCTTAATTATGGTTCGACAAGCTCACCACGAACGGATATAGGTGGTTCGACACGGTCAGGACGAACGGAAGGAGGCGTCTTCACCGTTCGTCCTGACCGTGTCAAAAGACTCGTAGGCGTGTCGCACAGAATCTTGAAATAACCTCTAGCAAAACCCGAAAGGGGATACGGGAGAATATGAAATCTCAGTCCTTTTGCCTCCAGTTGACCACCAAGAAAGCACCCGAGTTTATCGACATCACCGCTTGGGTCAGCGAATGCGTGGCTAAATCAAAGGTGAATAACGGCTTCGCGGTTGTCTATTCCAAGCACACCACGGCGGCCATCAAGATAAATGAAAACGAGCCCTTACTGCTTGAAGACATGGTTAAATTTCTGGAACAATTCTCCCCGCGAAACGGCAATTACCGCCACAACGACTTTAGCGTGCGCACCGTGAACATGACGCCGGATGAGTCGCCCAACGGGCACGCCCACCTGCAGCACCTATTGCTTGGCACCAGCGAGACCGTCCCGGTCATTGACGGCGCCATGCAGTTTGGCCGCTACCAGAGCGTATTTTTCATCGAACTGGACCACCCCAGGCGGCGAGAGGTGATGGTACAGGTGGTGGGAGAATAGCCACGGCTTTAGTATAATCCGCTTCAGCGCGAGATGTTTAAATTCCCTGGGCCTGGTCAAATATGCAGAGGAATGGCACCGTGATCCCGCTCCGGAGATCCAGATGATCACCGGGGCAAACAGGCCAGACCAGGCAGGAGCGCTATGACGGACCTGGAGTTGGCTTACGAAGAGTGCCGTTCGATCACGCGCCGGGAGGCCCGGAACTTCTACTACGCCTTTCTGACCCTTCCGGCGGCGCAGCGGCGGGCGATCTATGTCACCTACGCATTCTGCCGCCACTGCGATGACGCAGTAGACGCGGAAGGCTCCAATGAAGAAAAGCTGGCCATGTTGGTCAGCCTGCGGAGTCATCTGAGCGAGTGCTACCAGGGGCATGCCGCTACGCCTGTTTTCTTAGCCCTGGCCGATGTGGCCGGCCGGTACGAGATCCCCGAAGAGTATTTCCAGGAGGTCCTATCAGGCGTCCAGAGCGACCTTGTGAAAGACAGATACGAGGACTTCGAGCAGTTGCGAGCTTACTGCTACCAGGTGGCCTCGGTGGTGGGCTTGATCTGCCTCCAGATATTCGGATACAAAGACTCCAACGCCAAGGCCCACGCCATCGACCTGGGACTGGCCATGCAGCTGACCAACATCGCCAGGGATGTGCGGGAGGATCTGGAATTCGGACGCATCTACCTGCCGCAGGACGAGATGGCCCGGTTCGGCTATACCGAGGAGGAGCTACAGGCAGGAGTGGTCAACGACGCTTTCGTGAATCTGATGCGCTTCCAAGCCCAACGGGCAAAGGGCTATTTCCGCAGCGGGTTCCAGCTCTTGCCCTACCTATCGCCTCGGTCCCGGGCATGCCCGGCGGTGCTGGGCCGGTTATATACAAAGATCCTGGACCGCATCGAGTCGGCGGATTACGATGTGCTGTCCAATCGGATCGGGTTGAGCACCACGGAAAAGGTCCGGGTCACCGCGCAGACTTGGATCTCCAGCATTATGCCCGGCCTATCCCCCATACCCAAGTAACAGTGCTCGAGCTGCGGACCACACATCCCCTGGTCACCCGGCGGGCTCTCGAATCTATGCGCGGGGGAAACACGGCGGACCGCCGCGGATGTACCCGATGACCCAACCCCTCGATGTGATAGCGGTCACCGGCGCATCCGGCTATGTCGGGGCGCTGCTTCTACAGAAATTGGAGGAAGAGGGTGACCTGCGCAAGTTGGTCGCCATCGACGTCAACCCTCCACCCTTGCCCATTCACAACATCGCCGTCTACCGGCAAGACGTAACCAACCCGATTGACGAGCTCCTGGACGACCACCGGGTATCTACCCTTGTCCATCTTGCCTTTATCACCGAAGCGGGCATCAATCGCCGGGAGATAATGTACAACCGGGAGGCCAACCTGGCGTCCCTCCGGTCTGTGTTGAATTCCTGCCTGCGAGCCAGGATCAAACACTTCGTTTACCTGAGTTCCCACGCGGTATACGGCGCTCATCCAGACAATCCCGTCCCATTAAGCGATGGGGCGCCCCTGCGTCCATCCCCAGAGATTCCGTACGCGTACGACAAGTTTCTTTCGGAGCAGATCATTCAGGAGTTCGCCGAGCAACATCCCGAAATCAAGGTCACCGTGCTGCGCCCTTGCCTGGTACTGGGACCCAACGCCAACAACAAAGTCACCAGGGCCTTCTTCCGCCCCTGGTTGATGGCGGTGCACGACTGCAATCCTCCTATCCAATTTCTCTACGAGGACGACTTGGCCCGGGTCCTGACCATCATCATCAAACAAGGGATACCCGGCGTATTCAACGTAGCCGGGGAAGGGGTGGTGTTTTACCGGGAGTTGGCGGAGATCATAAAGAGCAGATTGATTGAATTGCCGGCATTCCTGGGTTACCCGTTGGTCCAGCTAACCTGGCGTCTGCACCTGCAGCGTCACTCAACCGCGGCGGGGCTGGATATGGTGCGCTACCCGATCGTTCTCAGCACCAGTAAGCTAAGACACACCACCGGCTATCGGTTCTGGCACACATCCCGGGACGCGCTGGAGTCCTACACCAACGCCTGTCTTCTTTACCAGGACGTGGTCTAGCGGCGAGTCTAACCATCGGTTAAGACCGGGCGGTTCGATAGGCCGGCACAACGTTTAGACAGACATAGGATATTCGTTCCCACCCGCGTACACATGCCCAATCAACTGACAGTCATC
>JADFJS010000077.1 GCA_022566155.1 Chloroflexota bacterium
TCAAGTCGCCGCGGCTCGCCGAAGCACAACGCATGCAAGAGGAAGACGATGCAACCAACCGGCGCATGGGCATGGCCGGGATAGAACTGATGCCCGACGGTGGAGCGGTCCTCACCCACTGCAACACCGGCGCGCTGGCCACCGCCGGGTTCGGCACCGCTTTGGGGGTGATTCGTGCCGGCTGGGAAGAAGGCAAGCGATTCCAGGTTTTCAACACCGAGACACGGCCATTTTTGCAGGGGGCGCGGCTGACGTCGTGGGAGTTCCAGCAATTGGGCATTCCCTCTACCCTGATCGTGGACTCGGCGGCAGGGGCGTTGATGCGCCAGGGCCGCATCAGCTGCGTGATCACCGGCGCGGACCGAATCGCAGCCAACGGAGACACGGCAAACAAGATTGGAACCTACACCCTGGCGGTGTTGGCGCGGGAGCATGGCATCCCCTTCTACATCGCCGCACCCACAAGCACGGTTGACTTGAGCCTGCCCAGCGGCGATGACATCGAGATCGAGGAGCGGGACATTGAGGAGGTTACCCATTTCCAGGGCACGCAGATCGCGCCTCCCGGAGTGGCCGCCATCAATCCGGCCTTCGATATCACTCCCCATGGGTATATCGGCGCCATCGTGACCGAAGAGGGTGTGGCCCGGCCCCCATATCTGGAGAGCCTCATGCTGTCGGTGGGTTCGGCAGCCGGTAGCAATGCCGGTAGCACAGTAGGAACTTCCCATGTCTCCCGTTGACCAACAGTCCCGCCGCCGTATCATTCGGACCGGCCTGACTGCATTGGACGAAGAGCGGGCCTGCCCAGGCTATACCCTGTATACCCCTATGTATGGCCCCGGGGAAGTGTACCTGATTGACCTTCATGGTGAAGAGGTACACCAATGGGACTTGCCCTATCCACCGGGCCTATACGGCTATCTGTTGCCCAACGGCAACCTCTTCTACGGGGGAAAGGTTAAAGATGAGACCTGGGACCGATTCCCTGCCTGGAAGAATTTCAAGGGTGGAGTGATTCTGGAAGTTGACTGGAATGGAAATGTTTTGTGGGAGCACCACGACCAGAACCATCACCACGACGCCAGACGCACTCCTTTGGGGGGCGCTATATACCTCACAGTTGAACCCGTTCCGGCAGAGGTCGCGGCAAAAGTGAAGGGTGGTGTGCCGGGCGCTGATGGGGATGGTATGTGGGCCGACCTCATCGTGGAGGTGGATGCAAGCGGCAACCGCGTTTGGGAATGGAGCGCCTACCAGCATCTGGATTTCCAGAAGGACGTGGTGACTTTCAACGACCACCGGGATGAATGGAGCCATGGCAACACCGTGGTGCCCTTGCCGGACGACAGGGTGATGGTCAGCTTTCGCAACCTGTCCACCGTTGGGATCATCGACAAGAAGAGCGGCGATTGGGTGTGGAGGCTGGGATACGAGACGCTGGCCCAGCAACACGACCCCAGCATGCTGCCCAACGGAAACATCCTGATCTACGACAACGGTACCCACCGTCAGCACGATCCCATGCCCGCTTCCAGGGTGATCGAAGTGGACCCGAAGACCAACGATATCGTCTGGGAGTACCGGGACACGCCACCCCACAACTTTTTCAGCCCCTACATCTCCGGGGCCCGCCGGCTGGCCAACGGAAACACCCTTATCACCGAAGGAATGTACGGGCGCATGTTTCAGGTAACGCCCGATGGAGATGTGGTCTGGGAGTACATCAACCCTCGATTTCACATCAATGCCAACGGCGCGGAGGTGAACTGGGTTTTCCGGGCCAATCATTACACGGCGCAGGAGATCCCCGCCCTGGGGTAAGCGATACGATGCCCACCAGAGAAGCCAGCATTGCAGTCATTGGCGGCAGCGGCCTGTACGAGATGGAGGGGCTGTCCGGCGTCGAGACCATCGATATGGACACTCCATTCGGCAAGCCCAGCGACTCCATCGTGGTGGGCTCTCTTGGAGAGACGGCGGTTGCATTCCTACCCCGCCACGGCAGGGGACACCGGTTCAATCCCACCCAGATTCCTGCCCAAGCCAACATATACGCCCTGAAGAGCCTGGGCGTTCAGTACGTTATCTCGGTCAGCGCCGTGGGCAGCCTCAAGGAAGAGCTTGCCCCCCTTGACCTGGTGATACCAAACCAGCTCATAGACCGGACGAAGCAGCGGTCCAGCACCTTCTTCGATCAGGGGATGGTGGTCCACATCGGGTTTGCCGACCCATTCTGTCCCACCACCAGCGCGCTGGTCCAGCAATGCGCCCAAGAGTTGGGGGTGACCGTGCATCCCCAGGGCACAATGGTGGTGATGGAGGGCCCCGCCTTCTCCACCAAGGCCGAATCCTTCATGTACCGGTCATGGGGCGCCGACATAATAGGAATGACCGCGCTGCCCGAGGCCAAGCTGGCCCGGGAGGCGGAGATGTGCTACGCCACCATGGCCTGGGTCACCGACTACGACTGCTGGCGCCAGTCGGAGGAATCCGTGACGGTGGAAATGGTGGTGCAGAACCTGCAGAAGAACGTGGCGACCACAAGAGAGCTGCTGCAAATGGTGATCCCACGGCTGGGTGGCCGCCGCGACTGTGCCTGCGCGTCGGCGCTGAAGGACGCGATCATCACTCCCCGGGAACAGGTCTCCGAGGAGACCAGGGGGATACTGGCCCCCATCGTGGGAAGATACCTAGATTAATCAGCCATAGGAGGCGGGAAAATGGCCAGGCAAGACCCTGGAGAGCCCTATTACAGGGTAGATTCCAATGAGGCCAATTCGATGCGGGATGCGGAGCCGGACAATACCGTGGTGGTGGACGTGCGGCGGGATGACGAATGGGTAACCGGCCACGTTACCGGAGCGATTCACATTCCGATAGATGACCTTCCCGGCAACATGGACCAGGTGCCTCAAGACAAAAAGGTGCTCTTCATCTGCGCCGCGGGGGTGCGAAGCGGACTCGCCTGCGAGATAGCCGCATCCATGGGCTACGACAGCGAGAACCTGTACAACATTGAAGACGGTACTCCGGCGTGGATCGCCTTCAATCTCCCCACCTCTTACGGCGGTGACCCCTAGCCGGAGCAAACTGGCAAAATAAGGAAACCAGCCATCAGCTATCAGTAATCTGCCGTCAGCTTTCGACCCACGGACCGGTCGCAAGAGGCTCACGGCTGAAAGCTGGCCGCTGCCGGCCAACAAGAATGTAAGGAGATTTCTATTGGCTTCACAAAGTAGCAACGGAGACGTTAAGGACCTTTCACTGGCGAAAGAAGGCGTGAACCGCATCGAGTGGGCGGAACGAGAGATGCCGGTGGTACGCATCATCCGGGAGCGCTTGGCCCGGGAGAAACCGTTTGCGGGATTGCGTATGGCGGCCTGCCTGCACGTTACCACCGAAACGGCCAACCTGGCCCTGGCCTTAAAGGAAGGCGGCGCCGATGTGGTCGTATGCGCCAGCAATCCGCTGAGCACCCAAGATGACGTGGCCGCCGCCCTGGTGGCCGAATACGGCATCCCCACTTTCTCCATCAAGGGGGAGGACGACGCCACCTACTACCGCCACATCAGCGCAGCCCTGGACCACCGTCCGCAGATCACCCTGGACGATGGAGCGGACCTGGTAAACATAATGCACCGCGAGCGCTCGGAGCTGCTGACCGACATCGTTGGCGGCACCGAAGAAACGACGACCGGCGTTGTCCGGCTCAAAGCCATGGCCAACGAAGGGCAGCTACGCTACCCTATAATCGCGGTAAATGAAGCCGAGACCAAGCACTTCTTCGATAACAGATACGGGACGGGACAGAGCACGTTGGACGGCATCACCAGGGCTACCAACATACTGTGGGCCGGCCGCCGGGTGGTGGTGTATGGATACGGATGGTGCGGACGCGGCGTGGCGTCGCGGGCCAAGGGTATGGGTTCCCACGTCATCGTCACCGAGATCAACCCCGTCCGCGCCCTGGAAGCGGTTATGGACGGCTTCACCGTCATGTCTGGAGTGGAAGCCGCCAAGGTCGGAGAGCTCTTTATAACCATCACCGGAGGCCTGCATGCCATCGGCAGGGAGCAACTGGAGGTGATGCCCGACGGCGCCATTCTGGCCAACAGCGGTCACTTCAACGTGGAGATCGACATCCAGGCCCTGGAAGAGCTGTCCTCCGGCAACCGGAAGGTCCGGGAATACGTGCAAGAGTACCAGATGAACGACGGGCGGAAGATCTACCTGTTGGCCGAAGGCCGCTTGATCAACCTGGCCGCCGCCGAGGGGCATCCTTCGGCGGTAATGGACATGAGCTTCGCCAACCAGGCCCTTTGCGTGGAGTATCTGGTGAAGAACCACGGTAAGCTGGAGCCTGGGGTGTATGACGTTCCAATAGAGACCGACGCGGAAGTGGGACGGCTCAAGCTAGCGTCAATGGGTATCTACATCGATACCCTCACTCCGGAGCAGGTGCGTTACCAGAATACCTGGTCGGAAGGTACGTAGATTTCAGATGATGCAGGAGTAGGCCACATGGCATTGCTGTTTAACGAATCACCCAAATACTTGCTGACCTCGGAGTCGGTAACCGAAGGCCATCCCGACAAGCTGTGCGACCAGATATCGGACGGGGTGCTGGACGCGGTGCTGAAGAATGACCCCATGGGCCGTGTAGCCTGCGAGACATGTGTCACCAACGGGCTGGTTGTGGTCATGGGAGAGATCACGACCACATCCTACGTGGATGTTCCCGGGATCGTCCGGGAAACGCTTCGCAAAGCGGGTTACGTTAACGCCGACTTCGGCATCGACTTCAAGAGTTGCGGGGTAAGCATATCGATTCAGGAGCAATCGAGAGACATCTCCGAGGGCGTGAGCCGGGCCGTGGAGGTTCGCGGCCAAACCGGTAGCGGCGGCGAGGATCAAGACCTGGACACCATCGGCGCCGGCGACCAGGGCATGATGGTGGGTTTCGCCTGCAACGAGACCCCGGAGTTGATGCCCTTAACGGTGAGCCTGTCGCACCGGCTGGTGCGTCAACTCAGCCTGGTCCGCAAAGAGGGCATCCTGTCCTACCTGCGGCCCGACGGCAAATCCCAGGTGACGGTGGAGTACGAGTACGGGGTGCCACGCCGCGTGGATACCGTGGTGATCAGCGCCCAGCATAGCGCCGATGTGGACAATGAGCAGATCACCCGGGACATTGAAGAGCACGTGATCCGGAAGGTCATCCCCGCCGAACTGCTGGACGACGACACGAAGATCTACATAAACCCCAGCGGCCGGTTCGTTATCGGCGGACCCGCCGGGGATACCGGACTAACCGGACGCAAGATCCTGGTGGACACTTATGGGGGCATCGCCCGCCACGGAGGAGGAGCGTTCTCCGGCAAGGACCCCACCAAAGTGGACCGCTCCGGCGCCTATGCTGCCCGGTACGTTGCCAAGAACCTGGTGGCCGCCGGCCTGGCGGACCGGGCCGAAGTGATCGTGTCCTATGCCATCGGTGTGGCCCATCCAATCTCAGTCTCGGTAGAGACCTTCGACACCAATCGGGTCGACAGTGAGACCATTCACCGGCTGGTAGCCAAGCATTTCGATCTGCGGCCCGCCGCCATAATCCGGGACCTCGATCTTCGCCGTCCCATCTACCAGGCAGTGGCGGCCTATGGCCATTTCGGCCGGGATGACCTCGACCTGACATGGGAACGCACCGACAAGGCCGACGCCCTCCGCGCAGACGCGGGACTGGCGGCGCGCTAAGCAACGTTTTGCTACCCAGCCTATCGCCCCCATCCCTCCGGCAAGCTCAGGGCAGGCTCTAACCTCCCCCCCTCGACGGCGGAAGGGACTTTCCCTCTCCACAGTCTTAGGGGAGATTTGGAGTGTAGTGGATCGCAGAGGAAAGCCCATCGAAAATTGGATGACTGACTATCCGGCGGTGAAGCCATGACTACAGAGATCCGCTTTGGCACCGACGGCTGGCGTGCCCTGATTGCCGAGGATTTCACCTTCGAGAACGTGGGCCGCTGCGCCCAGGGCTTGGCCGACTATCTGAAAGCCATGGGTTCGGCCGGGCAAGGCCTGGTCGTGGGATATGACACTCGGTTTTTATCCCGGGAGTTCGCCGAAAGGGTCGCCGGTGTGTGCGCGGCAAATGGTATCCGGGTGTTCCTGTCCCAGACAGCGGCGCCCACCCCTGTAATCAGCTTCAATGTCTTGCATCATCACGCCGCCGGCGCGGCAATCATCACCGCCAGCCACAATCCGGCCAACTGGAACGGATTCAAGTTCAAGTCCGAGTACGCCGGCAGTGCCACACAGGAGATCACCGATCAACTGGAGGCCGCCATCGCGCTGGTGGACCGCGTACCGGCTTCGACGGTCGAATCGGGGAGGGCCGAGGGACTGATCGTGGACATTGACCCGGCGCCGCCCTATCTGGAGCGCATCGAGAGCCTGGTCGACCTGGGAGCGATCCGGGCTGCCGGGTTCAAGGTCCTGGTGGACGCCATGTTCGGCGCCGGCGCCGGCTACCTGCCTAAGTTGGCCTCAGGCGGAGCGACGGTAGCAGAGGAGATGAACGGCCACCCCAATCCGGCCTTCCCAGGGATGGAGCAGCCTGAGCCGATCGCCCACAATCTGACCCGTCTGCGGGAGCGAATGGCTAACGGGGAAGCCTCGGTGGGGCTGGCCCTGGACGGCGATGCCGACCGGGTCGGTATCGTGGACGAGAAGGGCCGGTTCATCACCACCCTGGAAGTGTTCTCTTTGCTGGCATACTACCTGCTGGAGCACAAAGGGCGGCGAGGCCCTCTGGTCAAGGGTGTCACATCTTCCATGATGCTGAACAAGCTGGGCCGTATCTACGGCGTCGAAGTTCATGAGATGAAGGTGGGCTTCAAGTATATCGGGCCCATGATGTCCCAGGTGGACGCCCTGATGGCGGGGGAAGAAAGCGGCGGATTCGCTTTCCAGGGCCACATACCGGAGCGGGACGGCGTCCTCAGCGGCTTGTATATGCTTGAGTTCATGGCCCTGACCGGGAAGACGCCTTCCCAGCTGGTCGATGAGCTATTTGACCGGGTGGGGCCCCACTACTACCAGCGCCGGGACGTAACCTTTGATCCTCAGGACCGAGGACGGATCCAGCAAAAACTGGATGCTGGGCGGCTGGACCGTTTGGCCGGTATGCCGGTGCGCCAGGTAGACGACATCGACGGCCGGCGGTGGACCTTCGACGATGCCTGGCTCATCTCCAGGTTCTCCGGGACCGAGCCGCTACTGCGCATCTACGCCGAAGCAGGCAGTCCGGAAACGGTCACGGCGCTACTGGACGCGGCGATGGAGTATCTGGGGGTCTGACCCGTTCCCAAGCCTCTCCATCGAGCACCGCCTCAAAAGGGCACTGTCACAGGCAAGCAGCAACAGCGGTTGCCGTCTAGGACGCTACAGGGGTAGCGGAGTTCTGGAGATCGAGGTTTTGACGTCAGGTCCAACTGATTTCGGTCGTATTCCTGATAAAGCTCACCCCCATCCTAACCTTCCCTCCGGAGGACTCGTTATTTACTCCTCGGAGGGGAGGATCAGAGTAGGGGTGATTGGGCGTATACGGACAGAGTGGCAGGGCCTCTCTACCGCTTGGTGTATTGGGGTGCCCGCCGTGCCCGCTTGAGCCCGTACTTCTTGCTCTCTTTGATACGGGCGTCCCTGGTAATAAAACCGCGTTGGCGCAACGCGGGCTTTAGCGACTGGTCGTAGACCACCAGAGCGCGGGCGATGCCGTGACGGATGGCCTCGGCTTGAGAGTGGACCCCGCCACCAAGGACCCGGACCACCACTCGGAAGCGCCCGACAGTTTCCGTGGCCTCGAAGGGCTCGGCGAGGATTTGCTGCCACGGCTTCCAGCCAAAATATTCCTCCATGGGCTTGTTGTTGACCAAAACGGGTGCTCCTTCGTCCAAGTACAACCGTACTCGGGCGATAGATCTCTTCCTTTTGCCCGTTCCGTAGAAATACTCTTGCTGAGTCTCAACCTGTACCAAAGCCGATACCTGCCTTATTCTTCGTTGGTTTGAGTTTGAGCCTGATCATCTGGGGTCCTGACTTGGGCCTGGTGAGGATGCTCGGGTCCTGCGTAAATCTTGAGCCTCGTGAGCATCTGCCGTCCCAGGTTATTCCGTGGCAGCATCCCCTTCACCGCCAGTTGCAGGACCCGCTCCGGGCGCTTTTCCAGCATGTCCCGCAGCTTGAAAGATTTCAGGTTGCCCACGTATCCACTGTGCCGGTAGTAGGTCTTTTGCAGTAGCTTGTCGCCGGTGACCTTCACCTTGGCGGCATTGACTACCACAACGAAATCGCCGGTTAGGGTATGTGCCGTGTAGGTGGGCTTATCTTTGCCTTGAAGGGCAATGGATATGTTCCGAGCCACCCGGCCCAATACCTGGCCGGTGACATCGATGACCCGCCAGTTGGCCGGGATTTCTCCCGCCTTGGCAAAGTAAGTGCTAGTTCGCTTCATACCGGGCGACACCCCCATTTGGTACTTGCCCCATGACGGGGAAAGCCGACTCTCCGGCATTACCTGCGTGAGAGCCGAGATTCGGATAGATCACTTTTTCCAGGCAGAGACCCCGGGCTGGAACCGTAGCCCAGTGAACCCGGCCTTCCGGATTATTCTCCAAAACGTCATTCACTATGCTGGCCGGCCATCTGCCTTTGCCGACTTCGATCAGAAGCGCGTTGGTCCGGCGTATCTGGTGACGTATAAAGCCATTGGCTTCACACTCGATTATGACTCTGTCACTTTCTCGCCACACATCCCACCGATACACCCTTCGTACTGCACTCCTTTCTTCTGGATAGCCCCCGGACATTGGGCGAAAATCCCGCCACCCCACCAGGTACTGGGCCGCTGTGGACATTGTAGCAATATCCAACTCGTCCTTTACCCAGAAACTGATATTCCTGTCCAGAGGCGAGGGCCACAACCGGTTCAATATTTGGTACCGGTAGATGCGGCTCCGCGCGTTCCGGCGCGAGTTGAACTGGGACCCTACCTCGTAAGCCGACTGAATCTTGATGTCTACGGGCAGGTAAAAATTTAGCGCCCTGGGAAACCGGTCCACTGGGTGTACGCTCGTGGTCGCAAAGTCTACCACCTGGCCTTTGGCGTGAGCCCCCGAATCGGTCCGGCTGGCAGCCCTGATGCGTATATCCTCCCCCGTGAAGCGGGCTAATCCCTTCTCCAACTCTCCTTGAACAGTAGTCTGACCGGCCTGGAGCTGGAACCCGGCGTACCTGGTCCCTTCGTACTCCACAACCAGCGCCAACCGCCGCACAGAGGATCCGTCCTGCTCTCCAGCTCCAACCGCCGGAGCCGCTTCGCTGGATGACAGCGAGGCGATGGGCGGTAGGATCACACCTGATGAGACGATCTGGTATTTGCTCCGTTAGACAAGCTCAATCATGGCCATGGGCGCTGCGTCGCCCTGGCGGGGACCGAGCTTGATGATACGGGTATACCCACCGGGGCGATCGGTGTACCGAAGGGCCACGTCGTCGAATACCTTTTTCACCACGTGCTTATTCGGCACCTGAGCCAACGCCAGCCGCCGGTGATGGAGGGTCCCCTTTTTCCCATGGGTTATCAGCTTTTCGGTCACCACACGGGTCTCTTTGGCTTTTGCCAGGGTAGTGGTGATCCTCTCATGCAAGATCAGTTCAACCGTCAGGCCCCGCAGCAAGGCTATCCGTTGGTCCTTGTAGCGGCTCAATTTTCTTCCCGCAATGCGATGGGATGCCATGGCTAGTTGTCTTCCTCCTCCTCGGTCTCACCGTCGTCTTCCGCGCTATCTTCTCCGCCGTCTTGCCCATCGTCTTCCGGCTGCCATTCGGCGTTCTGCTCCTCCGCCACCATGGTGACATTGCCGCCGCCCAGAAGATCTCCAATATCATCCGTCGATATGTCCGCCAATGGACCCGAGGGCTCAAGCACTGCGTCTGGATCGCCCTGGCCCAAAGCCTCCGGCCGGTCCGAGGTGATGCCGCGCTCGGCC
>JADFJS010000078.1 GCA_022566155.1 Chloroflexota bacterium
CGGTATGGGTTACATGTCAAGGAAGTGCACGCGGACTACGACAAGGGACCCTATTGCGCCAAATACCCATGGGAAGTGATCTTTGAGGCCAGGAAGGTATAGGGCGGTTAGGTTAGGTAAGGCAGATCGGCGGTCAATCCCGCTGGAAACGCGCCGGGTTTAGGGCCTCCAGGCCGGGTACCTGGGAGCTACCATCCAGAATCAGCTCGGCCAGCCCCTGGCTCATGCCGGTGCTCCACAGTATGCCCTTGCGTCCGGCGCCGGTCCCGATGTACAGGTTCTGCCAGCCGGGAACCCGGCCCACGATGGGCAGCCCGTCGGCGGACAGGGGCCGCAGGCACGCGGTCTGCTGGACCAACTCGGCACTGGCCAGGGCCGGCGCCATCTTCAACAGGTCTCCCATGATCTTGTCCCGAGCCTCCGGGGTTACGTCTTCGTTGAACCCTACTTCTTCTTCCGTAGTGCCCGCCCAGGTCAGGCCGTCGGGCTTGGTCACCACGTAGCTCCCGCCGTAGTGCAAGGACGTCAGGATGGGTTTACTGGTCTCCCTGAGGCGAAGGATCTGGCCCTTCAGAGGGGTCACTGGGATGTCGATGCCACACCAGGCCGCCGCCTCCTGAGACCACGGCCCCATGGCCAGCACCACCGCGCCGGCTTCCATTCGCCCCACCTGGCGGCCTTCCCGTTGCCCTTCACGCTGCCCTTCATGAAAAGTCACACCCAGGCAGCGGCCGCCCTCGGTCAGCAGGCCGGTAACCCGGCGGGACAAGATCTCTGTGCCCAGTTTCTCCGCCGACTGGGCGGCGGCCAGGTTAAGGCGGTAGGGTTCCACGGCGCCGGCCCTTTGTACGTACACGCCGCCGAGGCACGCCGGATTGGCCTGGGGCTCAACCTCTACCACTTCCCTGGGCTCCAGCCAGGTTACGTCGAGGTCCTTGACCTCTCGCTGCCATTCCAATTGCTTCTGGTAAGACGCGGCCTCCGACTCATTGAAGGCCAATTTCAGGCGGCCGCCGAACTGGAACTGGTTGTCTACCCCGGAAACGTCCTTGAGCTCCATCGAAAGGGTGTGGTGCCGCGACATGGACCAGAGGCTGAACTCCAGCAAGGGGTCGGGGATACCAGCGCCCTCCAGGACGCCCATCTCTCCAAAGGCGAAGCCCGAGGCATGACTTCCAACCGCGTCGGCTTCCAATAAGGCGATCTTGAGCCCACGGCGGGCCAGGAAGTAGGCGGTGAGGCAGCCGATAATACCGCCTCCCACTACTATGACGTCACGGTGTTCGTTGGCCAATTGGATCGGCTCCTGGGTCAAAGGATTGGTAGCTGGGGCGCATCTGAGGTTATACCAGGCGAGGCGGCGAATATCAACGACGGCCTTGGCCCAAAAAACCGCCACTATTTAAGGCGATGGGAGGCCTGGCTGCTTAGCGGAGCAATCTGACCTCCACATCCAGATCCAGGCCGGCCCAAGATCGGTCCGCGGTAAGCACCGGAACGTGCAAGCGCATGCCAAGGGCTAGACAGGCCCGGTCACCCAAGGATAGGCCGGCGGACCGCGTGGGGAGGCGTAGCCTGGCGATAATCGTGGCGTCTGCCTCGGTCAACGGCACCACTTCCACGGCGCGGGCCAATAAGCCCTGCGCCTCAAGCCGCGCCACCAGTTCTTCGGGGTCCTGACCTTCCTCGGCGACCTTGGAAAGTACCTCTGCCCAATTTAATGCGCTGATCAATGCCCCACCGGTGATTGCTTCGGCCACTGTGGCTGCACCGGTCTCGCCTTGGAGATATGCGAGCATAGCCGAGGCGTCCAGGACTTCCGTCATTCGCGAGCACTTTCGGCACGTCTTTCTTGAATCAGCTCATCCGCCAAGCTCCGGCCTGGGGCCAGGTTTTTGAGCATGCCTTGGGTCCGTCTAACTGCGTCTCCAAGGGTAAAGATACGCAGTTCCCCTTGATCCAGTGCCAGGATCAGCTCATCGCCAGGCTCGAAGCCCAAGGCCCTGCGAAATTGGATTGGCAAGACTAATCTACCATTCTTATCTAATTTTACCGTAACCGCTTGCATTTGCCACCTCACACCAATTGTACCATTCCAGAGCACTGCTGCCGAACATTATCAGCGATGAGACAGGCCTACCCACCTGAGCCCGTTCCCCATCGGTTCACATCGTCAGGGTAGCGAGGCAATGTGTATTCATGTACAATCCTTGCCTGAGGCTAGGGAGTCTTTGGCCTGCCCCGGGGACCCGGCCAAGTAGTCTACCGCAGAGGTAATTCCCTACATGAAGCTGTGTTTTTTTCACCTGATGCCTTATCAGCACCTCCCCCAAGACTTCGAGAAACAGTACCACAGCGTTTGGGTGGACCCGCCCAATTCCCTGTTCGACCCTGAGAAGGGACATCTGCTCTACAACGACTTCCTTGACGAGATGGAGTTCGCCGAGGAGATGGGCTTCGACGGGCTGTGTGTCAACGAGCACCACAACAACGCCTACGGGCTGATGCCCTCTCCCAACCTGATGGCATCGGCAATGATCCGCCGCACCTCAAAGGCCGCCATCATCGTCCTGGGCAACAGCCTGGCCCTGTACAACCCGCCGGTAAGGGTGGCGGAGGAGTTCGCCATGCTGGACGTGTTGAGCGGAGGGCGGTTCATCGCCGGGTTTCCTCTCGGCACTTCCCAGGATACGATCTTCGGTTACGGGCAGGTGCCGGTTACCTTGCGGGAAAAGTACTATGAAGCCCATGACCTGGTCATCAAGGCATGGACCGAGCGGGAACCATTTTCCTTCAACGGCAAGTACACCCAGCTTCGTTATGTAAACATCTGGCCCCGGCCCTATCAGCAACCCCATCCACCTATCTGGGTGCCGGGCAGCGGCAGCCTGGAGACCTGGGACTGGACCATTGACCACGACTACGTTTACTGTTACCTGAGCTATTCCGGGTACAAGGTGGGCAAGACGGTGCTGGACGGGTTCTGGGAGGAGATGGAGCGCCGGGAGAAGCCATTCAACCCCTACCACGCCGGTTTTCTACAGCTGGTGGTAGTGTCGGAGACGGACGCCCAGGTGGAAGAGTACAAGGACTCCATCGAGTACTTCTTCAAAAAAGGCCTTCACGTCCCGAGTGGGTTCGGCAATCCCCCCGGCTACCGAAGCCAGCGGAGCATACAATCCGGCGTTAGCGCCCAGATCGTGGATGCCCGGCGGGACCAACTGACGAACGCCACCTGGGAGGACTATATAAAGGCGGGCAACGTTATAGCCGGGGGGCCGGAAACGGTGCGCGAGGAGCTGGCTCATGCCATTCGTGAGCTTCGTGTCGGAAATCTGATGCTCCTGCTCCAGTTCGGCGACATGCCCAAGCACCTGGCCTTGAAGAACACGGAGCTGTTCGCCCGTGAAGTGATGCCCTACGTGCGAGACATCTGGTCGGAGTACGAGACACGCTGGTGGCCTAAAAAATTGATGGAGCCTGAGAAAGTCCTGTAGCGCTGGCTAGCCCGCTGCAACCACAACATCCGGCGCTTGAAGGAGACGATGGATGGCCGCAATTACTCGAATTTACGCTGACGACGACGGTCAATCACACTTCGAGGATCTAGCCCTCTCCTTTGGCCGCTCATTGTATCCCGACTTGCCCCTGGTAAGCACGCCCTTGGAAGCCACCAGTGACATTAGCTTCATAGGGCTGAGCCGGGGGTGTCTTTGGGTTGGAATCCCGCGCCGCGTCGTCAATACATTTTTGGCTTGGCGGGTCAAGTGGACATAGAAACCGGAGATGGAGCCGTGCGCCGGTTCGGACCCGGCGATGTGATGCTGGTGGAGGACCTGACCGGAACTGGGCATCTTACTAAATTCGTGGGCAACGAGCCGTGCCTCTTTGCCTTCATTCCCCTGGTTGATTAAGGTAGTTAGCTCATGGAACCTCCCACAATTTCAGCCGCGGACCCCTATCCGCGAAACCGGTTGGCGGTCGCCGGCGTCGAGATGGCCTACGTTGACGCCGGGGAAGGCGACCCCATTGTTTTCCTGCACGGCAATCCTACGTCCTCGTACCTCTGGCGGAACGTTATCCCTCACCTGGAAGGCTTGGGGCGTTGTCTGGCCCCTGATCTGGTGGGAATGGGCGATTCCGGCAAGGCACCCGACGGCTCATACCGCTTCGTTGACCACCGCCGCTATCTGGACGGCTGGTTCGATGCGCTGGACCTAACGCAGAGGGTCACCCTGGTGGTGCACGACTGGGGATCGGCCCTGGGCTTCCATTGGGCCCACCGGTTCCCGGAGCGGGTCAAGGGCATCGTGTACATGGAGGCCATCGTCCGTTCCTTGATCTGGCAAGAGTGGCCGGATCAGGCCCGGGCACTCTTTCAAGCCATGAGGACGCCGGCGGGCGAGGAGATAATCCTGGAGAAAAACGTCTTCGTGGAGCGGGTCCTTCCGGCCAGCGTTCTAAGGGGCCTGACCGAGACCGAGATGGATGTCTACCGCCGGCCTTACCAGGAACCCGGCGAGTCTCGGCGCCCTACGCTGACCTGGCCGCGGGAGATACCCCTGGACGGGGAGCCTTCCGACGTGGTGGAGATCGTGGACGCCTACGCCGGCTGGCTGGCCACCAGCGAAGTTCCCAAGCTGTTCATCAACGCCGACCCCGGCGTTATCCTGGCCGGCGCCCAACGAGAGTACTGCCGCCGGTGGCGAAACCAACGGGAGGTCACCGTCAAGGGCAGCCATTTCATCCAGGAGGACTCGCCGGTTCAGATCGGTCAGGCCATCGCGGAATGGTACGTCTCACTGTGAGCCACCGGGCCAGCGATGGTCCCCCATAGGAGAGCAGACAACCTTCTACCATTAGAACAAACCGGTAAAAAACCGGATATCGACCCGCCGTTCAGCTATTATGGAGAAGCGCGGCGGGAGGCCTGAAACGCATCAGGAGTCGCCATGGCGGTTGAGACGCTCATAACCAGCTTGCGGGGAGGAGATTTCCAGGCTGAGGTGCTGCGCGGCGGATCGGGTCCTCCGCTGATGTACCTTCACGGGGCCATCGGCCAGAAGGGTTGGGACCCTTTCCTGGACCGCCTTGCCGAAGAGTTCACCGTCTACGCTCCCTTCATTCCAGGATATTCCGGCTCCACCGGCCTGGAACACCTGGACGACGTCTTCGACCTGACCCTGTACCATCTGGAGTTGATGGACGCCCTGGGCTTGGACTGGGCCCATCTGGTGGGGCATTTCCTGGGCGGTATGATCGCGATCGATATTGCTGCCACGGCGCCTCGCTCCGTGGGCCGTATGGTTCTGGTGGCACCGGCTGGGCTATGGAGAGACGAGGCTCCAGTTGCCGACTTTCTGGCGTTGAACGCGGCCGAGCTGGAGCAGGTCCTGTGGGCTGACGGCCACAGTCCTGGCGCTGTAGACGTGGAGGCAGCGGAACGCGCCCCGGAGTTGCTGCTGCCCGAACGGGTACAGGACTTGACCGCCGCGGGCAAATTCTTGTGGCCGATACCGGACCGGGGTTTGAAACGCCGGGCCTACCGGATAAAAGCCCCAACGCTGATCTTGTGGGGAGAACAGGATAGGTTCGCCCCGCCGGTTTACGCCCGCGACTTCGCCCGGCTCATCAAGGGCTCAGAGGTTGAGCTGATGCCCGACGCCGGCCATCTGCTGATGCTGGAGCAGCCCGATGCGTTCACCGGATTCGTGTCCAATTTCCTGAAGGGTTGATGGGTCTAGACCTAAATAAACAAGGGCAATACAATCAGCTAGCCGCCGCGGGAGGATATCATGGTCAGCTTCATGGGGCCATATAGCTCCACAAAAACGGAGACGGATGTGGCGGTAGCCATGCGGGATGGCGTAACACTCTACGCCGACATATACCGGCCCGATACCACCGACCCCGTGCCGGTGCTGCTACAGCGCACACCCTACAACAAGGCATTGGGCAGCAGCCGGATGGGAAACTTGGACCCAATCCGGGCCGCGTCCCACGGTTACGCCGTGGTCATTCAAGACACGCGAGGCCGGTTCGCATCGGAGGGCGAGTTTTACCCCTTCCTCAACGAAGCGGACGACGGCTACGACACGGTGGAATGGTGCGCATCCCAGCCCTGGAGCACGGGGAAGGTGGGGATGTTTGGCGCGTCCTACGTGGGCGCCACCCAGTGGTTGGCCGCCATGGCCGCACCGCCTTCCTTAGCAGCCATCGTCCCGCGCATCACCTCTTCCGATTACTACGAGGGCTGGACCTATCAGGGCGGCGCGCTGGCATGGGGGTTCATCCTATCCTGGACGCTGGGGCGGCTTGCCCTGGCCAATCTTGGAACCATCTCCCGCGATCACGTCATACCGCCCGGCGCCCGGGAAGCCATGGTCCAGGCCGTCGACGATATGGGCGAATCCTTCCGCCACCTGCCCTTGAAAGACTTCCCCCATCTCAAGGGTCCACTGGCGCCCTACTTCTACGATTGGATGGCCCACCCATCTTCCGACGAATACTGGCGCCGCTGGCGCATCGAAGATTACTGGTCTCAGATCACCGTTCCAGCATTTACCATTGGCGGCTGGCACGACATCTTCCTGAAAGGCACCTGCCGCAACTACGTGGGCATGTCCGAACACGGGGCCACGCCCGAGGCCCGAGCCGGCCAGCGCCTGCTGATCGGCCCATGGCACCACGGGGCCTTCACCGATGTTTCGGGAGAATTCTACTTCGGGCTGGCCGCCAATGGGGGAGCCATAGACATAGAAGGCCTCCACCTGCGATGGTTCGACCACTGGCTAAAGGGAGAGGACAACGGTGTAAATGATGAGCCGCCGGTGCGGATCTTTGTGATGGGCACCAATGTCTGGCGCACGGAACAGGAATGGCCGTTGGCCCGCGCCCAGAACCGGGATTATTATTTCCACAGCGCAGGTAGGGCCAACACTTTGGACGGCGACGGAGTACTGAGCGAGGAAGCGCCGGGCCAGGAGTCGCCCGACGTGTATCTGTACGACCCCAGGGACCCGGTACCCACCCAAGGCGGACCTCTATGTTGCAGCCAGGCCTTTGTGCCCGGAGGCGCTTACGACCAACGAGAGATCGAATCCCGCTCCGACGTTGTGGTCTATTCCACGCCGCCTCTAGATTCCGACCTGGAGGTCACCGGTCCGCTGAGCCTTACCCTATACGCCATCAGCTCGGCGCCGGACACGGACTTCACCGCCAAGCTGGTGGACGTGGCCCCATGCGGCTGCGCCCGCAACTTGACCGACAGCATCATCCGGGCTAGGTACCGTATGTCAACCGACGCGCCCCAATTCATCGAACCCAATCAGGTTTACAAGTACGAAATCGACCTGGTGGCCACCAGCAACGTCTTCAAGAAGGGCCACCGGATCCGTGTCGAGGTTTCCAGCAGCAATTTCCCCCGCTTCGACCGCAACCCCAATACCGGGAAGGAACCATGGGAGGAGTCGGGGCAGGTGCCCGCCCTCCAGACCATCTGTCATACCGCCATGCAACCCTCGCACCTGACCCTGCCCGTGGTAGGCAACGGCTAGGACTGCGGCCACCCGAATCAATTAGTCATCGGATGGGAAGGTAGAACACCCTTGCCTAGGTATGCATGTCTTGTTTTAGCTATCTTGTCGGCTGTGTTGTTCTTGACCGGGGCCTTTACGTGCCGGATCGTCGGTTTGCCGTTTTAAGGGGAGAACCTTTCCGGATTCATCTAAGCCACCTTGGAAGCGATCCTCGCATTTCCATCGCCCAAAGGGGGATGCCAATACCGTTCGTGGTGAGCCCTTCGGCTCCGCTCAGGACAGGCTTGTCGAACCATATCTCAGCAGAAGGACCTTTCGACAAGCTCAAGGCGAACGGGTGCAGCCAACGGCTGTTTCCAAATCTGGGCGTCAGATTGGTTTTCCCGGATTATAGCTGAACGGCGTGGCGCAGATGGTCGATGTCCTCTAGCTGGTTGTTTTCGTCCAGACGAACGGAAACCAGGTCGATGCGCCAATCGACGTCGGAGCCGCCGTACCCTTGCAGGTAGTCCTGGCATGTGGCCACGAGACGCCGCATCTTGGATCTGGTGAGGGACTCCTGGGGGGTGCCGAAGGCCTGGCTCCGGCGGGTTCGCACTTCCACAAAGACCACTTCCTCACCCTCTCTGGCCACGATGTCCACCTCACCCTGGCGACAGCGGTAGTTGGTGGTCAGGATCTGATAGCCCAGGTCTCGAAGGAATCGCCCCGCCAGGTCCTCCCCTAGCCGCCCCACCTCGACTCTGCCTGTCGACATCCTAATCGCTCCACAGCCGGCCGCAGGCGTCACGCACCGGTCCAAAGGACCTTCTGTGGATGGGGCAGGGGCCCAGTTCCCTCAATCGGGCCAAGTGCTGTGGCGTGGGATAGCCCTTGTGCTGGGCGAAGGAGTAGCCGGGATACCGCAGGTCGGCCTCTACCATCCACCGATCTCGGGCGACCTTGGCCACATCGGAAGCGGCGGCGATGGAATAGCTCAGGCTGTCACCCCGGACCACGGTTTCGAATGGGTAGGCACATTCGCGTAGATGCACGAAGTCCAGCAGCAGGTAGCCGGGGTCCAGGGGCAGGGCGGCCACGGCCGCCATCATTGCCTTTATTGATGCCCGCCCGATGCCGAGACGGTCAATCTCCTCGGGCTCCACCCTTGCCACACCAACAGCCAGGGCGTGGCACTCCAGCGCGCTCACGGCCTTTTCCCTCTGAGATGGGGATAGACGCTTGCTATCATCCAACAGGTGAAGCCAGGGTTCCTCACCGGAGAGACCGGGGGGCAAGATCACCGCGGCGGCAACCACAGGCCCGGCCAGCGGACCCCTCCCCGCCTCGTCAACCCCCGCCACCAGGCGGACTCCCTGGTCTTGGAGCCGCCGTTCCATGGATAAATCGGGCATGCAACTCGTCCCGGGAAGATAGTTCTTTGGGAAAGGTCTGGGGAACCCTTTCTTGTAATCCGCCGTCGGCGGACCCAGCGCCCCTCCTAAAGAACTTCAACCTTTGGTATATCCTCTTCGATGATGCCGCCGCCCAGCAGTACGTCACCCTGGTAGAAAACGGCCGCCTGGCCAGGAGTGATTGCCCGCTGCGGCTGCTCAAAACAAACTAGGGCGCCCTCGGGACGGGGATGGAGCATGGCCTTGGCTTCCCGGGACTTGTATCGGATCTTTACACCGACTTCGATGGGTTCTGAGGGGGGATAACCTTGGGTATAGGTGACCCTGGAGGCCCACATCCGGTCTTGATAGAGGTCTTCCTCTGCTCCCACCACCACCTGGTTCTTCTCCGCATCCACGCGTATCACGTATCTGGGCTCTCCAGAGGCGATCCCCAGACCACGGCGCTGGCCGACGGTGAAAAACTCGATGCCACGGTGTTGGCCCAACACATCGCCCGACACATCCACGATGTTGCCGGGCTCTGTACCCACCCGTTCTTCCAAGAATTTCCTGTAATCGCCGAGGGGGATGAAGCAGATGTCCTGGCTGTCCGGCTTGTCCGCGTTGGTAAAGCCAGCATCCGCCGCCATCTGCCGGATGACATCCTTGGGGTAGTGACCCACGGGCATCAGCGTATGGGCCAGCTCCTCCTGCCCCATGCCAAACAGCACATACGACTGGTCCTTATCATCGTCCACCCCTTTTCTAAGGACCAATCCATCCTGGCCAGCCTCTATGCGGGCATAATGGCCTGTCGCCACATAGCCGGCCTTCAGCACCGTTGCCCGGTCCATCAGGAACTTGAACTTGATCTTATCGTTGCAGGCGATGCAGGGGTGAGGAGTGCGGCCCTGCTGGTATTCAGAACAGAAGTAATCTATGACAAAGGCCTGAAATTCCTTCTGTAGATTGAGCACGTAATGGGGAACACCCAACCGGCGGCAGACCATGCGGGCGTCCTCGGCGTCATCCACGGTGCAGCAACCGCGGTAATTGGCGGGCAGGTCTGCCTCGTCCAGACTGTACAGCTTCATGGTGACGCCAACGACCT
>JADFJS010000079.1 GCA_022566155.1 Chloroflexota bacterium
AGGGCAACCTTGATCTGAACAGCATGGTCACCAAGCGCTACACCCTGGACCAGATCAACGACGCGGTTGAGGACCTGAGCGGAGGCAAGATCAGCGGACGAAGCATCATTGTGTACCCCTAGCCGGAACCAGAGGTGCCCCATCTGGAATTACCCATCGACCTCGTCCCACCCCGATGCCTAACAGGACGTGCGGGATGTTCCTCCCCTTCGCAAGGTGAGGTTGGGTGTCCAGACACCATAGGTGCGCAACCCCCTCTGACCCACCCTTGGCAAAGGGGAGAAAACACTTCGCACACACTTTAAGGGATCAAGCCGACCATGACCTGCCGGGGCTAAATGAATATCTCAGTGCTAGACGGCTTTGCAGGACGCGCAGGGGGAGTCCGGAGTGCCTGATGGGATAGTCGTTTTTATTGTAATTGCGCCGGTAGCGGCCGCAATCATCGCTGTGCTGGGCTTTGCTATCATCGCCAGGGTACGGCACGGCGGCTCTGCGGCCCGGGCGGGCGTCCTGGTTGGCCTTCTCAGCGGCGTGTTGGGTGCCGCGTTATTTAGCGCATCGGGCGGCGTGGTTTCTGGCGAGGATAGCTGTGACATCGTTTTTTCCGTCGTGGGACATGGGGGCCTAAGTAGCACTGCCCGCCTGCTTGGCACCGCCATGTTCATCGGCATTCTCGGGGGATTTTTTGGCTTGTTCGCCGGGTTCGCCATCGCCGCCACCGGAGCATTTTTTGGTAGACGCCATTTGCTGGGGCTGGAAACCAGCATGATCGCCGCCATTGCCTTCGCCGGCGACGGGCCGATTCGCCTCCTGGGGTCTGTCTCTCTCAACGGGGCCGACCACGAGCGGTGTATTTCAGCGTCATTGTTGGGTGGGTTCGTTGGGGCATCATTGGGAGTGCTGGTTGGCATCACCCTGGTATCCAACGCTTTGTCCCGCCGGTTCCTGCTGGGCTCCTTCCCCATCGTGGCCGCAATTTCAATACTCTTTGCATTGTTGCTATGGAGGTTTGTTGGCTGGGAACCATAATAGTGATGAGCCTTCTATGCCGCTGCTACACCGGGCGAATGGCTTGATGTTTGCCTAAAAACAGAAGTTCCTGTTCCATCAAGGCCAACGGTCGTAATGGCCCGAAGCCGGGCCTGTCAAACGGCCTCTGGAGGAAATTGCTACTCTAATGACACTTCCCCCATCCAGCCGGTTCCAGCTCGCCGCCGGCCTGCCCATGTGCCGGATCTTGAACGGCATGTGGCAGGTGTCCGGCGCTCACGGCAACATCGACCCCGAAGCTGCGGTACAGAGCATGTTCGCCTACCTGGATTCCGGTCTTACCACCTGGGACCTGGCCGACCATTATGGTCCGGCCGAGGACTTCGTCGGCGAGTTCAGACGCCGTCTGGCAAGCTCCCGGGGTGAGCAAGCGCCCTCCAGCCTCCAGGCATTCACCAAGTGGGTGCCACAGCCGGGGCGGATGACGGAACGGGTTGTTGAGGAGAACGTGGCGCTGTCCCTGCGCCGGATGGACGTGGAGTCCATAGACCTCTTGCAGTTTCACTGGTGGGACTATCAAGACGATGGCTACCTGGACGCCATGGATCATCTGTCCAAGCTGCGGGACGACGGCAAGATCAAGCACCTGGGCCTGACCAACTTCGATACCGAACACATGCAGCGCATCACAGACCACGGTATCAGGTTGGTGTCTAACCAGGTCCAGTTCTCGTTGATCGACCGCAGGCCCGAAGTACGGATGGTCCAGTTCTGCCAGGACAACGACATCAGCCTACTCGCCTACGGTACCCTCTGCGGCGGCCTGCTGTCGGAAGGATACCTGGGCCGCCCCGAACCATCCCGCCGCGAGCTGAACACGGCCAGCTTGAGCAAATACAAGCAGATGATCGACGCCTGGGGAGGCTGGGAGCTATTCCAGGAGCTACTGGCTACACTACAGAGCATCGCCTCCAGGCACCAGGTCAGCATTGCCAACGTGGCCGTGCGCTACATCCTGGACCGGCCGGCGGTGGCGGGAGCGATAATCGGAGCGCGGCTGGGAGTGTCCGACCGCCGGGAGGACAACCTGCGCGTCTTCGACTTCGCCCTGGATGCCGACGATCTTTCCCAGATAGAGGCAGTCCTGGAAAAGTCCCTCGATCTGTACCAACTTATCGGCGACTGCGGCGACGAATACCGGCGGTGAAAGGGTGTAGCGGGGACAGGTGCAGAGCAGAGGCCTGGATGGCGGTGAGCCAGCCTATTTCGTCGCCGCATTGACGGCTAATCTCGATCCAAGGCATCGATCGTGAACAAGTTCCACGTGTATCCCCTTTTATCTAGTAGATGGATGCGGCAGACCGTCACCCACCCCATCCTGGGAGGTCGGCGTAAAGCTTGGCCGTCGATACTATTTAGCCCCTCCAACCAATTGACAGAGGCAGGTAGTGCTCTTATTATCTCGGGGAAACCAAGGATTGCATCTGAAGCCGACCTACGGATCGCTAAGATTTCAGATTGGAGGAATCGGTATGACCCAGAGCCCATCTCAACAGGAAGAGATACAGCAACAGGCCGGTAAGATCCTCTCTCAGGTCGCGGGCTATGTGGGGGTGAAGACCATGGAGATTGGCCTACGATCGGGTCTGATCGCAGAAATAGCAAAACACCCCCAAGGGATAAGTGCTGACGACCTTGCGAAACAGCAAGGCTTTGATCCCCTGTACACGTCGGTCTGGTGCCGCTCAGCCTACGCCGCCGAAGTGCTTGATCTGAGTGAGAACCAGACTTACACTCTCGCGCCGCACATGGAGACCCTACTATTGAACCAGGATTTCCCCGGTAATGTAGGCGGCTTACCCACAGTTTTCACCCAGCCTGAAATGTTCGACGTCTTGGCACAGAACCTGACCTCAGGGGAGCGAATCTGGTGGGATAAGACAAGCCCGAGCTGGATCCAAGGCGTCAGTGCTACCGGGCAAGCTTTCTACAACCGCCTTATTCCGGGAGGATTATCTCAGGTACCCGGCCTTGCCGATAAGCTGGCAAGCGGAGCCAGCGCCGCTGATTGGGCCTGCGGCGCAGGGGTCGGGTTGATGAAGATGGCGCAAAACTATCCGAATTGCTCCATCGTCGGGGTGGATGGGGATGCTCATTCCATCGAAATAGCAAGGGAACGGTTGAGCAACGCGGGGGTGTTAGATCGCACAACCCTCATTCAAAGCCCTCTTGAGGACTTTGATGTCAATGAGGACTACGACGTCGTTATCAACAACATCTCAATGCACGAGTGCCGGGACATTGAGAAGGTTACCGCCAACATCTATAAAGCCCTGAAACCTGATGGCTATTTCGTTATATCCGATTTTCCCTTTCCTGAATCGACCGAGGATTGCCGGACGGTTCCAGCGCGGATCATGTGCGGCATCCAGTTCTTTGAGGCCACTATCGACGATCAGCTACTGCCGGTGAAGGCATATCTTGAGCTGCTCAACAGGCACGGGTTTAGGAATGTAGCCTCCATCAGCATAACGCCAGTCCACGCTTTGACATACGGACAGAAGTAGCCAAGAAGCCGGAGTAAGCTTGCTATCATGGAAGACGTAGCCTGGAGGAGAAGTTTATCTGAGTAGGTGGCCGCAGGCACCGATGCTCCGTCCTCTTGGTACAATGCGCCGGGGAGAGGTGCAACTAGACTATTCCTGCGTAATGTTGACCCCGTTTCTTGGCCCGCATATAATCAGGCCTACGCACAGACAGTACCCGGTTACAGGCTTTCTCATAATTCCGGGTCGGTGCGGTTGCACATCCCGTACGGAATCAGCTCAATAGATATCGGAAAGGAAGCTCCCGACTGCCCTTAAACAACTACACCGACCCTGTCCTCTTCCGGCGCCTTTTTCATCAGGCCAGACCATTTTGGCCCCACATCTTTGGGGTTTTCTTGCTGGGTCTTCTGGCCACTCCACTGATCCTGTTGGGTCCTTTGCCGCTGAAGATCGCCGTTGACAGCGTGGTGGGATCGGACCCCGTGCCCGGATTTCTTGACCCTCTGCTTCCCGGCTGGCTAACCGGTTCCAACATACGGTTGTTGGCCATGGCCGCGGCGCTGCAAGTGCTTGTCGTCCTGCTGACCCAGCTCCACGAGCTGGCCAGCTATATGTTGCGGGCGCGGGCCGGCGAGGGTCTGATGCTTGAATTCCGGTCGTCTCTGTTCCGCCACGTCCAGCGCCTTTCCCTCTTGTTCCACGACACCCGAGGCACGGCCGATTCCCTCTACAGGATCCAATACGACGCCCCGGCCATCAGAGAGATCATGGTCACCAGCTTGATCTCCGTCCTCTCGGCCGTGGTCATGCTGATCACGATCCTCATCGTCATCACCAGCATCGACTGGCAACTGGCGTTGGTTGCTCTGGTGGTTTCGCCTTTCCTGTTCTTCTTTGCCAGGACCTACAACCAGAGGATGCGTGGCAGCTATAGAGACGTAAGGGGCCTGGAAAGCTCGGCGCTGCAGGTGGTCCAGGAGGTCCTGGGCGCCTTTCGGGTAGTGAAGGCCTTTGGCAGAGAAGACCAGGAGCAGGAGCGCTTCTTGGGCCTTTCCCAACTAGGGTTGCGCGCCCGTATCCGGCTGGCCTTGGCCGAGGGCACCTTCGGCCTGCTGGTGAATATGACAACCGCCCTGGGGACGGCGGTGGTCCTCTTCATCGGCATTCGCAACGTCCAGGCCGATGTCCTGACATTGGGCGAACTGCTGATGGTGCTAGCCTATCTGGCGCAACTTTACGGTCCCCTGCGGACCATAAGCCGGCAGGTCGCCAACCTCCAGGCCTCACTGGCCAGCGCCGAGCGTGCCTTCGACCTGCTGGATGAGGTACCCGACGTTGTGGACCGGCCGGGCGCCCGCGCGCTCAAACGCAGTGCCGGCGAGATCGAATTTCGCGACGTTTCCTTCGCCTATGGGGACAACGACCACGTGTTGCACAATGTCTCATTTTCTATCTCCCCGGGCACGCGGCTGGGTATTGAGGGTAGAACAGGCGCCGGGAAAACCACTCTGGTGAGCCTGATCGCCCGGTTCTACGATCCCAGCGCCGGTCAGATATTCCTGGATGGCGTGGACATGCGAGACTACAAGCTGGCCGATCTGCGCAGCCAATTGGCCATCGTTCTGCAAGATCCGGTCCTGTTCTCCACCACCATTGCCGAAAACATCAGCTATGGCCGTCCCGGCGCGGACCATCAGCAGATAATAGACGCGGCCCAGGCGGCCAACGCCGACGAATTTATCGCCGGTCTCCACGACGGTTACGACACGCTGGTGGGAGAGCGGGGCATGCGGCTCTCCGGCGGCGAGCGCCAGCGTATCGCCCTGGCGCGGGCCTTTCTCAAGGACGCCCCCATCCTGGTCCTGGATGAACCCACGAGCTCGGTAGATATGACGACCGAATCCGAGATCATGGACGCCATGCAACGTCTCATGGCGGGCCGCACCACGCTGATGATCGCCCACCGGATGAGCACGCTGGAGATCTGCGACGCCCGCATAGAGTTGGAGCACGGCAGGATCATCAGCTCGGCGGGCAATGTGGACTTGGGCCGGGCGTTGGCCGGCGGCCCGGATGTTTCTCCCGTGCCCGAGTGACCGGTTGAGCCAGGATTGACGTCCCAGGACACCATGAGTATATTCATGCTCACGGCCCGGACATCTTAAACGCTTGGAGGAAGCAATGGCCCTAACCCAAGAAGAGATGGCGGCTACACCGAAAGCCTTGGCCGGCGTCCGGGTAGTGGATTTTACTTGGGTAAGGGCGGGTCCCTGGGCCACACGCTGGTTGGGCGCCCTGGGCGCCGAGGTCATAAAGGTTGAATGGCCCCTGAACGAAAGGGGCAGGTCCAGTGGCGCGGCGCCTCCCGGCATGCCAACCAACCTCAACACCTCTGCCAATTTCAACGACACCAACGCCAACAAGAAGAGCATCACGGTCAACCTGCGCTCCGAACGGGGCCTGGACCTGATAAAGCGTCTCATATCAGTGTCGGATGTGGTGGTCGAGAATTTCAGCGCCAAGGTGTTGCAGAGCTGGGGCCTGGGTTACGAAGAGCTGTGCAAGCTCAAGCCGGACATCGTCTACGTTTCCCAGTCCGGGTTCGGCCATACGGGCCGCCACCGTGAATACCTCACCGCGGGTCCCATCGCCCAGGCATTCTCGGGGATGACCTTCCTCTCGGGACTGCCCGGCGAGCCTCCCGCCGGTTGGGGCTGGTCCTACCTGGACGACACCGGCGGCATGTACATCGCATTCACGACTCTAACTTCTCTCTACCGCCGCAACGTCACCGGCCAGGGCCAGCACGTGGACCTGTCTCAGATGGTCATCGGCGCCACTTTGAACGGCTCGGCTCTGCTGGACGCGACCGTCAACGGCCGCCCATCTCTGCGGGAAGGGTATCCTCCGGGAAACCGGGCGCATTGGCCCGGCACACCGATGGTCAACAACTACCGGGGCGCTACCACGGCGCCCCACAACGCCTACCGCACCAAGGGCGGAGGCTACAACGATTGGTGCGCCATCGCCTGCTTCACCGAGGCGGAATGGCTGGGCCTCGTGGGGGTAATGGGCTCTCCCCAGTGGGCTACTTCGCCCAGGTTCGCCACCCTTGGCGGCCGTCTAGAGCATCAGGAGGAGCTGGACCGAGGTATCGAAGAATGGACCCAAACGCTTGAGAAGTACGAGCTGATGGAAAGGTGCCAGGCGGCGGGTGTACCGGCGATGCCGGTGCAGAGCAGCGAGAACCGCGTCGACCACGACCCACAGCTTCGCCACCGGGAGATGTATCTAGAGCTGGATCATCCGGTGCTTGGACCGCGCAAGTTCCAGAACGCTCCCTTCAAGCTATCGGAGACCCCGGCTCTCAACTTCAAACCCGCTCCGCTGATCGGCCAGCACAACCAGGAGATCTTCGAAGGCATGCTGGGTCTCGGCCACGAGGAGTTCGTGGCCGGATATGAAGACGGCACCTTCTGGCCGAAGACCTTGGACCGCTACCCTTACATGGACGACATGATGGCGGCAGACCCCGTGCCATACATGGGTCAGGCCGCCGCGTCGCAAAGAGACGGGCCGTTACCTCGACAACAAGAACCCCCCGCTGCCGGCGCCGGCCCATTGTCCGGCCTGCGGGTGCTGGAGCTGGCCGACGAGAAGGGGCAGTTCTGCGGGAAGCTGATGGCCGACCTGGGGGCCGAGGTCATCAAGATAGAGCCCACCGGAGGCGAGGCCACCCGCATCGTGGGGCCATTCCTGGACGACATACCTCACCGGGAGCGCAGCCTCTCCTTCTGGCACTACAATACCTCCAAACGGGGCATCACCCTCAACCTGGAAACCGAGGATGGGCGTGACCTCTTCCGGCGGCTGGCTGCCACGGCCGACGTCATATTGGAGACATTCGCTCCCGGCTACCTGCCCTCTCTGGGCCTGGGCTACGAGGACCTGCGGGAATCGAATTCCCGTCTGATAATGTGCTCGTTAACCCCCTTCGGCCAGACCGGGCCCTGGCGGGACTTCGTCGCTGGTGACCTGGTCCACATGGCGGCTGGGGGCCAGATGGCCTGCTGCGGCTACAATGAAGAGGATGTGCCCGGCGAGATCCCCATTGCACCCGGCGGCGGCAACGCCTGGCACATGGGCAGCCACTACGCCTACATGGCGATCATGGCCGCCCTGATGCACCGCACCAACACCGGACGAGGCCAGTACATCGACGCTTCGGTACACGACGCCTGCGCCCTCACCACCGAGATGCACATCAATACCTACATCTACCGAGGAGACGTGGTGCTGCGGCAGACCGGCCGCCACGCCGCGGCGGCGCCATCCAACCGGACCCAATTCCGCTGTAAGGACGGCAAGTACGTAAACGCCTCCGCGTCACGGCTCACCTTCCGGGAATTCCAGAGGCTGACGGAATGGATGGACGGTTATGGCCTGGCGGGAGACTTGACCGACGAACGCTATCAGGACGCCGCGGTCGTACGCGAGAACGGCTCCCATATCAACGATATGGTGGCCGAATTTGCCACGCATTTGACCAGGGACGAGGTGGCCCACGGCGGCCAGGAGCGGGGGTTCAACTGGGGCGCGGTTCGCGCGCCCGATGAGCTGGTGGATGAGGGGCACCTGAATGATCGCGGCTTCTGGGTCGATGTGCCCCATCCCGAGCTGGGCCGCAGCTTCAAATACCCCGGTCCATCCGGGATCTATAACGGCTCACCCTGGCGTATCTCGCGACGGGCGCCTCTGGTGGGAGAGCACAACGAGGAGATCTTCTGCGGGGAGCTGGGGTTACAAAGGACGGAGCTGGCGTACTTGGCGGAAGCTGGCGTGGTGTAATCCGCCGCGGTCTATCGGTGTAGCAGCCGTTCTACGATGGGATTGGTGCTGTCCCTAGGGAGGCAGCCACCACAAAGCATTATCCCGACATCCTGCTATCGCGTTTCGTACATCTCGTAAAATTCGATGTAGGTGTCCTCAACGAATTCGAGCGCCTGCTGCCACAGAGGCCGGATGTCCTCCGGTATCGCGTTTCCTTCCCGCAGGGGTGAGTCTATAACCTCGGCCTGCCAGTCCATATACACGGTATCGGCGGGTCCCGGCACCGTGCCACCGCTGGTGTATACCCTTATGGAAGAGCGCTGGCCCGCGTTTTCGTAAGCCTTGCCGATCTTCGTGATCAGCTCCGCCGCCCTCCGTGCTGTCCTTGGTTTACATGTGAAAACCCGCCGAATCAGGTACACAGGATCCCTCCTTCTGTTGAACCAGCTTGGGCCCGCCCCGAGCCGGTTCCTGGCTACCATCCGCGATAACCAAAGCCTCATGGGTATCAGCGTGGGAGATCTGAGGAACTTATTTGCACCAGGGGCTTTACTTCCGCCTGGAAGCGCTCCATCGCCCGGAACTTGTCGGCAAAGGACTCGCCGGGTATCTCCAGAATGACGTGGCGCACCCCGATCTGCGCATACTCTTGCAGGTCCGCGGCTATATCTTCGGCGTTGCCGTGAAAGGGCCGCCGCTCAGGACCCGAATCGTCGGAGAAATTCAATATGCCTCGGAAGGACAGCTGTGGAGGGGTCTCCCGGCCCACGGATGCCGAATGCCGTTTCATGTAGTCAACCAGAGGCGACAGCTCCCGCGGCGGCAGTTGGGTTGGGTGCCAGAAATCCCCCAGGGCCACGGCCCGCCGCACGGCGCGGCGCGTCCTTCCGCCGATCCAGATGGGCGGGTGCGGCTGCTGGACCGGCATGGGAGAGAAAGTTACCTGGTCAAAATGGAAATATTCACCGTGGAAGGTGGGAGTGGGATTGGTCCACAGCTCCTTGAGCAGCTTGAGGTATTCGTCGCTCACCCTGCCCCGGTCGGCAAATGGGGCGTTCAGCGCCTGAAACTCCCCCTCCATCCAACCCACGGCGGCTCCAAATATCACCCTGCCTCCCGACAGCACGTCCGCGGTCGCGATGGCCTTCGCCAGTATCACCGGGTTCCGGTAAGGGAGGATGATCACGCTGGTCCCTATGTTCACCCGCTTGGTGACCGCACCCAGGTGGGTCAAGAGCGCCAGGGGTTCCAGCATGTCGTGGCGGTACACGATATGCCCATCCTCACGGTCCGGGATTACATGGGGGACGATGATGTGGTCGGTGACCCACACCGAATCGAATCCCATCTCCTCGGCCTTGATCGCCATCTCGGTAAGGCCGCCGGCGTCGATGGGCCGCCCGTAATGGGGTATGCACACCCCGAATTTCATGAATCAAGTCCTTATAGGCGGCGCCGATGCTGCAATAGTGCCCTAGCGAGGCCACTTCAGTCAGAGTATCTGGTGGGCCCGGC
>JADFJS010000080.1 GCA_022566155.1 Chloroflexota bacterium
GTTCCTGGCCCACGTCGGTGAAGATGGTCGGCTCGATGTAATATCCCTCGTCGTAGATACCGCCACTTAAGGCGTGACCGCCGTAGGCCAATCTGGCCCCTTCTTCGGCGCCGATGCCGATGTATTGCATCACGGTCTCGAACTGGGACAGGCTCGCCAGAGGGGATACGTCCACATCCGGGTCCAAGCCGTCGCCGATCTTCAGCTTGGACGTCCGGTCGATCAACTCTTCCATAAACTGGTCGTAAACCGGCTCCTCCACGATTACGCGGCTGGTGGCGGTGCAGCGTTGGCCGGTGGAGCCGAAAGCGCCTTGGATGATGCCGCCGAGGGCTTTGTCCAAATCGGCGTCGGCCATTACAATGACTGCGTTCTTGCCCCCCATCTCGCACTGGATCTTTTTGAGCAGAAGGGCGCCCTGACCGTAGATGCTGGTACCGATCTCGGTGGAGCCGGTGAATGAGATGCCCTTTACATCCGGGCTCTCCACCAGGACGTTGCCCACCGAGGAACCCGGGCCGGTGATCATATTGAGGACGCCCGGCGGGAGGCCGGCCTCTTCAAATATTTCCACCAGCTTGACGGCGCTCAAGGGAGTGCTAGATGCGGGCTTGAACACCAGGGTATTGCCGCAGATCAGGGCCGGAGCGATCTTCCAGGCGGGAATGGCGATGGGAAAGTTCCACGGAGTGATGATTGCCACCACACCCAGAGGGCGCCGCACGGTGTAGGCCACGGTGTTGGGAAGCTCCGATGGTGTTGTGTAGCCAAACATGCGGCGCCCCTCGCCCGCCGCATACTCGATGATGTTCATCGACCTTTTAACCTCGCCCTGGGCGTCGGACAGGGGTTTGCCCTCCTCGATGGTGATGGTCCGGGCGATGTCGTCCGCCCGCTGACGCATTATCTCCAGGGCGCGAAATAGCACGCCAGCCCGCACCGGCGCCGGAGTATCCGACCACCCCGCCAGTGCCTGATTGGCAGCGGCAATGGCCCGCAAGGCATCTGCTGGCTCCGACCTCTGGAACTCCCCCAAGACCGTGCTCTTGCTCGCCGGGCTGGTTATCGGGTAAGTTTCGCCCGATGTAGAGGCGATCCACTGGCCCCCGATGTAGTTCTTGTAGGTGGTAACCTGTGCGGTTGACATAACGCTGCTCCTGATTGGAGATACTCCGGCCGCAGCCCGTCTTTGGCCTTACCAAGACCGCTGTCTCATGAAACTCTTTGCCGAAGGGGGTTCTAGCCGATGAACTCGATCCCGGCCCCGATGATCTCGATCTGCATGGAGCGGACGTCGGCTGCCTTGGAGCCGAAAGTCACGCCCAGGGTGATATTGATACCGTAGTTCACCTCGGGATTGCCGGGCACATCAAAGCGGGCGTCCAGGTGCTCATCCTTGAGGTTGATGTCCATGTGCTCGGCGATCCGTTTGTCCCCGTCGTAGACGATAACCTCGTTCACGGTGGCGTTGGCGCGTGTGCGAAAGCTGAGCAGGGCCGTGCCCACCTTCATCCGGGCGCCGTTGACCACCGCGGGGGTGGGAATGGGGAAGTGGACCCAGGTGTTCTGACCCTCGGCGCCTTCAATACGGACGAAGGGGCCGGTGTGCCGCACCGAGGTAACCCGGTTGGGGTATTCGATCTGCATGCTGCTGCCGTGAACCCAAGAGGTAAACTTGCTATCCGGCATGTTCTTTCTCCATATGTAGTATCGTCGATGTCGTAAGGGACCCCCGCCGGCCGGGCTTCCATCGAGACCTGGTGCGGTGCATGCGTCTGACAGCGCCCACGGCCCGGCTGCCAGTGATTATAACGGGTTGAGGAACGGCGGTACAGTTTTAAAACAGCAGCCGCCCCGAGGGGCCAGCCTGGCGGTGGGTATAACAGGAGAAGATTGTCATGGCGGTTAAGCTTGAGCGGATCGGCCATTGCGCGGTGAGGGTAAGGGACGTTGAGCGCGCCAAGAGGTTTTACATCGATGTGTTGGGATTCCGGTTCATGGAGCAGGACCCGGATCACGGCGGTGTCTTTATGAGCCTGCCCGGCGATGGACACACCATCGATATCTCACCCCTGGACGCCCCTGAAGCTGCCGGCACGGGGTTGGAGGGCCGGGACAGGGTGGGGGTCATTCACATCGCCTTCAAAGTTGGGAGCTACGAAGCATTGAAGGACGCCTACGAGACCTTGATGGCCCATGGAGTAGAGGTGCTGCGGCTGATGGACCACATCAGCCAGCGAAGCATCTATTTTCGGGACCCTGACGGCAACGGCCTGGAGATCTACTACGAATACCCAAACGCCAGAGAGCTGTTCTTGCAGGGCCGTGGCGACCAGGACCTACCCTTCACCTTCGACGACCCTCTACCGGAATGGGCTCAGACCAGGAGCGAATGATCTGGGCGCGATGGCCGGCGCCAGCTACCTCACAGTTTGCCCACCAGACTCGCAAGAAGCTGCCAGGTGCGGGAAGCAGATTCGGCCTGGTTTTCGCCCACAGGCAGGATAGCAGCAACAAAGTCGGTGGCGCCCGCGCCGGCAAAGGCCCGCAGCTGCTCCTCCACCTGTGCTTCGTTGCCAACCACCGCGACCTCCGACGGCCCTTCCACGCCCTCGATATCCAGCATCCTGCGATAGTTGGTTAGCTGTCCGTAGCGTTCGAAGGTCCTGGCGGCCATCTCCCGGGCGCCGGAAGGGTCGTCGGTAACTGCCACCGGTAGGCCAACTACCACTCTCGGCGCGGGGCGCCCCGCCGCCTGGGCGGCGTCCTGGATTCGGGGCACGATGTGGGAGCCGATGGTCTTTAATCCGGCCATCCAGGTAACGGTGCCGTCGGCCATTTCCCCTGCCAGCCGGAGCATTCTAGGCGCCAAGGCTGCGATGATGATCGGGCACGGCGCCGATTCCGGCACCGAAAGATCGGCCCTTACATTGTAGGTGCTACCTTCAAAGTCCGACCGGCCACCATCTATCAACGACCGGACCACGGTAAGGTATTCACGCATATGGCGGGCGGGATGTTGGTAGGACAGCCCCATCGTGTCCTCTATCGAAGGCCGATGGGAAAGGCCAAGGCCAAGTGTGAGCCGGCCGCCGCAGGCGACCTGGGTGGTGAGGGCCTGTTTTGCCAAGACCAAGGGGTGGATGGGGAAGGTGGGGATGACGGCGGTGCCCATCTCTATGCGGCTGGTCTGTGCCCCTGCCAGCGAGATCAAGGTCAAAGCATCAAACCCGAAGCTCGAAATCTGGGGGAACCAGATGCTGTCGAATCCGCCGGTTTCGGCTTCAACTACCTGCTCAATGGCCGCGTTTAGCTCGACCGATTCGCGATTGACTCCGGGTATCAGTCCTATTCGCATACCTAACATCCATTTACATAACGTTGCCTTAAAGAATTCAGGCCACTAGACTTTGATTGGTCAGTGATCCAGAACACCGGTGGTGTGATGGCTCTCGTACAATGCAAGGGCTGCGGCATCAAACGAGCGGTGGGGTTCATGCCCACGACTACCTGTGGCCTATTGCTGATGCCCGTATTCGGCGTGGCAGTTGTCTCCGGGTTAGCGGGCTTCGATTATTTCCGGGAGGTCCACATCGCCGGACGTTTGATCATCGGCCTGCTGGCTGCGATCCTGGGATGTCTAATATCGGCCGTCGCCGTCCACTACATACCATGGACCCTGGAATGGTGCCTAGCCATGACCCGCAGATGCCCGGAGTGCAAGGGGCGAAAATGGTCTTATCCCTTCACCGAAGGGTTTGGCCAGTAGCAACAGACTTATGGCAGCCGGTCATCCCCACGGTTCGCCGCCGCTCATGCAGCCACGGGTTTTAGCTCGCCGGAAGGGGTCTGAGCCAGGCTGACGGGAGTATCGATGTCAAAGGGGCTATTCAGGCCCAGGTCGTCGCCGATCTCCCTCAGGGCCGGCATCACCTCCTGGCCCATCAACCGGATGCAGTCCATGGAATCAGCGTGATCGACCTTGCCGTCGTTGCCCCAGAGGGCCAGGATCGAAGGCCGCGTTTCCTCCAGGATGATCCGCAGCTTGGCGACCACCTGGTCGGGAGTGCCGGCAATGATCCTATTGTCGGCCAACTGCGCTTCGAAGGCGTCTGCTCCCCGGCTGATCTGGGACTCGGCCCGCCGCCTTCGGGATTCGGGAGAGCTATAGCCGGGTGGGCTGAACCAGACCGGGTGGCCCAGGCCGGTAAATTCACCCAGCATCCACATGAACTCGCGCCCGTTCTTCAGGGCCTTTTCCTCGGTATCGGCCACATGGCAACGTATCAGGTAGCCCCGGTTCTCCGGGCCTGGCTGGTAGCCTACGCTGGCTGCGGCCTTATCGTAGATACCCCAGATGTCCAGGGTTTGCTGGACCGTGGTGTTGAGGCAGATGTAGGGATACCGGTGTTCCGCGGCCCAGATGATGGTCTCGGGGCTGGAAACACCCGGGATCCAGATCCGCGGATGCGGTTTCTGCAAGGGCAGGGCCCACGGATTGACCACCCGTAGCTGGTAGTGGTCTCCCTCCCAGCGGAAGGGACCCGGCTCAGACCAGATCTTGATGATCAGGTCGTGGGCCTCTTCGAAACGCTCCCTATTGAATGCCGGGTTGGTGTTGTTGGCGAATTGCTCGCTGCCGCCGCCTCTAACGAAGCCCGAGACCAGGCGCCCCTTGGAGATCATGTCCACCATGGCTATCTCTTCGGCGATCTGGACGGGGTTTTCGGAGACGGGCAAAGGATTGCCCAGAAGTACGATCTTGACCCTTTTGGTCATGGCGGCCAGGATCCCGGCGTACATGTTTATCCGGGACTGCATGCAGAAAGGCGCGTTGTGGTGCTCGTTGAGCATTATCCCGTCCACGCCCATCTCTTCCGCGTAGAGGTACTCTTCGATGCGCTCGTTGTACAGGCGGCTGCCCTCGATGGGATCGAAGTGCTCGTTGGAAAACATCAGGGCGCTGATGCCTCCCGCCTTCCTGGCCTCGTCTTCCGGATAGGCCGACATTGGCTGCTCGGTGAAGTACATCAAGTGCATGGGTGCCTCCTAATCAGTACCTAGTTTGGAGATATACGCTAGTTGCGGCCGTTCGCCCAGAGCAAGTCTAAGGGCTCACCACGAACGGGATTGCTATGGCTGTCTGGCCCGTAATCACGAGGTGAAAAATCCGGTTATGACCTGCGCCAGCTCGTCCGGTTTCTCGGCATCCACGCAGTGGCCGCAGCCCTCAATCAGCTCCAGGCGGGCGTTGGGAAGGGAGTCAAGGTAACGCTGGGCACAGCTTGGGGGTACGATCCGGTCCTCACTGCCCCGCACGATCAGCGTGGGAGTGTCGACACACCCAAGCAGGTGGGGCAAGGACTGGTTGAACATAGAGGGTTTCCAGGCCACACGGATGGCCATCTCCCGGTTGAGCTCCCAATATTCTCTCTGGTCAACGGTGGTTTCGCTTCCATACAGGTCCTCGAACTTGGCGGCATCGTGGAAGCATAGTTTGACGTACTCTTCGCCCGATAGCAGAAACTGGTCCACGATCTCCCCGTCCAACGGTTGAACCCCTACCGCGCCCACCAATACCATTTTATTGATCAGGCGCCGGCCCATTGTGGCCATCTCCGCCGCCACCCAGCCGCCGAAGCCCAGACCGACAACCGCGGTGGAGTCTATGCCCAGGACATTGAGTAGCCAGCCATGGGCTATCGCCAGGTCGCGCACATTGCGCATCCACGCCGGACGCTCCGACTTTCCGAAGCCTGGGTGAGAGGGCACGTAGACGGTGAACCGCTGGGCCAATTTTTCGTAGAAAGGCAGCCATCCTGGGCTTCCCAGATCGTCTTGGAAGATAACCAGTGGGCTGCCTGTTCCCCCTTTCATCAGGTGGACCTTGCCGAATCCTACCTCCACCATTTCGTCGGTGAAGCTGGTTGCCGTTGTACTCATAGTTCTCCCTCGAGATGGATGGGGCTTACGTCCCAGGGGTCAAGGGTCCCAGTGGGCCCTCTCCGGGGCTAAGTTTACCAGCTTGAGGCAGGCGGGGATACCGCTGATTGGACGAGCTTCTTGCTATGGCGGGTCCGTGCAAATATGATGTGGGCGAGCGGTCTGGATAATACGGTATACAAGTGAAGGGTGAGAACGCCCAGGGCGATATGCCTTAGTGCTGGACGGGGATCGCTACGAAGGAGAGTTGAGATGGCTCTTGACACCACGTCGGCTCAAGGCGCGATGACCGGCACCCGCTTCATCAAGAGCCTGCAAGACGGCCGGCAGGTCTGGCTGGATGGAGAAGAGGTGAAAGATGTGACGGTCCATCCGGCATTCACCGGCATGGTTCACGAGCTTGCCCGGATCTACGACCTCCAGCACACCGATGAGTACCGTGACCAGATGACTTTCGTTTCCCCGGAAACCGGGAACTCCTGCAGCGTCTCCTGGCTGCTTCCCCGGTCCGAGGAAGACCTCAAGAAGAAACGGCGCAACAGCGAGATCTGGAACGAGCAAAGCTGGGGACAGCTCGGCCGAAGTCCAGATGTTATGGCCCCCTATATCATCATGCTCTACAACATGCGGGACGCCATCGGCGCCATCAAGAACCCCCACTGCGATTTCGGCGAAAACGTGGTTAATTATTATCGGTATTGCACCGAGAACGACCTTTTCTTGACCCACGCGTTGGGAGACCCCCAGGTGGACCGCAGCGAGCAGCCGCAGAACGAGCAAAGGGCGGTTCTGGAGGAAGAGGTTGCCCTGCACGTGGTGGAGGAGACCAGCGAGGGCATCATCGTCAACGGCGCCAAGCAGCTGGCCACCGCGGCTCCCATCAGCAACGAGACCTACGTTTCCCTCTCCGCCACATTTGTGCGGCGGGCCGACCCGCGGTTCGTGCTTTCCTTCTCCATCCCCACGGACAGCCCAGGGCTCAAGGCGCTTTGCCGGGAGCCGGTTTCCCAGCGGGAGGGGAGTTTCGGCCATCCCCTGGGCGCCCGGTACGACGAACAGGACGCCATGCTTTTCTTTGACAACGTGCTGGTGCCCTGGGACCGGGTCTTCATGCTGTACGACGCGGCCCCCCTGCTGCAGCGGCTTGGCGGCGGCATCAATTTCCTGGGGTGGGCAAACCTTTGCCGTATCCATGAGCGAATGAAGCTGATGACCGCGGTCGCCACCATGATCGCCGAGGCCATCGGCGTGATCGAGTACCGGGAAGTTGCGGCCAAGCTGGGTGAGATGATCACAAACGTCGAGGTGTGGCATCATGCTATGGACGGAGTGGAGCACAACGCATTCATGACCGATGGGGGCCTCATGTCCCTGGGATCGATGTCTGGCATGAACATATTCTTCTCCCAGACCTCGGCGCGAATGGTACAGCTGCTTCGGGAGATAGCCGGGTCCGGAATGGTCATGCAGCCCAGCGAACGGGACCTGGCGAACCCCGAGTTTCGCCGGTATCTGGACCGCTACATGCGGGGTAAGGGAGTCGATGTGGAGTACAAGTCGCGCCTCTTTCGTCTGGCCCACGACCTGGCGGCGTCCTCCTTTGGCATGCGCCAGGAGATTTACGAGTACTGGCACGGCGGGGACCCCAACCGCAACCGGATCAACCTGCTGCGCGCCTACGACCAGAGCGAAATCACCGGCCGGATCAAGGAGTTGATCTCCAAACCACTGGCCTGAACCCTCGATACCAGGCCGGCAAGGCCGGCTACCCGCACTATAACCCACAACTACTCGCAAGTCCTCTAAGATCCGCTGCGTAGCTTCACGGCGCACGGCAAGGATATCCCTCCGGACCTTGGACCGCCCCCATCCAGGCGTCATCAGAATTTACAGGTCATCCTGTGGCGCACTGAATTTGCGGGTTTACCCGCAACGGTTTGAGTGTTTGCCTACTCGCAACGCAGGTATCGGACATGTAATCTGAATCTACGTTGAAACCGGAGAAACCAGCCGCCGAGTTCATGACGGCCGTGGAGGAAAGTAGGGGTGATTAAAGACCTAGCCGCGCCCATGGGAAACCGGATGGAGAATGACCGCCTCGGGGCCTTTGCGAGAAAAAGTATGCCGAGCATATTTGCTGGGCGGAGAGCGGGCACCTTACTTCTCTATACCATGACCACGCTTGCCGTCGCGATATTCTGTTCATTCGTGTTCAACGCATTGGGGCTCGACACCGAATTCGCCATCGCAGTCATGGGGTCGTTGCTCGGCGGATTCTTGGGCGCCCTTCTGGCGGCAGCGCTGATCGTAGACATCTACCTGCCGAAGAGGGGTAGGGATATCAGGGACCCGGATTAGATAGATATTTCGGTTAAATCTACCTTAAGGAGTCAGAACGATGGTAGTTGCAAAACGGCTTAGCATAATCGAAGTAGGCGCCATAGTGGGAAACATCGGCTTGCTGGCCGCTATCATGATGGCCCTGGTTACTTAATTGGACCACCGCACGCTTGAACCGGCGAAGTGAAACGGCGCTGAGCGGCCCATAAGCGCTCGACCTGCTAACGTTCGCCGGATGGGTTATCCACGAAAATCCTCTATCCCCGTAGGCCCAACAGATCGCTCAGGGCCTCGGGCGATTCGCGTTAACCGTCATCCCCCACCGGTTGCCCAGTCTTTGATCAGGTGGTAGGCGATGGCGATGCGTCCCGGCACCGCAAGGATCTCGCTCTTGCCTTCCAGGGCAAGAAGCACCTCGTCCCGGCTAAACCAGTTCACGGCGGCCATCTCTACATTGTCCATCTGGATATCGGTCGTCGCTGCGTCGGCGTGGCAGCCGATCATCAGCGACGATGGAAATGGCCAGGGCTGGGAGGAATGGTAACGAACATTTTCCACCTCTATACCGGCCTCCTCCATTATTTCCCGGCTCACGGCCTCCTCGATCGTTTCACCCTGGTCCATGAACCCGGCTAAGGCGGAATACATATTCGTGCGCGACATGCGGCCTCGGGATTGGCCCAGCAGGCACCGGTCCTTGTCCGTTACAACCGTGATCACCACAGGGTCCGTGCGCGGGTAGTGCTCGGTATCGCAATTGGAGCATTGGCGCACCTGTCCGCCGCGCTTAACGAAGGTCTCGTGACCGCATATGGCGCAAAAACCGTTGCGGTTGTGCCAGTTCACCTGGGCGCGGGCCTGGGCGACGATGCCCGAGTCCGGCCCGCTGAGGAAATCGGTCGCGGCCCGGGCGTCTTCGAATCGCCAATCGGCACTGTCTTTTAACTCCTTGACCGCGGCTTCGTCCTTGGTGATATCGACAGCAAAGTAGGATTCTCCCTCGGACATCCCCAGGAAGATCGCCGGTGTGTTGATCCCCAATCGGTTCAGATCGTCGATGCGCAGCCATCCCAGGCCTTGCTGAGAACCCTTGGCGGTTAATACGTTCAGCTCCCACAGCGGCAGGAACCGGCTCTTGGGGTCTATGGCCCTGGCGGCGATCCAGTCTTCGTCACGACGCTCGCGCTCGCCTCTATCCAGCGGGTTGCCCGCGTAAACATGGGAGGTCTTCAACCGCTTGTCATTCATAGCCTCATCCGATCGCTGCCTAGATTGTTTCTGATGCTTCCATGAAAAAGGGGCTCGGCAGAGCCCCTTTTTGTGTGCAATGGAGTGCCCCCCATCCTAACCTTCCCCCGTAAAGGGGGAAGGGACTGGGACTCTCCCCTGGCTGTGGGAGGGTTAGGGTGGGATCGGCTTCAGGTTGGCCAACGTCTAGTAGTGGCGCAGCTCAACCACGTTGTCGTCGGGATCGTAGACGTAAAGCGAGATGCCGTCGCCATGGGAGCCCCAACGCTTGCCCGGTCCGGCCTGAATGTCGACACCCATCGATTCGAACTTGGCCTTGAGCTCCTCCATGTCCGTCGGCTCGATCACCA
>JADFJS010000081.1 GCA_022566155.1 Chloroflexota bacterium
CCCCAGGAATCTTCGTGGATCGAATTGTCCAGACTGTTTAGCCATCAGCATTCGGCGGCCGGCTTTCAGCAATCTGTTTGCCGGCCGCTAAGTTAGGAAGTATCAGTTACTGTGGCTGGCTTGGTAAAACTGGATGACCGAAACCTGGCCCGCCGTGTGGCCCAGGAGTTTCGGCCTGGGCAAGTGATTGCTCTGGGGCCGGGGCTGCCCACACTGGTGCCCCAGGTTGTCCCAGACACGGCGGGGGTGTTGTTCCTCGCCGACAGCGGAGCGTTGGGTTATCGTGCCTCCGCCTTAGACCAAGAACGCTCCGGCCCAGAACCTTCCGGCCCGAATACCTCCGTCCCGGAAGCTGTGGATTCCAGCGGTCAAGCCGTCACGCTGCTGCCCGGCGGCTCCGTGTTAAGCCTGGTCGATGCCGCGGCTCTGGTGCGGGGAAGGAACGCCGGCTTGGCCGTGGTCCAACCGGCCCAGGTCAGCGCCGCCGGCGACTTCAGCCATTGGACTACCGCCGCTACCCCCGGACTATCCGCTCCCGGTTCGGCCGTGGACCTGGCCGCCGGCGTTGGCCGAGTGGTGGCCATGATGTCCCACGCCGCTCTCGATGGCAGCCCCAATATCGTGGCCCAGTGCACTCATCCTGTCGATGGCCTGGGATGCGTCGCAATCGTCATTACCGACGTGGCCGTGATGACGGTTGGCGATGGAGGGTTGGTCCTGACTGAGGTGGCGCCCGGCTGGAGGGCTGATGACGTGGCCGCGATCACCGGAGCGCCTCTGGAGATCTCCAATGATCTGCGGGAGATGACATTTGATCCCCCTAGCTTGACGGCCCCAAACAAGGTTTATCCTGACGGCCTCTCAGCGGTACGCGACTTACCCAACGGAGCCACGGTCATGATCGACGGCTTCGCGGGGCCCGGCGGCATGCCCCAGTACCTGCTTGTCGCCCTCCGCGACCACGGCGCCAGGGACCTTACGATGATCAGCAATACGGCGGGCATCGCCAGGGTGGTTGGCTTCGGCACCCCTCCGGGATTGGAGGCCATCGACCACAGCATTCTCGTGGACAACAAGCAGATAAGAAAGGCCATCGCTTCCTACCCTGTCTCTCCTTCCGCATCCCGCCCAAGCTCCTTCGAGCTTGCCTTCCAGCGAGGGGAGGTGGAGGTGGAAGTGGTGCCCCAGGGCACCTTGGCGGAGCGTATCCGCGCCGGGGGCGCCGGCGTTGCTGCCTTTTACACCCCAACCGGGGTGGGCACCCTGCTTGCCGAGGGTAAGGAGACACGGATGATCGACGGCAGAGAGTACATCCTTGAAGAGGCGCTGCGAGCCGACTTCTGCTTGATCCGGGGCTACAAAGCCGACACCCTGGGCAACGTGGTGTACAAGGGCACCTCCCGGAACTTCAACTCGGTGATGGCGCCGGCGGCCCGGGTCACGGTGGTGGAGGTGGACGAGATCGTCGCGCCGGGCGAACTGTCCCCGGAGGAGATCGTCACCCCCGGAGTTTACATAAACCGCGTGGTGCGGCGTCCCGACGGCTTCTCTGCTTATGAGCAGATAGAATAGGGACTACGCCGGCATGTTTGGGCTTGACCCGAAAGAACGGTAAGGACCGGGAACGGGAGCAGCGTAATGAGTGGCACGGATGATAAAGAGCGGCTGGACCGGGAAATCATAGCCATGCGGGTGGCCAAAGAGCTGCCCGACGGTGGCTACGTCAACCTGGGCATCGGCATCCCAACCTTGGTTTCCAGCTTCGTACCCGAGGGCAAAGCGGTCTTCTACCACAGCGAGAGCGGGGTGTTGAACTGTGGACCGCTGGCGGAAGAGGGTGAGGAGGACATCGACCTGATCAACGCCGGCGGCCAGTTCTTGCAGGCGGTGCCGGGTATGTCTTTCTTCGGTTCCGCCGATGCATTTGCCATGATTCGGGGTGGCCACGTAGACGTCACGGTGCTGGGCGCCCACCAGGTGTCGGCCAAGGGTGACCTGGCCAACTGGATGCTGCCGCAGCGTGGGGTTGGCAACGTCGGCGGCGCGATGGACCTCTGCCTGGGAGCCAGAACCGTCATCGTTGCGATGGAGCATACCGACCGTCAGAACCAGCCCAAGATCGTGGAGGAATGCACGTTGCCCCTGACCGGCAAGGGATGCGTGTCCCTGATCGTCACCGACCTGGCGGTCATCGAGCGCAACGGGGAAGTGCTGACCCTGAAGGAGTTGGCGCCCGGCTGGACGGCCCAGGAAGTTCAGGACCTTACCGGCGCCCATCTGGTCCTGGCCGCCGACCTGAAGGAGTACCAGCTCTAAAGTCTCGTTGACACGAAATCACCGTGGTGATAAGCTGGCTTTGTAGCAGAAAAGAGCCTTATTTACTGGCGGGAGCTTGGGTTTGCCAGGCTGAGAGGCCCCGATGCATCGGGGCGACCGCGTGTACCTGACCCAGGTAATGCTGGCGTAGGGATGAGACGCTGAAGCCAATTAAACTCACCGCCAGGCTGTGAACCTGGCGGTTTGGTTTTTTATCAAGACCCCCTGGAGAAGATAACGAAATGTCAGACGACTTGGTGATCGGTGGCAAGACCTTCAAATCGCGGCTCATCCTGGGTACTGGAAGGTACCGCACCATGGAGGACATGGTGCAGGCGGTGGAGGCCTCGGGCACCGGCATGATCACCGTGGCGATTCGCCGTCTGGACCTGGACGACCCCACCCAGAAAACCTTGCTCGACTTCATCGACTGGGGTAAATACCAGATCCTACCCAATACCGCCGGGTGCGCCACCGTCGAGGAAGCCATATTTGTGGCGAAACTGGGCCGTGAGGTGGGACAGACAGACTTCGTGAAGCTTGAGGTGATTCCAGACCCCAAGTACCTGTTCCCCGACCCCGCGGCTACCCTGGAGGCCGCCCGCCTTTTGGTGGCCGATGGATTTATCGTTCTACCCTACATCCACGCCGACCCGGTACTGGCCATGCGGCTGGAAGAGGTGGGATGCGCCACCGTGATGCCCCTGGGTTCCGCCATAGGCTCCGGTCAGGGGATACATACGGTGGAAGAGATCAAGATCATCATCGAGCAGGCCAACATTCCCGTGGTGGTGGACGCCGGTCTGGCCGTCCCATCCGACGCAGCCAAGGCCTTGGAGCTGGGCGCCGATGCGGTGTTGGTAAATACAGCCATCGCCCAGGCCGAGGACCCGGCGCTGATGGGCGAGGCATTCAAGTTGGGGGTAGAAGCGGGCCGCAAAGCCTACCTGGCCGGCAGGATCGCCACCCGGCAATATGCGGCGCCGAGCAGCCCAACCGCCGAAGTGCCTCAACCAGCCACGGCCCGTAGCTGAGCGCCCATGGCCCCAAAGGTACCCGAGCCTTGCCTGTGTTTAGTCACTGACCGAAGCATCGTTGAAGAAGACACGCTGGTCTCCCGGGTTGCCGAGGCCGTTGCGGGTGGCGTTGACATGGTGCAGCTGCGGGAGAAGGACCTTTCCGGTGGCCCTTTGTTGGAATTGGCGCTCTCCCTCCGTGATGCGATCGCGGGACGGGCCTTGCTGATCATCAACGACCGGGCCGACGTGGCCGCCGCGGTTGGCGCCGATGGTGTCCAATTGGGCGAGGAAGGGCTGCCGGTGGACGCGGCCCGCCGGGTCCTGGGGGCCGGATCACTCATCGGCCGCTCGGTGCATTCGGAATCCGGAGCGTCTCTGTCAGAGGCCGAGGGTTGCGATTTTTTGGTCGTTGGCACCATGTACGCCACTGCAACCCACCCTGGAGACATCCCGGCCGGCCCCGGTTTGGTGCGCCGCATCGGCGAGCGCTGCCGGTTGCCCCTCATCGGTATCGGCGGAATAACTCCCGCCAATGCGACTCAGGTTCTGGCGGCGGGCGCCGCCGGCGTGGCGGTAATCTCCAGCATCCTGGGTTCCCCACAACCTGGCGAAGCCGCCCGGCAGATAAAACAGGCAATGATGGAGTTCTGGTCCGATGGAAAACAGGCCGAAGGGCGTTTGACCCCCACATCCAGGGAAGGCTCGCTTTAAAAGGTTCGGTAAAGGTTCCGTGAAGGGTTCAATGTAAGATGATAAACCTCATGGTAAATGGCAAACCCAGAGAAATAGAGGGTAGCATCAACCTCGCTGACTACCTGGCTTCCTTCGGGTTCAACCTGCAGCATGTGGCCGTGGGCTACAACGGCGAAGTTATCAAGAGAGAGCTGTTCCCGCAGGTGGAGCTTCAAAACGGAGACGTCTTGGAGATCGTGCGTCCCGTGGGCGGCGGGTAGGATTCATCAACGGGAAATGCGGTGGTCAAAGATTCCCTTCTGGCGGTCCCATCTGGTTTGGCTGGGTACGCCAGACACCTTTCCCCACGACGACGGCGTTGGAATCCTGAGCGTAGCCACCGATGCACAAACATCCGCATGAGTGACGCTGACCCGCTGGAACTGGAAAACCTTGATCCGATGTTGGCCGGAATTATCAGCGACAACAGGGAGCGGGTGGCCGGATGGATAAGCGGGCAGCCCGGGTGTTGGGGATTCTTGGCCGGGAAGGCGGTGGTCGCCTGCCGCGCCGAGTTGGGCCGTGCGCTGGCCGACGGGGAGCGGCGGTTGGTCTGGAGCCGCCTATGGTGGTGGCTGGAGCAAGTCAAGGCGCGGGCGTTGCGGGAGTCCTAACCGGCGCCAATCAGTACCGATCGGCGGAGAATTTTGCAGGACCTGATAATCGCGGCCCACGGCCTTCACAAGACCTACGATACCGGGACCGTATCGGTGCATGCCCTTCGCGGCGTGGACCTGGAAGTGACTCGCGGCGAGATGGTCGCCATCATGGGACCCAGCGGTTGCGGGAAAACTACTCTCCTAAATTGCCTGTCCGGTCTGGATGAGATAGACGACGGCCAGGTCCTTATCGACGGCGTGGTGCTGCACGATCTGGCAGACGACCAGCGCAGCGATTACCGGGCCCGGCGCATGGGCTTCGTCTTCCAGCTTTACAACCTCCTCCCTGTCCTGAGCTCCGTGGAAAACGTGGAGATGCCCTTGCTGGTTTCCGGCGTCGGCGCGAAAGAGGCCCGGTTCCGGTCTCTGGAGATGTTGGAGATGGTGGGGTTGACCGACCGGGCACGCCATCTGCCGGGGGAGCTGTCCGGCGGACAACGGCAGCGGGTGACTATCGCCCGCGCCCTGGTGAATCAGCCGGCGATCGTATGGGCCGATGAGCCTACCGGCGACCTGGACAGCGAGACGGCGGGCGGGATAATCGACCTGATGTGTGATCTGAACCAGACCAACGGACAGAGTTTTGTGCTGGTGACCCACTCCATAGAGGTGGGGAGCCGTGCTCACCGTATCGTGCGGATGCGGGACGGGATGATCGTAGACGATGGGCACGGCTCTGGCCCACTGCAGTCGTCTGCCACCAACACCGGTCCTAGCTCTGAAAGCTGATCGCTGAGGGCTGAGAAGCTTTGGAAGAGCTGTTCGGTGTCTCCATGAACCTGATCATGGCCGTCCTGTTGGCAATTTTTGTGCCTGCTCTGGTCATCGTCGCCGTTCTGGGCTGGCGCAACCCCATCATGCTGAAGCTAGCCCTCCGCAACATTCCCCGCCGGCGGGCTCAGACGGTGCTCATCGTGGTAGGTATCATGCTGAGCTCGGTGATCATGGCCACCGCATTCGGTACCGGCGACACCATAAACCACTCTATCCGCACCGAAGCGGTGAAAGTCCTGGGGCCCGTGGATGAGATCATTTTTTCCGCCAGGGCTTCCTCGGGCGACATCTTCGGCACCAACCCCTACTTTCCGGAATCGAAGTTTCAGGAGCTGCGCGATGCGCTGGCCGGCGTTGACGCGGTGGACGGATTGACACCGGGAATCGGCGAGATTGTTCCGGTGATAAACCCAAGGACCCTGCTCAGCGCGGGCCGTGCTAGGGTGGTCGGTGTCGACTCGGGCTCTTTGGATGGCTTCGGCTTCTTTCGTCTAACGTCCGGTGGCGCCGCCAACCTTGATACCTTGGATTGGAACGAAGCGTATATCAACGACAAGGCAGCCGATGAGCTGGACGCAATTATCGGGGACGACCTATCCCTGGTGATATCAGGTTCCGGTGAGGTTGTTTTCCGGGTCAAGGGCGTAGTCGACCGGGGCGGTCTCGCCGGCGACGCCGCGACGATTATCATCCCGCTATTGCGCGCGCAGGACCTCTTTGGCAGGCCGAACCAGGTCAACTCAATTGTAGTGTCCAACCGGGGCAATGAGATAGACGGCGCGGACTTCAGCAAGGAGGTGACCAGGCTTCTTCGGGCACACTTCGCGGACCCAGACGTGGCCGCGGAGCTGAAGAGCCTGTTGAGCCAAGAGGAGTTATTGGAGCCACTTAAACGGCTGGCCGCCTCAAAACAAGGCAACCTGGGAGAGGACCTGGAAGAGCTGGTAACCGAGCTGGCCAGCCCAGAAGTCAGCAACGCTTTGATCAGCCTTCTTTCCGATGATCAGGTCCAGTCTGGGATACGAGAGGCGCTGGAGGATGCCGCGCTGGAGGATGACGAGTTAGACCAGCAGGGCCGGCAGGTCAGCACTCTTATGGCCGACTTGGGGAGCTTCCGGGTACTGGCCGTAAAGCGGCTTGCCCTGGACATAGCAGACCGGGTAGCTTCAGGAGTCACCACCTTCTTCATCATTTTGGGCCTGTTTTCCATCATGGTGGGGGTCCTGCTCATCTTCCTCATCTTTATCATGCTGGCGGCGGCACGGCGGACGGAAATGGGGATGGCCCGTGCCCTGGGGGCCAAGCGCCGCGATCTGGTCCAGATGTTCGTGTTCGAGGGTACGGCCTACGCGCTGGTCTCCGCGGCCATCGGGGTGTTGATCGGGCTGGGTGTCAGCGCCCTGATTGTGACGGTGGCGAACCGGTTTATCGGCGCCTTCGATGACAACTTCCGCTTGACCAGCCACTTCACAGCTCGAAGCGCCATAGTCGCTTACTGCTTGGGCATGCTCATTTCCTTTGGGACCGTGGCTTTTTCCGCATACCGGGTGAGCCGTATGAACATAGTAACGGCGATCCGAGGGCTCCCTGAGCCGCTGGTCCTGCCCGTTGAGCGCCCCCTTAAGGATCGACTTCTGGCAGTGGTCCGCGCCATATTCCGCCCGTTCTTCTTCGGCTTTTATAGCGGGAGGGCGGCGATCCATGGCGCGTTCAGGGCGTCGGCCAGGGACGCCGGCTTGATGATTTTCTGGATGCTGGCGTTCCCAATTTGGGCCGCCGGCGTGTTGATAGCCATCTTCCGCTTGATCTTGCCCTATCTCTTGAACGGATGGCTGACTGTGTTCCTTGGATTGCTGATTGGCTGGTCGGGTGTGGCCGGCGAGGAAGCGGCGCCCTTTAGGATCGGTGGCACCCTGGTGATTATCGGAGTTGGGCTGTTGATTCGGAGCTTCCTCCGCCGCACCGCCGTCAGGGTCGAAGCGAGAGACCGAATCGCCTTCACCTTCATGGGCGTGGTCAATCTAGTCTTCTGGATACTACCTTTTTCGACGATGCGAACCCTGGCCGGGGACCTGGAAGGTGGGCCCGAGATGTTCTTCATCTCTGGAATCTCCATGGTAGCCGCGGCCGTCTGGACCATAATGTACAACTCCGATCTGATGTTGAAGGGGATCAGTTTCATCTCCGGGCGGTTCGGGAAGATGCGTCCGGTGCTGGTTACCGCGGTGGCCTACCCCATGAGCGCCAAGTTCCGCACCGGATTGACCCTGGCCATGTTCGCCCTGGTGATCTTTACACTTATCGTCGTTTCCATCTTGACCGAGGCGTTCAGCACTACATCGGATCGGGTTGTATCGGCCACGGGAGGTTGGGACATTGAAGGGACCATTGCTCCGGGCACGCCCATCACCGACATCGGCCAGGCGATCGAAGACAGCCCCGCCCTTAGCGCAGACAGCTTCCGGGCCGTTGGCGGTTACACCACCATCGCCTTTGAAGCACGGCAGGTGGGAGCTGAATCGCATAAGTGGGAATGGTACCGGGTGCGGGCGGCAGATGACCGCTTTCTGGCTGAAACCGAATACAAGGTCAAGCTGATATCGGATGGCTACGGGCCTTCCAGCCGGGATGTATGGGAAGCCCTGAGGCGTGACCCAAACCTGGCGGTTGTCGATGCCGCGGTCGTCCCCAGCCGCGGCGGCTTTGACGATGGCGAAATAGCTTTCCGTCTGGAAGGCGTCTTCTACGAAGATGACGAGATGGCGCCGATCGAAATCGAGGTGCGGGACCCGCTCAGTGGCCGCGTGACGCAGTTGACCGTCATCGGTGTCCTGGACGTGGTATCGGATAACTTCGGCAATATGGGGTTTGGTATGTTTACCGCCCGGGCGATGCTCGAAGAAGCCACTCCGCGCGTGGTGCCCATCACCCGGTACCGCTTCAAAGTGAGCCCGGGCGTCGACCCGTCCGCCGCCGGCAAGGGTTTGGAAGCGGCCTTCCGCGACCACGGCATGGAAACGGAAGTGTTGGCGGATGTGGTGAATCAACAGAATTCGGCCAACCGGGCGTTCAACTACCTCTTCACGGGGTACATGGCGATGGGCTTGCTGGTGGGCATCGCCGCCCTGGGAGTGATCAGCCTGCGCGCCGTGGTGGAGCGGCGCCAGCAGATAGGCGTGCAGCGGGCCATCGGCTACCGGCGTGGGATGATCCAGCTCAGCTTCCTGTTCGAGTCATCTTTCATCGCCCTGTTGGGCATAGCGATCGGACTGGGATTGGGCACCATCATGTCTTACAACATAGTCAAAGACATCCGCGAACAGGTGGGCATCGAGACCTTGCGGTTCAGCATCCCATGGATCCAGATCACCGTCATCGTGGTGTTGGCCTACGTATTCTCCCTGCTAACCACCTTCCTTCCGGCAAGGCAGGCCTCGCGCATCCATCCAGCGGAGGCACTGAGGTACGAGTAGCTATCAGGGGAGAGGATAAATCCCTTCCCCCTTTACGGGGGAAGGTTAGGATGGGGGTGTTGGTCAACACATCATGATCATCTGGGAACAGTGCTACTCCACCCCCCTGAACTGCGGCGCTTCCAGGACCTCTTGGTTGACCACGCGGATGGGCTCTCCGCTGGCGAAAGCCTTGATATCCTCCACCACGTAGCCGTAGAAGGCCCGGTAAGACTCCTGCGTGACGTAGCCGATGTGGGGGGTAATTAGTGTGTTGGAGAGGGTTAGGAAGGGGTGGTCCGGCGGCATGGGCTCCACGTCCACCGTGTCCAAGCCCGCACCGGCGATGGCGCCGCGTTGCAATACATCTATCAAAGCCGCCTCGTCCACGATGGGTCCACGGGAGATGTTGATGAAGTAGGCGCTGGGTTTCATCAGGCCCAGCTCCCTGGCGCCCACCAGCCCTCGGGTGCGGTCGCTTAGGCGCACGTGGATAGAGACGACGTCGGAATCCCGAAAAAGCGTATCCTTGTCCACCAGGGTCGCCTGACACTCGGCGGCCCGCTGCGCCGTCAGGTTCTGGCTCCAGGCGATCACGTTCATGTCGAAGGCGTTGCCAACGCGGGCCACCAGGGAGCCGATATGGCCCAAACCCAGGAGCCCCAGGTTCTTGCCCTTGAGCCCCATGCCCACGGCAGTCCCCCAATGGCCCTGGCGCGTCTGTTGGTCCTCAAGGGGAATCTGCCGCGCCAGGCCGATTATCAATCCCCAGGTCAGCTCCGTGGGGCCTTCTCCCGACCCGCCGGTGCCGCAGATCACGATGCCCAGTTCGGTAGCCGCCTCTACGTCGAAAACGGCGTTTCTGGCGCCGGTGGTTACCAGCAGCCGG
>JADFJS010000082.1 GCA_022566155.1 Chloroflexota bacterium
GGATCCTACGCTATCGTCCTAAAGCGCCACCGATGACCAACCCACGGCGCGCGGGCCTTGGCTGACGGCTGACTCCTTAGGTAGTCAGCTTGCGGTAAAGCATGGGCAGCCGCTCCGGCAGCGACCAGATGTCGCCCAGCACCTCGTAACCCATGTCGCCGCACATGCTCTTCAGGTAGTCGTGTCCGGCCTTATCCACCGTCAGGCAGAAGGGCGTGATGTTCTTGCGCTTGGCCTCAATCAACGCCATGTGGGTATCGTGGACGGCGTATTCCTTTTCCACGCCTTCACGGCTGTAGCCGCGGTCCTGGGGCCGGCCGTCGCTGATCAGGAACAGAACTTTGGTAGCGGCGTCCTGGTTTTCCAGCTTGGTTATGGCGTGGCGGATGGCCGCTCCCATGCGGGTAGCGTGCAGCGGAGTCACCTTGTCGATGCGCCGTTTGATTTTGTCGCTGAAGGGCTCGTCGATGTCCTTGATGACATAGAATTCTACATTCTCCCGCCCGTAACCGGAGAAGCCGTAGATGCCGTAGGTATCGCCGATGGACTCAAGCGCATTAATAAGCAGGGCGGTGCTCTCCTTTTCCAGGTCGATGATGCGCTTGTAGTTGCGGCGCACCAGGCCTTCCCGGCGGCGGCGCAGCCAAACCATGTACTCAACCGGGTCGTCGGGGGCGTCCCGGTCGTCCACCACCTGGCGTCCCTCATCTATGGCCTCGGCGGTTGATGCGCTCATGTCCAGCAGGAAGACCACCGCCACATCCCGGCGGGCGCGGTTCCGGCGCCAGTAAATCTTGTCGTCTGGGGGTACGTTCATCCGCAGATCGCACCAGGCTTCCAGGGCGGCGTTCAGGTCTATGTCCTCGCCGTCGGTCAGCCGGTAGATCTTCCTGAAACTCTCCGGCATGATCAGCTCAAACTGGCGCTTTATGTGAGAGGAAAGGGAAGCATGGTTTCTCAGGGCGTCGTTGTAGAAAGCGGCATCGCCCTCCTCAAGCGTCTTTTCCTTGACGATACACCACTTGGGTTTGTAGTCGCCGGCGCGGAAATCCCACTCGTCGTAAGCGTAGGTTTTCGGCTCCCTGGGCTCCAGCTCGCCGCCCTGGTCATCGTCATGAAGCAGGGGACCGTAGCCCTGGCCAGGCTGGGCGTTGGGTGGCGGCGTACCCGCCTCTTTCATTAGGTTCTGGGCGAACTGACTCATGCTATTGCTTGCGTCGCCTTGCTCCGCGTCCAGATCCAGCTCGGCGCTGTCCTGGAGCAACTGTTCCAGCTCTTCCTTGGTCAGGGGTTGCCCCTCACCTTCCTGGCCCTGGTCCGATTGGAGCCGGGCCAATAGCTGCACCATCTCGGGCTTGAAGTCACCACGGTAATCCACCGGATCGGGGGATTCGTAGGACTCTCCCTCTCCGCTCTGGCCCTCGGCGTCAAGCGCGGCCTGCAGCTTATCTATCAGCTCCTGGAACTCTTCCTCGGAAAAATCTCCTGGCTCTTCCAGGTCTTCCTCTTGGAATTGGTCCTCTTCCTGGGTCTCATTTTCGACCCGGGAGATTATCTCATATGCGCGCAAAGTGGCCTCAGCGGCATCTTCCACCGTTGCCTGGGAGTTCCTGAGCTCGTGCAGGATTCGAGCCAGCATCACGGCTGCCTCTTCATACTCCTTGGGTACCGGGAGGTCGGTAAACTGCTCCAGGCTCATGTGTATCAGCAGCTCTACCAGGCCCTGTTGCAATGCCTGGTCCTGAATCCGGGGCCGGTTGGCCAGCGACTCACCCTGGACCCGGGCCGCGGCTTTGCGTATGCCCGGGTACTCCACGTTGATGCGGTAGTCCAGGCGGCAGTCTTCCAGAACCGTGAAGATGTCGAATGCAAGCTTGCGGTTCTCAAACAGGCTCAGGAATCGGCCGATGTCGGTATATGTCCGCACGGACCCATCGGGCAATTCCTGCTCTTCCTGGTCATCCGCCAACTGTTTCAGCATCTCCTCCCTGGCGACACCCAACCGTATCAGCACCTCCTCCTCTAATTTGAAGCGGCGGTCCTCGAAAAGAGTGGCGGGGGTTTCAAAGCTGAACAGGAAACTGCCGAATTCCAGGTGGCTGATCTGGTGGGTGGAGACCACCTTGAACCAGGAGAAATTGTCCTGCTTGTTGGGATAGCGGTCCACCACCGGCGGCAAAAACACCTTGGTCCCATCGGTGGAGGCCGAGTCTTCGTCCACCCAACCGATGTTCTTTTTGACCAGCTCCTGGGTGTCCAGAATCTCCACGGGGGCGCCGGATAGGGCGCGGCAATAAAGGCGGATAATCCCTTTCACCCGTTCCAGTTCCAGGCTGGAGGAAAGGGTTTCTAGCAGTGCTTCGGATGTGTTGGACTCCACCTTGAAAAAGGCGATACCGCTTTCCGGGTTGTCCTTGAGCAGGCTCAATCCTTGCTGGAACCAGGTGTCCATCTGGCTGACGGTGATGCGGTTCAGCACGTCGCTGAGGCTTTTTAGGAATGGGGAAACGGCCTCAGGGGAGATGGCCAGCAGCGTTTCGCACAGGTCCAAAATGTATCCCTGGGAGCCTTGGGATACCCGGGAAAGGGCCTGGCTGCCTTCGGACAGGAAGCGTGAGGTATCCCGCATGCCCACTTTGGCCAACCGCTCGCCCAGCTTCAGGAAGCGCCCCGTCTGGTTTTCATCTACCTGCTGAAGGGCCTTGGGTACCACCTCCAGGCAAGTCTTGACCTCCCGCCAGCTATTGTCGACCAGGGCGCGAGACATCGAGAGGAAGGCTTCACGTTCCCGGCCCATGGCTGGGAGTACGTCTCGACCCAGCACCAGGCATTCCGCCGCCACGTCGTAGGACTTGTAGGAGAGGGCTTCAATCAGGGTGGCGAAAACCTCTACGTCCCAAAAGGGCAGGCTGCGGACCAGGTCGGGGCTTATCTCGAAGAACTTGGCCGACAGTGTGCTGGACTTCCACGTGCCCTTGTAGAGGCTGCGCCCTAAGCCGGCCCAACGAGGAATGTACTGCGGCCGCAGATTCGGCACGATGGACGTGCTGGCCCGGAAAAAGGCAACGGCCAAGGCCGGAGAATCTTGGGCCAGGTAGGTTCCACAGCGGGCCCACTGCATGAAGGATGGGAAAGCCAGGAACCGGGCCACCTGGGGACCGACGCGGTAATACTCTACGGCCGATTCCCAGGACCTGACCGTCTGGGTGCCGATGGCCAAACCCTCCTTGGCCCATAGGATGAGCTCCTCATCCCCAAAGACCGGCTCGACCAATTGAAGAGCCTCTCGATAGGTCTCCAATACTGTAGGAGGGAGCTTGGCCAGCTCCTGCTCGATTTCCGTAAGAGGAGCGGTACTCAATTTAGTCTCCCTCCTTCGCTTTTCCGGTCGCCAATAGCTCGAGGAATTGTTGAAGAATTCTCGCGGTAGCCCCAAAAATCAGGTGATCTTTATAGGCGTAAGCGTAGCTGGTGGTAAGCTGGCCGTGGTCCCAGCGAGACTCGGCGCGCCGGTTCGCCGGGTCCTGCAGAACTGCGATGGGAACCTCCAGCACCTCGGCAATCTCGAGGTTACTGGGCTTGAAGGGATAGGGATATTCAATGGTCCCGACGTAGACGCGGATCAGGAACCCGCTGTTCGTGGCGACCTCATCCAATTCCCCCAGGATGGTTACGTCCTCCCGCAGGATACCCATCTCCTCCTCGGTTTCCCGAAGCGCGGTATCCAACGGGTCCCGGTCTTCCTTGTCCTGAGTGCCGCCGGGAAAGGAGATCTCCCCCTTGTGGTACTCCACTTGCTCGGAGCGCTTGTGGAGCAAGATGCAATACTCCCCGTCTTTGGAGTATAGCGTCAGAAGGACTGCGGCCGGGGTCAACGATGGGTCGGCCAATGTTTGCGCAACTCGCTGGGCCAGGGCCTCTTTGACGATTTCCGGGGGAGAGGAAGCCATCGACACCTCTACTCGAATATGGAGGAGACAACCTCTTCGAGACTGCGTTGCAGCTCGAGCTCGTCGGTCAAGGTCCACACGATGGCCACCTGGCAGGCGCGGCGGGCCGCAATACCCTCACACATGAGGCGGGCGGCGTAGATCAGCAGCCGGGTGCTGGCGCTCTCCTGAAGGCCGTGTTCCTGCAGGTTGCGTATCTTCTCCCCCAGCTTGGCCAGGGACATGGCTATTTCGGCGGTACAGCCGCTTTCCCTCTCCACAATCTCGGCCTCGATGTCCCTTGGGGGGAAGAAGAACTCGATGGAGATGAACCGCTGCCTGGTGCTGGGTTTCAGGTCCTTCAACGCGCTCTGGTAGTGAGGGTTGTAGGAGATACACAGGAGGAACCGGTCGTCGGCCTCAATGATGGTCCCGGTCTTTTCCACAGGTAGAATTCGGCGGTGGTCGGTCAAGGGATGGATCAAGACGGTGGTGTCTTTTCGGGCCTCAACCACTTCGTCCAGGTATAGGATCGCTCCAGTCTTAACCGCACGGGTCATGGGGCCGTCCATCCAGCGGGTCCCATTGGCGTCCAGCAGATATCGGCCGACCAGGTCGCTGGCGGTAAGATCCTCATGGCAAGCAATGGTTACCAGGGGCACCCGGATCTCACCATCCTTGAGCTCCTGGCCGGAATCTCCCGCTGCGTCGGTCAATTGGCGGCCCAGTTTCCATGCCATGAACTCAACGAACCGGGTCTTGCCGCAGCCCGTGGGGCCTTTTAGCAGTACCGGTATGTGCTGTTTGTACGCGGCAGTGAAAAGCGCTTCCTCGTCACCGATGGGACGGTAGTAGGGCTCGGCGCGTACCAGAAACTCTTCTATTGCGTACTCTTTATACGTCGGCTCTGCCGTATTAACCATTATCTTCGCACTGTCCTTTGATTAACTCTAATTTTCCACAGGGAGCTGACTGTCTGCTCCAACGCGGCCACGTCTCCGGAATTATCCACTACCAAGTCCGACCTCGCCAGCCGCTCTTCCCTGTCCATCTGGGAGTCGATGCGCTTGCGCACTTCCTCCTCTTCAAGCCCGTTCCGGTCTCGAAGCCGCTGGATCACCGTTTCGACCGGAGCGTCGGTGCTCCACACTTCGTCCACCAGGTAGTCCCACTTTGCTTCGAAAAGCAGGGCCGCTTCCACCACCACCACTTCTTTCCCCTGGTCCCGCAGCTTTTCAATCCTTTCACCCACCATCTCTGCGATGCGGGGGTGCATAATGGCGTTGAGCTTTGCCATCTGCTCCGGGTCCGAGAAGACTATGGTCCCCAGCTTGCGCCGGTCGACCTCGCCGCTCGGCTGGAGGATATCCCGGCCAAAGGCTTCGACCACCTGGCGCCAACCCTCTGTGTTGGGGGCGTAGGCTTCATGGCCGACCAGGTCGGCATTGATCAGTTCCGCGCCCAGCGACTCCAGCAGACGGGCGACCTCGCTTTTTCCGGTGCCGATGCTGCCGGTTAGGCCAATCACTAACATAACTTTCCTGGCGGAAACCTCTGATCCAAAGAGACATCCACTTCTGTCTGGTCCGGGCTCGCCTGGTCCGGCCTCACTGGTTTTAGACCGTCCCGGGTAAAAACCGGCATACCAACGGCTAAGGCCTGAGCCATTCTACCAACCGGGTTGCCGGTGGTCAACAACAGCAACCACAACTACACAATTCGAAACCAGGGCGTATTCGGGGGTATTAACGTCGGAATAATAACAATTAACACCAGTTTATTTCGAGTAACCTACTTTCCTAGTACCCTTTGGTGCCTACTTAGGAATCGATGTGGATTTCTCCCCATCGGGACCGGTACGCCTCTTGCCGATCCTGAAACATCTGTTCGTACTCATCGGTGAGTATGGGACTGGTGGTCATGATCGCTGCGTCTTCCCGGTTATCCGAATAGTAGGCTTTACGTGTGCCCACCAACTTGAAGTCGTATTTCTCATAAAGGCGTTGCGCGATGAAGTTGGAGACACGGACCTCCAGGGTCATCACCTGGGAGCCGTACTCCATCGCCGAGCGCAGGGACCCGATCAGCAGCAGCTCGCCGATACCGTTGCCGCGAAGCGGCTCCCGCACCGCGATCTCGGTGATGTGGGCCTCTTCACCCTGGTACCACACGCTGACATACCCGGTCACGTTTGAATCTGGCTCAGGTGGCACGCTCCTGCGGCCAAGGACGGCTTGGGTCAATAATGCGAACCTGCCCCATAGCGAACGGTTCTTCGGCAGGTCGTCGTTCGGGGGAACGGCGGTTTCTCGAACCTCTGAGCCACGATAGGCTACCAGGTAGCTAGCATAACGGTTGTTAAGCTCGCGCTTGAAGGGGGTGCTTGCCCAGAGTGGAGAGAAGGCCTCTCGCTCGATCTCGATAACCTGGTCGATATCCTCGGCCCGTAGGCGCCGAAGAGATACATCCATGGCTGATCCAGTCCACTTTATTCAGGATTCCATTCTAGGGCGCTGCCTCCGATTTTAACATAACTCGCCGATTCGTCAGCTATGGAATCCAAGCACGACCTTTTATAATAGCTGCCATAGGAAGAAGTGTTGGGTGGAAAGTGCATGTCGCGGTACTCCGGGGCCGAAAGGCCGTCCCAGTCAGTTACCAGAAAACCGGTTGCCAAACATCCGGTTAAAATGGTGATCCCGTTCCGCGGGGCCGCGCCGTTCGGCCTCATTATGGGTCTGATCCTGGTTCTACTGATCGCCTGCGGAGACGAGTCAGCCACCACTGCGCCAACCGCCACGGCACCGGCTTCCTCAACAATAGTGACTATTTCGCCCACCACGCCCACCGCTACTGTGGCCCCGGCCCCCAGCCCCATGCAGACGCTTACGCCGACGCCGGCGCCCCCTCCCACGCCTACGCAGGCTCCGTCGCCCACTGTATCTCCTTTGCCGTCACCGACAGCCGAGCCGGCGCTGGCTGCAACCATTACCCTGGACCCCTTAACGCTGGAAGTCACATTTCCTTCAAGGGACATGGTGGTTGACACCAGTACCATCACCGTTACGGGAATCACTTCACCCGACGCCACCGTGAGCGTCAATGGGTACCTGGCGGCTCCCGACGTGGCAGGCCGCTTTGCTGTAGACGTGACTATCGTCCCTTGGGAAAACCCATTGGCCATAGAAATTATCGCCACCTCGTTGACCGGCGAGAGCAGGTCTCTGGTAAGGACCGTCATATACATACCTTGACGTGACCCGGCGGCCGGGGCGCAGAGCTTTCCCGGCGCCGATGTGCTCCCACTGCTTTACCCTCATTCTGGAGGACAACCTTGAGGATACCCAGCCTGGCTGTCATTCTGGCCCTGTCGGCCTTAATGCTTTCTATCACCGCGGGCGCCGGTTCCTTCTCGCCGGCGCGCCAGACAGCGGAGGGACTCTTCGGCACGGTGTCCTCCATCTCGCCGGGTTCCGAGATAACGCTAATCACCGTGGAGACCGAAGCCGGCCCGGTGGAGATATCCGCCACCGTGGAAACCGACGTACGCATTCCGGGCCGGATACAAGCGGCCGCTGGGGACCTGGCCGTCGGCGATCCGGTTGCCGTCCGAGGCGCACCTGATGGTGAAACGGTGATCCTGGCCCTCAGCATTATGGTGAGACCGGACCGCCCGGTGAGGACCAGTCACTTCACCGGCGTGGTGACCTCGATAGGCGAGGACGGCACGGTAGGCATCAGGGACCGGCTAGGCAACGAGATATCCGCGACGATCCTAAGCGATATAGGCGGCCTCCGCCCCGGTGAGGTGGTAACCGCCGCATTGGAGCAGGACCTGGCCTCCCAGTCCTTGCTGATCACCGGATTGGACCGGGCCACCGAAACTCTCGACCGCATAATAGCGGCGCTGGAAGAAGCCGAGCGTTCGCAGGCCACCGGCGTGTTGGCGGCACTACGCGGCCGGCTGGCCGAAAACAGCTCATTCCATCTAACTATCCTGAACGATGCCTCCCAGCTGGTTGTGCCATCCCTCAGGGCGCAAGTGCGTCAGGAAAGGGACTCTGTCCAGAACGCCTACGCCGGCGCAATGACCAGATTCCGGGCCGGAACGCCTTCCATGCAGGTATCCGGAATAATTTCCGGCATAGACGGGCAGCGGCAGCGATTGACCGTCGACTCGCCGGGCCTGGCTTCCACCGAAGTCGCGGTCGACTCGGACTCTTCCATCATGTTTCGGGGACGGCGGCTTCTGTTCCGCGACCTGGACCTGGGACACCGGGTCACCGTCCGCTACGATTTGAACACCGGTACTGCGATGTGGATAACCGTATCCGGCGGGGAGGTCCTGGCCTCGGAGCTTGCCGACGTGCTTCTACCCATGGCCCGCAGTGGAGAGATAGCCGGCGCCGTCATCGCCGTAGACACCCAAGACGGGGGAGCGGAGACCATCACGATCGAGGACCGGGCCACCGGGCGGCCCATGGCGCTAATCGTCGCCGCAGAAAGCTTGATTCTGCCCGTAGATGAGCCGGATGAATTGGGCTCTCTGCTGTACCTTCAAGTGGCAGCCAGCTTCGACCCGGGATCGCTGTCGATCATCAAGCTGGAAGAGCTGCCCCTGGAATCGGACCAATCGACGGTTTCCGGGGTAGTCTACAGCTTCATCGGCAAGGTGTTGACCGGCAATTTCTCCATCCTGACCGCGCAGGGAGAAGTAGCGACCTTTTCTCACACCGCCGACACGGTGATCCACCGCGACGGCCGGCGGGTATCGATCACCGAAGTCCGAGTGGGCGACCTGGTACGGCCCAGTACCCGCTTTAGGCCGGACATCGCCGCCGGTGCATCGGCCGCAGGCGCCGGACAAGTCCTGGTATTTCTGGGCTTGAAATCCCCTGAACCAGCCTCGATAACGGGCACTATCCGCGGTATAGCCGACTCTTCCCAGGGGGATGGCCGGGTCACGATCTTCAGCGACCGGTCTGATGTGCTCACCGTAACGCTAACGGGATCCACCCAGCTCACAAGCCAGGGACAACCGGTTGCCGCGGGCGAACTTGCGGTGGGCCAGAGGGTGGTCAACGGTACCTACGACCCCATCTCCGGTGAAGCATTGACGCTGACCTTGGAGCCCTCCCGCACACAACGGGTGAGCGGCGAGATAACCGCTATAGATGAGGAGCGGATGGCGGTGACCATCGCGCCGCGGCGGGGAGACCCGGTGGAACTATTGCTTCTCGAATCGACTCCGGTCCGGATTACCCTGAGAGGAAATCCCAGCCCACGTTTCAGCGACCTTCAAGTGGGGACGCAGGTCCGGATCGCCCTCTACAACCCAGACTCTTCCCTGGCCTACAGGCTGGTTGTGACCTAGTTCTCTGTCAACTCGTATTTATCCTTGATAAGATTGGCAATTATTCCATCATTTGTATCATCCATCGTTCTAGTATTTAGTGTTAAGTATTCAATTTAATAGTCCTCTTGCGCCATTTCCCCGGATTCTTAAACTCCCCGTTGCATATATGCCTTGTCTTTTGGAGGAAAATGTTTCTCTTGCATACTAAACAAGTGAATCTTATGTTTGGTTCTCGCTTTGCTGTTGCTCTTGTCATTGGGTTAGGGTTTATAGATTCTTTTTTATCCAGTTTACGAGCGAGGGCAACTACTTGTCTGCCTAATTATTTTTCGTTAATTAATTTGGTATTTGATTTTTCATAAATTTTCTAAATGTTGTATCTTCTTTTTCTAATACATCCAATTGTTTTTTCTCAGTTAGTCTCTTCATTCTTTCCTCTCTTTGTTAGCAGAATACAAAACTCTAACAGCACGATTCTTTTCATTCAAAATAATTTTAGAGTAGATCAAACCTGCAAACTCTAAATCACGT
>JADFJS010000168.1 GCA_022566155.1 Chloroflexota bacterium
GCCCAGTGGATACATCAAGGGGCCACCGACATCCTGAGGGGCGACGTTGCGGTGACCGGCGGCATCACGCCTCTGATCAAGATCGCGCACATCGCCGAGGGGTTTCGCATGAAGTGCGAGATACATCACGGGGGGAACTCGCTGAACAACGTGGCCAACCTCCACGTGATCATGGCGGTCAACAACTGCGACTACTACGAGGTGTTCCCCTCCAGCGGGGCCAACAAGTATGCGCTGGTTGAGGACATCGAGGTCGATAACCAGGGGCTGGTATATGCCCCCGAGATGCCGGGTCTCGGATACGAGATCGACTGGCAACTGGTGGAGCGGGAGAAGGTCCAGGAGGTCAAGTAACCGCCGCCGCCGCCGTGCGTCCAGTGGGAGGAGAAAAGGCATGAAGCTGCACATTATGTCACCCGCCGCGGACAGGGTTGATTTCAAGGTGCCCCCGGCCCCGCGCCTGTCCAGCCTCGATGGCAAGACCATCGGCCTTTACAACAACCTGACGGGTGGCGCCGATATCGCGGTGGACTGGGTGGCCGACCGGATCAGCCAGCGGTTCACCAACGTAAAGTTCGTGCGATACGGCGGCGACCTCATGCCGGGCCGCCCCGCTCTCAGCCGCGGCAACCATATAGATGAGGAGGAGGCGGCGCGCATCGCCGCGGAGGTGGACGCCATGATCGGCGCCACCGCCCATTGAGGGGGTTGCACGTCGTGGCTTGCCCACGATATGGTCGCCGTTGAGAAGGCCGGCATCCCCGCCGTGGGCATCGCCGCCCGAAGCTTTGCCAGGGCATGGCAGTCCTGCGTGGATGGATGGGGCCAGCCCAGTACGGCATTTGTCACCATCCCTCACGCAACCACCGGCCAGCAGCCCGATTTCATCCGCAATATGGTGGATGAGCAGATCGACGCCATCATCCAGGGTCTCACCGTGCTTCCCGCATCCCTGGGTACCAGCAGGAAGGCACGGAACGGTAGCCAGGCCACCGAGACCTTCATCGTAGAGATGGATGAGACGCCCGAGGGCCTTGACGCGGTGAACCGCTTCCTGGCGGAACGGGACTGGAGCGACGGCATTCCCGTCATGCCGCCCACGCCCGCCGCTGTCGAGCAGATGCTGAAGGGGACCAAAAGGCAGCCCCAGGACGTGGTCATGGTGATGGAGCCAGGCTTCGGACTGGCCACCGTCGAAAAGATCGCGATCAACGCCGTCATGGCAGGCTGCCGGCCGGAGCAATTCCCCGTTCTCCTCGCCGCCATCGACTGCCTGGCCCAACCCCAGATGAATCACCGGGACATGCAGGTCTCCGGCCATACCGAAGCACCGATAATCCTGGTCAACGGCCCCATCGCCAAGAAAGCCGGGATAAACTCCGGCACCTCAGCTATGGGCCCGGGGGTCGTCAATGCCGCGAACACGGCCATCGGACGGGCGCTGCGCCTGTGCCTGATCAACATCGGCTACTGCAAGGCCGGCGCCGGCGACCCCAACTACATCGGACTGCCAACCAAGTTCGGCATGTGCATCGCCGAGAACGAGGAGCTAAGTCCCTGGCAGCCCTACCATATGGACAAGGGGTTCAAGCGTGACGAAAGCGCGGTTACCATGGTCTCCGTGACCGGCCCCACGGATATCATCGACTCCAGCTCCAAGACCCATGAGGACACGCTGAGTAACATCGCCTCGATGATGTTCTACCGCAACGCCGGCGCCGGGGGCTGGATCCGAGGCTGGCAATCGGCCCAGGTGGGCCACACAAACAAGAGATTTCCTTACCAGGGCCCTTACCATCCCATCATCCTGAGCCCTTCCCGGGCGGTGATCATGGCCGAGGCAGGCATGAGCAAGCAGGACGCCCAGGCCTGGCTGCACAAAAACTGCACCATCTCATTGAAATCGGTCCTCGGCACGCGGGGTATGGCCAAGGATGCAAGCGGCGCCTGGCTCGAACACCCCGAGTTGCAACATCTGGAGAACGATCCCGAGGCAACCATTACGGCGCTGGAAAGCCCGGAACAGTACCTACTCTTTGTCTCCGGCGGATCGACCCACTATGCCAATTTCTTCTACGGAACCTACGGCATCGCCACGATGCCCGTGGAAGAGTTGTAACCGGCAATAGTTTGGTCCAAGCACCGGGCCAATGCTCGCTGCCTGGACACAAGGAGCATCGATGTACCAGCGAATTCTTGTACCATTAGACGGCTCTCCCCTGGCCGAACAGGTCCTGCCCTACGTCGTTAGGCTGGGACTCAGCAACGGTACACCCGTAACATTGTTGAGGGCTTACAGTATCCCGGCCGCGGGGCTGGAAGATACCAGCGGCATGTACCTGGAACAGATCATGGCCGCCTATCTAGCCGAAGCCGAGGCATACCTTAAAAGAGTGGGCGATGCTCTTGGGCAAGCCGGCCTTACAATATCCCCTGTCGTACGCGAAGGCGAAGACGCCTAGCTCGTGGTTGGTGAGGCCGAGACCGT
>JADFJS010000083.1 GCA_022566155.1 Chloroflexota bacterium
ACGTCAAGGGCCGCCTCGTAGCAGGCCCAACCCGTTTTGAATGTCACCCCGCTGCCACCGGTGTTGGACGTGAAACCGATGGATGCCGTATCCGCGACCTGGGGCCTTATATCCTCCGCCGCTATGCCCAGAACGTCGGCAAACTGCTGGGAGACGGAGACTCGGGTGCCGCCGATGTCCGGGGACCCTTCAACCAGGTTCACGGTCCCATCGGTGTTCACCGTGGCCATGGCGTTCGATGGGCCCGTGCCGTTTCCCCAGAAGCCGCTGGCCACGCCCCGGCCCCGGTTGGGGCCTTCCAATGGCGCAGTGTAGTGAGGGTGGTTTTTGGCCGCCTCAAGGGTCTCAACGAAACCGACAAGGGGCATCAACGGACCGGTGGCCCGGCGGCTACCCTCTTTGGCGCTATTGAGCAGGCGGAACTCGATGGGGTCCATCTTCAGCTTTTCGCATAGCTCGTCTATGGCCGTCTCCATTGCAAAGGCAGCGGCCGGAGAACCGGGGGCCCGGTAAGCCGACGTCTTGGGCCGGTTCACGACTACGTCAAACCCCTCGATATAGGTATTGGGTATGTCGTAGGCCGCCAACATACACTGTGCTCCACCCGGTACCGGGGAGCCGGGGAAGGCGCCGGCTTCAAATATAAGGTGAGTTTCCGCCGCGACCAGTCTTCCGTCTTTGGTGGCGCCCAGCTTCACCCGAATGTTGGTCCCGGAGGTAGGTCCGGTGGCCTCGAAAACCTCGGTTCGGTTCATGGTCAGCTTTACCGGCTTACCCGTCTTCTTGGCCAGCAGCGCCGCCACCGGCTCCAGGTAGATCGCCAGTTTCGCTCCAAAGCCGCCTCCGATCTCCATGGGGATGGCCTTGACCTTGGAGATTGGGATGTCCAGCATCCTTGCCGTGTTATCCCGCACGGAAAAGTGACCCTGGCTGCTCGACCAAAGGGTCAGGTTCCCATCGCCGTGCCACAATGCCGTCGCCGAGTGGGGCTCGATGTACCCCTGGTGCACGGCCACGGTGGAGACTTCTTTCTCCACTATCACGTCCGCGGCCTGAAACCCGCTTTCCAGGTCCCCAAGCACGAACTCAAATCGATTGGATACGTTTGTACTCTTTTCCGTGTCGTCTTCGGAGCGGGTGCCGCCGGCGCGGGACCTGGCATTGTACAGGTTGGCCAGCCGTTCGTGGACCAGAGGGGCTTCCTCTTTCATCGCCTCCTTGGCGTCGAGCACGGGTTTAAGGACCTCATACTCCACATCGATCAGGGACAGGGCCTGCTCGGCGATGTGAGGGTTGTCCGCCGCAACCGCCGCCACGGCATGGCCCTTGTAGAGCGCCTTGCCTTCGGCCAGGATGTTGTTGCTCATGAAACGGGCGTTTGAAAGTGAGCCTTCAGCCTGATCCGCGATGATGCCCGAGGGTTTGGCCATCTCCTCGGAGGTTACCACGGCATGAACTCCGGGCAGGGCCAGCGCCCGCGTGGCATCGATGGACTTGATCCTAGCGTGGGCATGGGGGCTTCGCAGGACCTTGCCGTGGAGCAAACCGGGTAGTGAGATATCTGCACCGTAGAGGGCCCGGCCGGTGACCTTGTCGGCGCCGTCCTGGCGGATAGGCCGGGTGCCCACCACTTTAAATTCCTGGTTTGAGAGGACGATATTGGGCTTGTACTCAAGCATACTTTGCCTCCAAGCAAAGGTATGGCGCGAACGCTTCTATTGGGCTGTGATTATTTTATCATAAAATGGGCCAGGCACCCGTTGACCGGCGGCCCGATCGGGGCCCGTTGCGGCCCGGTGCTGAACTATACCAATACTAACCGGTCCGGCGTGCCGGTGGAGGCGGTGAGGGGTATCTGCTAGTGACACCCGATCCTGTGGAGATGGTTCCCCTCAAACCGGGATGGGGAGTCCGCCACCCGCCCCAAGCACGGGAAATACCGGGCTTTCTCCCGCCGCGGCAATGACCGTCGGAGTAAATGGGGGAAGTTACAGTGTGGTGGAATCGAATCTGTCACGCCATTGCCGCTGGTTGGCCAGGGGATCAGTCCCCACGGACCACTGTGCCTTTGGCGGTGGCTACGTCGATAGCGTTCAATAGCTCTTGCATCTCGAAAGGTTTACTAAAAACGGCGCTGACCGAGGCCCCTTGTTCTCGAACCGCCTCCATGCTGATGGCACTACCGGAGGTCACGATAACCGGAATATCCGGATAATTCCGGTTGATCCGCCGGCAAACCTCCCAGCCATCCATCTCGGGCAGCGTAAGATCGATCACCGCAAGGTCAAAGTCCCGGTCCTCCAGGGCGGCCAACGCCTTGGCCGCATCGGGCACGGTGGTGACCCGGTGACCGGAGTCCTCGAGGACCGTCTTGAACATCTCCGCCACCATAGGTTCATCTTCGACCACCAATACCTGCCAGCTACACTCGGCCTTGGCGCCGTCTTCGTCTGGAGCACTTATGGGGGCCGCCACACCGGTCACCGGTAGTCTGGCAAGTTGGAGAGCCGCCAATATACCCCGCCCAAGACTTCCAGTCCGGCCTCGCCTGGTGTGGTCTGTGACCTTTATGGCGTCCCGGACCACACGGTTGATCGTCAAACCGGTGATCCGCTCCCGGAGTTGTAACCGCATTGGTGTGCCCCCGGACCGAATGGTGTTATATCACCCAGTCTGCCAATCCGACTCCCTTGTCCCTAGGGTACTGGCACCCTGTTTGGCCGTGTGAAACTTTGCAGATAGCGGCCGGAACCCACACTGGACCCTCGCTGGCCCCGGTCCGGCGTCGTCCTTCTTTGAACCCGGCTCCCCGCATCGAGCCCGGGATCGGGACCATTATCAAGCGCGCATCAAGACGCAACGAGAACACACAGACGCCGCCGGAGCGGCCCAAGTAGACAAAAATGACCCGGACGCAGATACAAACGGCCCTTACTAGCAGATGCTATACTGATACGCTGTAGCAGGGCTTGAGACACCCGTTCATTCGTTTTGGATGAACCGTGGTTCACAATTACAAGTTATCGGAGTGAACATCTCAGATGCAAAATCCTTGGAACTTCAAGCCGCGGTGGTTGGTAGCAACCCTGGTGATCGGCGTGGTGCTACTGTCGACTGTGGCCTCACATGGGTGCGACGTCAAGGGCTCCAGCCCCGAACAACCGCCCGCGGCCAACGCGCCGGCGCCATGATCCACCGCGATTCACTGCTCTGAAGTGGCGGCCTTCTAGACCGTGAACTCTATACGGGGCAACATATGGAGATGAACGGTGTTCGTTGAAACAGTCAGGATTGAGAACCTCTCCAATAACTCTTATGTAGTCGGTTCGGAAAGTTCCGGCCAATGCGTGGTGATCGACCCGGTACGCGATATTGACCACTACACCGCGATCGCTTCCAACCATGGCGTCCGGATCGCCTATGTTCTGGAAACCCACCTGCACAACGACTTCATCTCAGGTTCCAGAGAGCTGGCTTCCCAGACCGGTTGCCAGGTGGGGGCCAGCGCCTCGGGAGGATTACTCTTCCCTTCCATGCGTCTGAAAGAAGGCGACGACCTGGATCTGGGCGAATTCAAGCTTCGAGTCATGCACACGCCGGGTCACACCCCAGAGAGCATCTCCTACCTGGTGGAGGAGAATGGGAGGCCCACGGCGATATTCACCGGGGGCGCTCTCATGCCCGGCGGCGCCGCCCGCGTTGATCTATTGGGCAGCCGCATTGCCCCTTCCTGGCGCGTTGGCTGCACCACACGATCCACGAGAAGTTGCTCAAACTTCCCGAGACCGTAGCGGTCTACCCCACCCATGGCGGCGGCTCATTCTGCTCTGTGGCTCCTGCCGGAGACGGTAATATTCCCAGCTCAATCAAGGAAGAGAAGGACCATAATCCCTTCGCAGCCCAGATAGAAGAAGGCGATTTCGTACAGTTCGCTCTGGCCAACCTGGGGTCCTATCCCAGGTACTTCCCACGCATGGCCGACATAAACCGGCGAGGCCCCGACGTGCTTGGCGGCGTGCCTCGGCTGGCCTCCCTCACCGCCCTGTCCGTCCGGCACCAGATGGAGGAGGGAGTACACCTGGTGGATGCCCGTCCCGAAAGGGAATTCAACATTGGACACGTTCCAGATGCGTTCGCCATACCATTTGGCAACAGCTTTGCAACGTGGGTAGGATGGATCGTGCCCTGGGGAGAGCCCTTGGTGCTGCTATCCCCGGAGGCCAACCAACACGACACGATGGTGCGTCAGCTCATCCGCATCGGCTACGACCGGATCAACGGATTCTTGGCCGGCGGCATAGACGCCTGGACGGCCGCCGGATTGCCTGCCCTTTCCACGAGCCGGCTTGACCTGGAAGGGTTAAACAATCTGCGGAATCAACCCCAGGCGCCTCTAATCATCGACGTGCGGCAACGCAGCGAGTTCCAGAGCGGGCACATAAGCGGGGCGCTCAATATTGAGCTGGGCGAGCTGCAAGACCACCTGGACGGCCTGCCCCGTGATATCCCCGTGGTCACGGTTTGCGCGGCCGGGATGCGGGCCACGACCGCCGCCAGCATCCTCAGGCGCGACGGAAGGGACCAGGTGCAGGTGGTGGATGAAAAAGGGACCCCGGCTTGGATCGAGATGGGGTACCCATCGGCAACCGGCGAAGAGGGATAACCCTCTCCCGGCCGTCACCGGTAGTCCGGCGGGGGCCGGTAGGGAGGCCACACCCGCTGGCCGGTCAGCGCCAGGTAGCCCGCGGCCAAAACGATTCCGGCCAGGAAGCCACCTATGTGGGCGAAGAAAGCCACATTGACCTGGGCGGATATGCCCAACACTCCCAGACCATTGATGAGCTGCATTAAGAACCAGATGCCCAGAAAATACATCGCGGGCAACTGCATCACGGTGATGAAGAAAAACACCACCAGGGCCTTGATCCGGTTGTAGGGGTACAGCAGCAGGTAGGCTCCCATCACACCGGAGATAGCGCCGCTTGCTCCCACCATTGGAGCCTGGGAGTGGGGATCAACGCCCAGCTGACTCAGAGCGGCTGCCACGCCGGCCAACAGGTAGAAAAGCAGGTATTTGACGTGGCCTAGCCGGTCCTCGATGTTGTCGCCAAACACCCACAGAAACATCATATTCCCGGCGAAGTGCAGCAGGCCGCCGTGGATGAACATTGAAGAGAATATGGTTGTCCAGGTAGGGAGAGGGCTGGTGATGTCTATCGAGGAGGAACCTGTTCGAAGCACCTCGAAAGACCGGCCATTGGTCAGTTCTTCCGGGATGAATCCCCACTTGTAGAAGAATACCGCGCTATCCTGGTTCCCACCACCGCCCAGCAATGACCCACCGCTCACAACGATCTCGTATAGGAACACCAGCGCACTGAGGGCTATAAGCGTGACGTTGACTATCGGGAAAGAGCGATGGCGGGCATTGGCGTCGGCGAAAGGGAACAATCGGTGATACGCCTCTGGAGTTTAGGCCAGACGGACCGGGCAGCTACGGAACATGGAGCCGAGAACCACGTTGGCCATCAAGGCTTCAGATCTGCAACGGCGTGCACGATCATCTCGGCGGCGGTCTTGGTCTGCAATTTGCCCATGTTCAGCATCAGATGGAACAGCTCGGGGTCGTTGGGCCGGGCCTTGAAAAACTTGCGGAAAAACTCCAGCCTTGCTTTGTCCAGCTCTTCCAGGTCGGCCCGGGCATCCTCCCGCTCCAGGTGTTCCAATCTCATCATCGTTTCCACCCGCGCCTCCATGGGGGCCAGCAAGCCCACATGAAGAACGTCGGTGGCATCGGCCAGAATGACGTTGGCGCCCCTGCCTATGATGACCACGTTACCCTTCCGGTGAAGGTCCTTGACCACCGTGGTGGTGGCCTCTATGAACACTTTGTCGTCCACTTGGGGAATGGTGGCGGTGGCGCTTCCGGCCATCTCGGAGTATATCTCCGGGGGCAGTGTCTCTAGCCCCCGTCCAAAGTAGGGCTCGGCGCTGACCCCGGAAACCGCCGATCGCTCCAGCATAGTCTGTACCAGGCGGCCCAGGCGGTCGCGGAATTTGATGACCCGCTGCTCTTTTTCTATCAACGCCCCCACCGGCGCCCCCATCATCCTGGCGGCGGTGGTGAAAATCAGCCGGTCCACAAAATTTATGCCCAGCATGTCAGCCACCAACTGTCCTATGACGGGTGCTGGACCACTCCCAATTGGGCCGTTGATGGTGATTACCGGCATAAGGTCCTCCTACCTAACAGGTGATGTTTACCCCGGGGGCGGGAGTAGCTGGTGGTTCTATATCCGTGGCAGGGCACGCTGCGATCCCGGAATCGATCGGTGTTACTTCATGTCGCTTCCTGGTGCGTCAAGGGAAGTGAATGACAACGGTCCCTTGGCCGAAACGATGAAACGCTGGCCTGAGGGTGCTATTCCGCAGCGCCGCTCATCAGCCGCGCCCGCCGCCGGGAATATTCTTCGGTCAGCAACCCCATGGATAGGGAGTCGAACCACTCATTGTTCTTGCGGTGGGTCTTTCGTAGATGCCCTTCAAGTACAAAGCCCAGATGCCGGAACATCCTCAACGCATGCTCGTTGTACTCTGGCACATCCACCCACACCCGGTGCAGACCAAGGGTTTCGAAAGCCTGGTCCATCAGCTTGATGAGCGCCATGGTCCCATAATGATGGTGCCAAAGGTCTTTGCGGCCAATGATGAGGAAAAGCTGGGCCTCCAGCAACGGTTGCTCTACGACCAGTTGGCCTTCTCCAATGTGCTCGCCTTCGCTGGTGTAGACAGAGAAGATCTTTCGGTCTTCGTCTTCGAAGATCCGCTGCCATTCCTCACTGGAGGCTTTGACGGCTTGGTGTGGAGAATACCCGATGTGAAGGGGCTGGCCGTCCTCGTCCAAGCCATACCAGAGCGTATTGACTTCGACATCATCCAGCCACTGGACCATCCGATGGATATCCTCGGTAGTTGGCTGTGACAGCGTAACATCTGGAAACATGGCGCACCCCTGGGCCACAACAGAATAGTTTCCACTTTGCCGAGCTTATGTCACCTGGAACCGGGCTGCATGGGAGCCGCATTATAACAGCGAGAGTTTGGATTATCAATCGCATGTGGAGACGATTCTTGGTCCACCGGTTGATTGCATCCCTGTAGGCCGGTATTAGACCAACAACCCGTCGAGATACGAAATCTTGCCGTGGAAGAGCCGCGGCTAAAAATCCTGTCTCGATGCACGTAGTATACTCATAAACCGGGCCGGTCCACCGCGCTTGGAAACCGGCAACATGTATGCGCTGGATCATACTCAAGCAGCAGCCAACGGCTCTTTTGCTGCCGCACTTTCGCGGCGTGCCGGTGCCGGAACTTTTGACACAACTACATATATGTGAATATTATTGACCAAGTAGAATTACTATCATTCCATTCCGCTGTGGGATCTGCCGATAACGGAGGAGATTTATGGTGAAGCAGGGCGTGCTGCCCGATGCATTGACTAAGCCCTTCTGGGATGCCGCCAATGACGGGCGGCTGGTCATTCAAAACTGCAAAGCCTGCAACAGGCTTCAGCACCCGCCGGCGCCGGCGTGTAGTCAATGTGGCTCTGGAGACAACCTGGAGTGGAAGGAGATGAGCGGGCGGGGCAAGATATACAACTACGGGGTGGTGCACGACTGCCCTGTCAGACTGCTGCAAGATGATCAACCGTTCAACGTCGCGGTCATCATGTTGGACGAGGACCCGGGTATCCAGATGTACTCCCACCTCCCCGGTACTCCGGTGGACGACGTTCCGGTAGGGGCCAGCGTGGAGGTGATGTTTGAGGCTACCGCGAACGGCCAAAAGGTCCCCGAGTGGCGCATAGTAGCCTAGACACGATAATTTCGATCCGGCCCGTTAAGAGACCCAGAAAGGAGTGAACCATGACCACCCAGAATGCTCCAGCTTCCATGTACCGAACGACGGAAGGATTGGGGTTATGGGAACATAGAGGAAAGGTAGCGGCCGTCGGTATCGGCCACTCCCCCACCGCCCGGCGCTGGGATGGAAAGCCCGAGACCACCATGGGTGCGAACAGCATCCTGGCCCTCAGGAAGGCTATAGCAGACGCGGGTGTCTCGCCGGACCAGATCGACGGTCTGGTCATCGATCCGGTGACCACCACGGGTGCTTACTGGCCGGAAGGCAAACCAATTCCCATGGATGTCGTCAATGCCTACAATACCACCGGCGACCCGTTGGACGGCATCGCCAAGCTGAGCGCTGAGTGGCTCTTGAAAAATATGCCGGAGCTGGAGAACGTCAAGTTCACCATGTACGGCACGGGATGTATGTCCCATGCCATCGTCGTTGCCGCCCAGGCCGTGGGTGATGGCCTCGCCCACACCTGCCTGGTGCTAAAGAGTTGGCATAACCTGGAAGGCCGATATTACCAGGGCGGGGCCAACGCAGAGGACGCCATCGACGGGACCAGCGCGATCAGCCGTCTCTGGGGTACCCCAGCGTCCTACGGGACCGCCCTGCAGTTCGCCGAGTACTGCCGGAAGTACGGCAAATCCCACGATATGATGGCCCCCTTCATGGCAAACTCAAGAAGGAACGGCCTCATGTTCCCCGAGGGATACTGGGCACAGCACCGGCCTGAGCAATTGACGCCGGAGGACTACCTGGCCGCCCGCTGGATCGCCAAGCCGGCGAGCCTATTCGACAACGATATTCCCATCATGGTATCCGCGGCCTACCTCTTCACCACGGCGGAACGGGCCAAGGACATGAAGCAGAAGCCTGTCTACATCCTCAACCATGCTTCCAGCAGGGGCAGGCCCAGGGGAATCACGCCAACCCTGGATGAGGTCGAGGCGGAAACGGGCAAGACGGGCAGGATGCTCTATGAAGGGGCTGGCATCACCGCCAACGATCTCTCCTTCGAAAACATGTATGATGGCTTCACCCTGTTCCACCAGTTCCACATCGAGGGTCTGGGCTATCGGGGCATGAAATTTGGTGATGCCCTGGACTTTTACCAGACGGATATAAGCATCGAGGGGCCGAACCCCGTTCTACCCAGCGGCGGCAACATCGGCAGCGGACGCAGCCGTTTCTGGATGCACACCGACTGTATCCAGCAGTTGCAGGGACGGGCCGGCGCTCGACAGGTCACCGGGGTAAAGCCGGAGACCGCGGTCTCCGGCGGTCCGATGCCCCTTGGCGGCAACTTTACCGTGTGGAGCGCGTCACCCGACTAATGCGCCGTATCGTAGATAGCTTCACAACGCCGAATCTGTGCGACATACTCTGACCGCAGTTGTCTTTCCGGCGTCCGCCTGAGGCGGAGAATCCAGAGAAACGTTGGGTGGATCCGCCCCAGGCGGATGACGGACCGGGGATCAACCGCGCTTGTGCGAACGCACGGCCACAATTATTAAGAGAGAGGGACCTGATTGGTAATACTGATAAGTTTCGACATAGACGGAACCTTGGAGATTGGTGACCCACCTGGAATCTTGACCATGGATTTGGTGAGAAGAACCCAGGCGAAG
>JADFJS010000084.1 GCA_022566155.1 Chloroflexota bacterium
CCCGGGCAAGGTCCTCCACCACGGGCACCTGCTCGGGGTCAAGCTCCAGCATTATCACCCCATGTTCTTTGAGTTTTTCCGTGGCCTGGGACAGAAGCCTCCGAACCAGGTCCAGGCCATCGGCTCCACCGTCCAGCGCGGCCCTGGGCTCCTTCTGTACCTCCGGTTGCAGGGTGGGGATACGGTCCGAAGGTAGATAGGGCAGGTTGGCCACAACCAGGTCGACGGGCTCAGGCAGCGGTTCCAGCAGGTCGCCTTTGACCAATGTGATCCGGTCGCTCACATTATGGGCGCGGATGTTATAGCTGGCCACGTCCAATACATCGTCGGAGACGTCCAGCGCGTAGATGCGGGCAGACGGCAGATGAATGGCCAGGCTGATGGCGATGGCGCCGGTGCCCGTGCCAACGTCGGCGATGACAAGCTCGGTCGTCTCCATCCCCATCAAGGACATGAACAGGGCGTGTTCCACCAGCGTTTCTGTCTCGGGGCGGGGGATCAACACCGCTGGGCTAACGAAAAGGTTCACCCCATAGAACTCCCGGTAGCCCAAGATGTAAGCCAAAGGCTCCCGAGTCAGCCGCCGTTCCACTATCTGCGCCAACTCCTGATCCTGTTCGGCGCTGATCTCCATCTCTTGTTGAGCGAAGATGTCTTGGCGGAGCATCCTCACCACTTTCATCGCCATGAGCTCCGCTTCCAGGCGCGGGTCAGGGATGCCTGCCGCCTCAAGGGTCACATTGGTCTGCCGGATGATGTCGCGTAAAGACGCCATAGAACGCCCGTGCCAAGGTGGATGGAGAGGATCTAAGGGAGGGTGTCTCCGGTTTAGAAGCCTTGAAGTGGCAAGGCGCTGGGTTTGTATGCCACTAGATCGTGAGTTTGGGTAGCTGTTCCGCGGTCATCCAGGAATCTTACGAGGGCAACCAATCATCGGCTTGCTGGGGGAAGTCTATGAGCGCATGGAAAGCCGGCCGTGGCGTGGCGGCCCGTCGGGGCAGGTCAGCCAAGCTCGTTCTCCAGCGCTAGCTCCTCTTCCCAGGCCACCAGCGAGTCTATGATCTCGTCCAGCCCGCCGTCCATGACCCGGGGAATACCGTGAAAGCTCAGGTTGGTGCGGTGGTCCGTGATCCGGTCCTGGGGATAGTTGTAGGTGCGAATCTTCTCGGACCGTTCGGCATTGCCTATCTGGGCGCGGCGGTCCTTGGTTATCTCGGCGAAATGTCGCTCTTCCTCCGCCTCGTAAAGCCGGGCACGCAGCATGGCCATTGCCTTCTGCTTGTTCTTGTGCTGGGACCGCTCGTCCTGGCATACAACGGTCAAGCCACTGGGAATATGGACTATTCGCACCGCGGTGGCCACTTTGTTAACATTTTGGCCGCCGTGTCCCCCGGCGTGAAAGATGTCTATGCGCAGGTCGTCGGGCCCGATCTTCACGTCAATCTCGTCAGGCTCGGGTAGAACCGCCACCGTGGCCGTGGAGGTGTGGATACGGCCTTGGGCTTCGGTCTCGGGTATTCGCTGCACCCGATGCACGCCCCGCTCGTACTTGAGGCGGCTGAATGCGCCCTTGCCCTGGATTTCAAAGACAATCTTGTTGAATCCGCCCAGTTCCGAAGGACTGGAGTCCATCAGTTCGACTTGCCAGTGTTGAAGTTGGGCGTACCGGGTATAGGCCCGGTACAGGTTGCTGGCAAACAAACTTGCCTCGGCCCCACCGGTGCCGGACCGAATCTCCACGATTACGTCCCGGTCGTCGTTAGGGTCTCTGGGCAAAAGAGCTTTCTTCAGTTCTTCGGCCAAGATTACCATCTTGTCTTCCACGGTTACAAGCTCTTCTTTGGCCAGGTGAACCAGCTCTTGATCGGATGATTCCTTGAGCAAGCCTTCCAGATCTTTTTGCTCTTGGGCGAGCTTATCGTGGCGATGGGAGATCCCGACCAGCTCTTCCAGGGAAGCCCTTTCCTTGGCCAAGACCTGTACGCGCTCGTAGTCGACCGCTATCTCGGGGAGGCCCATGGCCTCCTCGAGTTCCTGGGATCGGCGTAAAACCGGCTGTAACTTTGCAAAGATGGAAGAAGCCATTATTTAGCCTGTCGTAGGTTTCCCGCAATCTGGTTCGCGGCGAAACTTGATAATTACCCTGATAGTTTATCGCAATTCAAGCGGGCAAACAAGCACATATGCGTCGGGTTCCAAACCGCCATCTCATTATTGGATGGCCGCATCAACCGGATTCGTACTCGCGCCCAGCCATTGTTAGCGTGGCGGCTTGATGCCCCAATGCAGGCAAACCGCGCCCAATCCCATGCGCCGGTATCCCACGTCGATAAGTCCCCGGCCGCTCAGCATGCCGGCCAAGGTATCGGCGTCCGGAAAGTAGTCAACCGATCGGGGAAGATACGTATACGCGGAGGCATTGCCGGCCACCAGCCGCCCCATCAGCGGCACGGCCCGATGAAAGTAGAAGCGGAACAGGGCCGCCCATGGGCCCCCTTTCATCGGTGTCAGTTCCAGGATCGCGATGCGGCCTCCGGGCTGGGCCACTCGGGCCATTTCAGCCAGGGCGCCGGTCAGGTCCGGCATGTTCCGCAGGCTGAATCCCGAAGTCACGCAAACGAAGCTGTCATCGGGGAAGGGCAACATCATGGCGTCACCCACCGTGATGTCGGTTTTCTCCGCCAGACCCTTGGTGGCGGCCTTGGCCCGCGCCTGCTCGACCATCTGAGGCAGAAGGTCGAGGCCGACAGCGCGGTCTATGCCCGGGCGCCGAGCGAGAGCCAACGCCAGGTCGCCCGTGCCGGTGGCCACATCCAACGCCGGTCCGGTCAGTCCCTGAGATGCCAGCCGGGCGGTCGTCTCCTTCCAGGCCAGGTGCCTGCCGCCGGTCATGAGGGTGTTCATCAGATCATAGCGCCCGGCGATCCCGGCAAACAGGCCGGCCACGTAGCGTTGTTTGGCCTCTCCGGTTAGCTCCGCCATGGAGTTAGGCCAGCACCATAATTGGGGTATGGGTGTCACTCTGATAAAGCACCAAATATGTCTCGGCAATACTCATCTGTACCCTGGCGCCATCAGGCGGGGTACAGGCCTGCTCCCGGGTTGACGCCAGCTTTTTGGAGGTTGGTTTGGCAGTTTGAAGCTGAAAGTGGGCCGCCCTACTTTCGACCAGGAAGCTGACGGATCCCTCTTTGGCGGAGGGTCCACGGGCGGTACCAGCATATCGGGTAATACCAATCATTCTGGCTTCTCGCGGTATTGAAGGTCCAGAGGCAGCTCGTCCTCAACTCCTAAAGCTACCAACACCCGGCTAACCACGAAGCGCACGATGTCGTCGATACCCTGGGGTTTCAGGTAAAAGGCAGGTTCGGGCGGCAGCACGACCGCGCCCATCCGAGCCATGGTCAGCATGTTCTCGAGATGGATGCTGTGGAGAGGCGTCTCCCGTGGCACCAGTACCAACGGGCGCCGCTCCTTCATGCAGACGTCGGCGGTCCGCAGCAACAGATTTCCCGCCAGTCCATGCGCCATAGATGCGACGCTGTTCATGCTGCAAGGAACCACCACCATGCCGCTGGTGGGGTAGGTCCCGCTGGCGATGGGCGCCCTCAGGTCGTTGATGGCGTAGAAGGTGAACTGTGGGTGCTCTTGCCATTGGGCCAGCGCGCTGTTGAAGGAAACCCCCATCTCCTCCTGCCACACCAGACGGCCTCCGTTGGAGCAGACAACTACCGTGGGCACATCCCGGCGCAGCAGCTCATCCACGGTGCCCTGAGCCAGCACCGAGCCGCTGGCTCCGGTGATCCCAACGATCCACGGCTTCATGGCAGACCTCCAGCGTCTCGATTCATGGCGCCGGTGCCGGAGAATATGCAGGTCGATCGATGCGGCAATTTAAACCACCAGGGCTAGGATCGTAAAGATGAGGTGCATCATAGATACAGCGCTGTTGTATTTGAAGAATGGGGCGTGCAGCCTGGAGAGATCGTCGGGCTTCAGGAAAGCGTTTTCCAGGACCAGCAGGGACACAGCAATGGCCCAGCCAATGTAGTAGAAATAGTTCAGGTCCATCAATACGCCCAGGGCCAGGAAGGCGCAGCCGGAGAGGAAATGCATCCCTCGGGTGATGTTGAAAGCGCCGGCGATCCCGAACCGCCGGGGCACGGAATTCACGCCATATTTACCGTCGAACTCATAGTCGCTGCAGGAATACAGGATGTCGAACCCACCGGCCCAGGTGGCCACCGCGAAAGAGAGTAGCACCGGCTCGAAGGCCACATGTCCGGTGACGCCGATCCATGCGCCGGCGGGAGCGATGGCGAGACCCCAGCCCAGCAGAAAATTGCAGCCCCAGGTGTAATACTTGGCAAAGGAGTAGAGGACCACGTACGCCGCCGCCACCGGAGCCAGGGCCAACGCCAGGCCGTTCAGCTGGTAGGCGGCGAAGAAGAAGACTCCAGCGGACACAACCATCATGCCGATGACTTCTCGAGGCGTGAGCAAGCCACGGGGTAGATGACGGCCGGCAGTGCGAGGATTCTGGGCGTCCTCCTTACGGTGGATCAAACGGTTGGCGGACATTCCCAGGGTGCGTGCGCCGCCCATTGCCATGGTGATCCAGATGAAAGTGCCCCAACCCGGCCAGCCTTCTGCCGCCAGGACCATGCCCATATAAGCGAAAGGCAGCGCATAGAGGGATTCCCAGATACGAATGGAGCCGAGGTAATGGGGAAACTTGAGTACCAATGCCTTTGGAATAGCTATGGCGCTGTTCGCTGTGATTCTAGCCATGATTCCGTTGATTTCCTTAGTCTCAGTTCAGCTCGGAACGAGTGTTATAGATCTGTAGTCTCGGCCGATCCAATGGCCCCAAGGGTGGATTACGTGTGAGGGCGTTCAGTCTATGCCGTACTGCGCCCACTTGGTTTCCACAAGCTCCTTGATCTCAGGACTCATCACGATGTCTGGAGGCCATTCCCTCGGCCGGCCCTCCATCACGCTTTTTCTAGTGGCGTCGATCCCCATCTTGCTACCGAACCTGGGCGTAGGTGAGGCAACGTCGAGGTCATCGATTGGCCCGGTGGTGAACAGGATGTCCTTGGCTGGGTCCAGGTTGTTGGTGACGCGCCACGCCACTTCCGACGGGTTATGGACGTTAACGAAATGGTCGACAACCACGATGGTTTTGGCCAAGCTCATAAGCCCCAGTCCCCATAGACCGTGCATAACCTTATGGGCGTGTCCGGGGAACTCCTTCTTGATGGAGACGATCACCAGGTTATGGAAAACTCCCTCGGCGGGCATGTTGATGTCCACAACCTCGGGAAGGACCATCCGGATGGTGGGCAGGAATATCCGCTCCGATACCTTGCCCATCCAGTAGTCCTCCATGGGTGGCCGGCCCACGATGGTGGTGGGGTAAATGGGGTTCCTGCGCTGAGTGAGGCATGTAACGTGGAATACCGGATATTCGTCTGCCTCGGAGTAGTAGCCGGTATGGTCCCCAAAGGGCCCTTCCAGACGCGTCTCGCCGGGTACCACGTAGCCTTCAAGCACGATCTCGGCCTGGGCAGGCACCAGTAGGTCCACTGTCTTGGCCTTCACCAGGTCCACCGCCTCTTCGCGGAGGAATCCGGCAGCGGCCATCTCGTCCACATCCGGGGGCAAGGGGGCCGAGCCGGTCCAGATGGTTGCCGGGTCTCCTCCCAGCGCAACCGCGACCTCTAACCTGTCTAGCCCCTTTTCCACACTTAGCCGGTAATGATGGGTCCCAACTTTGTGGGTTTGCCAGTGCATGCCGGTGGTGCGGGCGTCGAAAACTTGAAGCCGATAGATGCCATAGTTCTGCACCCCGGTTTCCGGGTCCCGGGTGATGACCAGGGGCAAGGTGATGAACCGGCCGGCGTCCAGCGGCCAGCACTTGAGGACCGGAAATTTGAGCAGGTCCACGTCTTCCCCGTGGAAGACCAGCTCCTGGCACGGCGCATTGCTGACCGTCCTGGGCTGGAATGACCCTAGCTGAACCAGTTTGCCCAAGGTGCGCAGCTTGTTTAGCAGGCCCTCGGGTGGACCATGGGCAAGCTGCAACAAGCCCTCGACACGCTCGACCAGGTGGTCCAGCTTCTCCACGCCCAGGGCCCAAGCCGTGCGCTGCTCAGAGCCGTACATGTTGATCAGGAGCGGAATATCGTAGCCGGTGACGTTCTCAAAGAGGAGAGCCGGGCCGCCACGTTTGACCACCCGGTCGGCGATCTCCGCGATCTCAAGCTCACAGCTGACCGGCGTTTTGATCCGGCGCAACTCGCCCTTACCCTCTAGAAAGGCGATGAACTCGCTCAGGTCTTTGAATTTCATGATTGTGTTTCCACCGGCCTGGATTTACTAGGGTTCATAGTTTCAACTATTGGCCTCAAGTCTTGGTTCACCCGTCCTGACTCGGCGAGCCGGCCGCCAGGCCGATCCAATTATCTTTGCCGGGCCGTCGCGGCGTCTGGGTCCAGGTCAGCAGAGATAGACGGTGGTGCCATTGTAGCGTTTTTGCAGAGCGGCCATCAATGGACGAGGACGGGAAGAGGCCCCGGAAGATGAGCGAGCAATAGACCGGCGGGTGTGATAGAGGTCCGTGACGTTGGGGAAATGGCAAGGGGCTGGCGATTGACCAGCCCCTTGTAGAGCGGATGGACTTGGTTAACCTAAACGGTGGAGCCTTCGTTGGGCATCTTGCTGAAGCAGTCGCTGCAATATACTGGACGGTCACCACGGGGCCGGAATGGAACCAAGGCATCGTTGCCGCATTCGGCACAAACGATCGGGTACATCTCGCGGGGCGCGTCCTGATACATGCCGCCGCCGCCGCCACCCCTCTGCTCAGTGCGGCGGACCGCCCGGCAGCTTCGGCAGCGCTTGGGCTCGTTGGAGAATCCGCGGGAGTTGAAAAACTCCTGCTCGCCCGCGGTAAAGATAAACTCTGCGCCGCACTCCACACACACCAGGGTCCTGTCTGCTAATGCCACTGTGGTGACCTCCTCGTCGTCGCAGGTTCCTATCTATTTGGCTCATCAGGTCAACCAGCGCCCGATACGGAAAACCACTAAGGTAAACCGGAAAATAGCTGCCTAGGATAACCTAACTTGCGCATAGGCCAACATTATACGCATATTCTTTGGATGTGCAGCCGTTTGCCGGGAAAGCCGATCGGCGCCGATGGGACCACTTTATCTGCTCGATCAGGCACGTAGGCTGGTTGGCACAAGGTCTAGCTCATTCCGGTTTATATTGTCCAAGGCCCAATGTGATAGTAGAATGGGCCACAAAAGGGGGGAATATGACAGTCATTCATCGAAGAATATTTTATGGCAAAGTGGGCACCGCCGATCAACTGGTCCAACTTGTGACTGAAATGAATGAATCTATGACACGCTTTGGGGCCAGGTTTAAAACCCGCGTCTTCACCGACGCCATGACCGGCCGCTCCGACCGCGTCGTGGTGGAGTGGGAATTGGAAAATATGGGCGATATGGACACCCAGATGGCGGTGGTTATGGGTAGTCCGGAAGGCGCGTCCTATTTCGCTGGAATGATGGAAAAGTTGAACGGCCTGATCGAATACGCAGACGGTGAGTTCTGGACCGTGCGCTAGGCTTCGTCAACCAGGAAGCAGGATGAGGCCTTGAAAACGGCCCATAGCGGCAAGCCGGGCTTGATCCCCATCTCGGCCAGTGAAGCCCCGGTGATATGGCACCGCAGCGGCCGGCCACAGTCCAGCGTCACCTCGTAACCGGGAGGGCGCAACTCCACGCTGGTAACCACTCCATGAAGCCGGTTGCGGGCCGAGGAACCCCTCGGCTCCTCGGCGGCCAGGATGATGTCCGACGCCCGGATGGCGACTGAAACCTCATAGTCCTGCTCCAGGTCTGCGGCCGTCCCTGATTCTGCCTGGTCCAGGGGCACTTCCAGCCGCATATTATCGCCAACGCACACCATTGTTCCGTCCCGGGAGTTGCGCGATACCACCTTCAACCTGAAAAGGTTTTCCACCCCTACCAACCTGGCCACCCTCCCGCGCCCCGGCTGGCCCAGCACCTCCAGGGGCGTGCCCTGGGCGATGAGCTTTCCCGCATCCATGACCTGCACCGAGTCCCCCATTGCCAGCGCCTCTTCCCGGTCATGGGTCACCAGGAGGACCGGGATGGGTGACGCGGCCAGCATCGATCTGAGCTCCCGGCGCAAGGACCGGCGTAGTTCGGCATCAAGGGAGGCGAAGGGCTCGTCCAGTAACAACATTCGGGGATCCGGCGCCAAAGCCCGGCCAAGGGCCACCCGCTGTTGCTGGCCGCCGGACAGCTCCCAGGTCCGCCGCTCCTCCAGACCTTCCAGATGCAGCGACTGGACCAGCTCCTTCACTCGCTCGCGGCCGGTCTGCCCCATGCGTACCCTTCGAGGCAGACCATAGGCGATGTTTCCGGCCACGGTCAAGTGAGGAAACAGGTGATACTGCTGGGTCAGATAACCGACCTGCCGGCGGTGACTGGGCGCCCAAACCCCTGCCGTGGCGTCGAAAACCACCCGTCCGCCGATCTCGATGTGTCCCCGGCGTGGCCGCAATAGTCCGGCGATGGCGCGCAACGTGGTGGTTTTTCCCGCACCCGAAGGGCCGAAGAGCACATGGACTTGACCCGGCTGGATCTCCCAGTTGGTTTCCAGGGTAAACCCACCCAGCAGGCACTCCACCCATCCGCGGCTGGGAGCGTCCATATCCGGCTCGGAAAGGCCTGGACCCGGGAAATGTTGGTCAGGCGCCTCCCCGCGGGTCATAGACGTCCCTGCCATTGACGGCGGGTGGCCAGACCCAGCACCGTCAGTAGGAATACCGACCCCGCTACCAGCAGTACGGACAACGCCAGCGCTTCATCCAGGCTTGTCTCTGGCCCCTGGGGGATGCGGATACGAGACAACTCCATGGCTGGATCGTGTTCGGGGACCATGAGCGATGGCAGCCGCGGGGTGCCACGGAAGTCCGTGGTGCGGTAGCAGATGGTGACTCCCGCCTGACTCGTGGTGGCTCGCCACAGAGTGCGCTCCGAGCGGAGTACGCCGTCCCGGTGCATAAGCGGGACGCGGCGTTCAAGCGGTAGGGCCGAATCGGCCAGCGTGGCTCGCTCCTCGTTGGAGAACACACCCGGTGAGCGGAACGTCCTCGGGAATACCGTGTCGTTTGCGTGGACCAGGAAGACTCGATCGAACGGCGTGAGCGACGTGTCCTGAGCCTCCAGAACCTGCACTCCCTTCTCGAGCGGGGTGGTCAGCGCCAGCGTCTGGGAGTCGAGAAGCTGTTTCAGGAGGCGGTGCCACGCCACCGGATCGACGGGGGCCGTGTCATCCGCCAGCCCGGTCCACTCCGCGAGCAGGCGCTCGAGCTGGCGCACCCCGCGTTGATCGAAGCGCACGACCTCCCACTCCTCCCCGACCGGATCGCTAAGTCGCTTGCGTAGGTCGAACGGGCTCGATTGAAGCAGC
>JADFJS010000085.1 GCA_022566155.1 Chloroflexota bacterium
GTGAACATCATGACCAAGCTGGATCGCGACAGGTATCGCGACGGCCAGAAGCTCCCCCCCGAGTTCGCCGATGCGATGTCAGCCCTTCGCGGGTTCGCTAACAGCACCGTGCGCGGCGGCATCGTCCTGTCGGCCGGCATGAACCGCCGACTGTACAACTACCTCTCGCAGTTTGACGACCTGCTGCCGGACGAAAACGGCGTCCTCAAGAAGACGATCATCCTGAAGGTCAGCGACTTCCGATCGGCGATGATCCAGGGCCGATTCCTCGCCAAGCGTGGCCTGTGGATATCGGAGTATCGCATCGAATCGGGGCTCAACTGCGGCGGCCATGCCTTTGCGACGAAAGGATACTTGTTGGGGCCGATTCTCGAAGAGTTCAAGGCGAATCGCAAGAGCTTCGTCGCCGACCTTCACAAGACCTATGCCAAGGCCCTTGCGAAAGCTGGTCGGGAACCCGCCGAGCCTGGCGACATCATTATCACCGCCCAGTGCGGACTCAGCACCGCTGCCGAAGACAAGCTCATGATGGAGTACTACTGCACCGACGGCACCGGGTGGGGAACGCCGTTCCTGCTCGTGCCGGAAGCAGTCTCCATCGAGCAGGACACGCTGGACAAACTCGCAGCCGCCAAGGATGAAGACATCCTCCTTACCGAGGGTTCACCCTTGGGCGTGCCGATTTGGCTGCTCGACACCTGCGAGGCGGAGGACGTTCGCCGTCGCCGCAACGACGAAGGCAAACCAGGGGCGGAATGTCCCAAGGGATTCCTGAAAGACAATACTGAGTTCACGGACAAGCCCCTCTGCACGGCCTCTCGGACCTACGCTAAACGCAAGGTGGAGCATCTGCCGAGCGAAGGTTTCTCACCATCCCAACTTGCCGCAAGGATGAACACGGTCCTCAGCCGCGCCTGCGTCTGCCACGAACTCAGCGGCGGCGTGACAAGGATCTATGACATACACCCTTCGGTCGTAGCCCTTGTCTGCCCGGGGCCCAATATCGCCGACTTTTCGCGGACGATGTCCCTGGACGAGATGGTGGTATGGAACCCATTCAAGCGTCTGGGCGGCAACACCCCGGAACAGCTAAGAAACGCCAAGCTGATCCTGTGGCAAGGCCATTGCGCGGTCCACACCAGGTTCTCTGTAAAGCAGATTCAAGCGGCCCGGGACCGGTATCCCGACGTCACCGTACTGGTTCACCCCGAATGTACGATGGAAACGGTGCAGGCCGCCGACCTCAATGGTTCCACCGAGTTTATACGCAAGCAGATCAACGAGGCGCCCGCCGGCAGCAAATGGGCCGTGGGCACCGAGATCAGCCTGGTCAATCGATTGGCTATCAACAACCCCGACAAGGTGGTCTTTTGCCTGGACCCGGTGAGCTGCCCTTGCTCCACCATGTATCGCATACATCCAGCCTACCTGCTGTGGGTGCTAGAAGGCCTCATCGAGGGGCAGGTTATCAATCAGATCACCGTGCCCGAGGAGACCAAGCACTACGCCCAGATAGCCCTGAACCAGATGTTGGCGTTGCGATAGGGCCGGTTTCGCCGGGCTTGAGGGCAATTTCCATCCGGTCTATGTAAAGAGGCCGATTTAATTACACCCTCGCTCCAACTCACCCTCGTCACGGGGGTGAAACCGAGTCCCTTCCCCCTCGACGGGGGGTGAGACCAAGTCCCTTCCCCCTCGACGGGGGAAGGTTAGGATGGGGGTGATGTTTAACACATCAAAATCATCGAGAAACCGTACTAGCTTCTCGCTTAAGGGTTGGAATAGGAGCCCGCTGGGTTAGCGGACAACCAACCACCCCACTCTCTTCATGGGCCGATACTCCGGCGAGTGCTTGGTTCCAGTTGCCTTGATCTAGGATAAATCCGGCTAAACATGCCCTTCGACATTACCACCTACCATCTAGAGATGACCGACCCCGGCGCTTTGCGGCCAAAGCCCAACCCCATAGACACGCTAACCATCGATCGGGTGCAGCATCCGTCCCCCGAATTCAACAGGTTCTTGTATACCGCAGTCGGTGGTGATTGGTATTGGGAAGACCGATTGCCCTGGACCTACAGCCAGTGGCGAGAGTTGGTGGACCGCCCCGAATTTCAGACATGGGTGGCCTACGTCTCCGGCAGTCCGGCCGGCTACTTTGAGTTGGAGAGCCAGTCCGGGCGCAATGTGGAGATCGTTTCCTTCGGCCTGCTGCCCGCCCATATCGGGCAGGGTCTGGGAGGGCACTTTTTGACCGTGGCCATCGAAAAGGCATGGCAGATGGGTGCCTCCCGCGTATGGCTTCACACTTGCACCTTGGACCATCCCGGGGCGCTACCAAATTACCGCGCCCGCGGATTCCAGGTGTTTCGTGAAGAGACCACCCCACTTGATGTCCCGGACCATCCCCCACCGGGCCCATGGCCCGGAGCCCATCCCCGTTAGCCGCGCCGCTCTATTCCAATGGGTCTCGTGATGACCTGTAGAAGACCGGTTTAACTCGTAGCGCGGCAACCGGCCGCCCCTTCAACCGCCTCAATCGCCCTCGTCATTCCTGCGCCCGCCTGCGCCTTACGTTGCATGGCCAACGTCGCTGAGAAAACTAGGTCTCTGCGTTGCGGCCTTCGCCGGAACGACGCACAATGCGCCGGATTTTGACACGATTGCCCGGCGCATGCATCCCTGCTGACCGGGCGCCACGATTTCTTGTAGAATGATGGTGATGACCTTCACAATCATTGCATATTGGCCAACTGTTCAGCCTGGCATCGGATGCGGCCGTGGCTAAGACTGACTTCGACTACATCATCATTGGCAGCGGTATCGCCGGCCTCAACACTGCCCTGCTGGCCAGGGAACATGGCTCGGTGTTGATCGTGACCAAGGGTAAGATCGACGACTGTAACACCCGCTACGCCCAGGGAGGCATCGCCGCCGCCATCGGCGCCGGTGACTCGACGACCCTCCATATGCAAGACACCCTGGCCGCCGGCGTCGGCCTATGTGACCCGGAAGCCGTGTCCGTGCTGACACGGGAAGGGCCCCAGCGGGTGGCAAATCTGATTCAGTGGGGCGTGCCTTTCGATACCATCCATGGCCAGATCGCGCTGGCGCGGGAAGGGGCCCACAGTGTGCCTCGGATACTCCATGCTGGAGGGGACGCCACGGGCCAGCACATCGAGTTGACCCTGGCCGGCCGCGTGGAAGAGTCCGATATTACCGTGCTGGAGTTTACGCTGGCCACCGATCTGGTGGTGGAGCGGGGCGTGGTCACGGGAGTGCGTGTTCTCGACCTGGACTCTGATAAGAGCCAGATCTTCACCGGGCGTTGGGTGGTGCTGGCAACGGGCGGGGCGGGCCAGCTTTACTGGTACACGACCAACCCGTTGGTGGCCACTGGAGACGGCGCGGCTCTGGCGTTTCGCGCCGGGGCCAGGATGATGGACATGGAGTTTTACCAGTTCCATCCCACCGCTCTGCGCCTGGAAGGAGTTCCCGGCTTCCTGCTCTCCGAGGCTATGCGGGGTGAGGGCGCCGTGCTGCGGGATCAGGCGGGCTACGCGTTCATGGCCGACTATCATCCCATGGCGGACCTGGCGCCTAGGGACATCGTGTCCCGTGCCATATCCGCGGAGATAGAGAAAGCCAGTGACGGTCAGGTGTTCCTGGACATTTCCCACCTACCGGCCGACATGGTGCAGAGCCGTTTTCCCACTATTTACAGCTTCTGCATGAGCCACGGATTGGATATCACCAAGGGTCCGGTGCCCATCGCGCCCGCGGCCCATTACATGATGGGCGGTGTGGAGACCGACACCTGGGGACGGACCAATCTCGGCGGACTCTATGCCTGCGGCGAAGTGGCCTGCGCCGCGGTCCACGGCGCCAATCGCCTCGCCAGCAACTCGCTGCTGGACACCCTGGTCTTCGCCCAGCGAGTGGTGGCCAGTACTCTGGACCAGGCGCCGCCGCCATCGCCGAGCGACCAACACCGCGGGTTGTCCGTCACCCTGCGTTCCAGGGAGCCGGGCCCTGGCAGCATACCGCCATTGACCGTACCGGCCCTGCAAGACCTCATGTGGCGAGACGTGGGCATCACCCGCCGGGGTGAAGGTCTTCTGGAAGCGGCCAGGACCTTGGAAGCCTGGTCGATCGCCATGCCGGAACCCACCGGCCTGGCCTCCCATGAGCTGGGAAACATGGTCTTATTGGGGCGGCTGATGGCCGAGGCTGCCCTGGTGCGTCAGGAGAGCCGGGGCTCTCATTATCGAGAGGACTATCCCGAAACCTCTCCGGAATGGGAGAAACACGTGGTACTGGTCAAAGAGGAGTGATGGCAGTGAGTCAGTTGCCTCCGGAAGTACACCAGTTGATCGACGCCGCCCTGACTGAGGACCAGGTATTCAACGATCCCACCACCATGACCCTGGTACCGCCGGAGATCATGGGTGTCGGCATGATTCGGGCCAAGGCACATGGAATATTGGCCGGTACAGACGTGGCCTTGGCCGTTTTCCGACGGGTGGACCCGAACCTGGACACCGAAGCCTTACTCTCCGATGGGACCGAGCTGTCTCCCGGTGCGGACATAGCCCGGGTGGCAGGTTCGGCGGGCAGCATCCTGCGGGCCGAGCGCATCGCCCTCAACTTCCTGCAGCGGATGAGCGGTATCGCCAGCGATACCCACATCTACGTAGAGGCTGTACGGGGCCTCAACGCCCGCATCGTAGACACCCGTAAAACGGTCCCCGGCCATCGCTACCTGGACAAGTACGCGGTCCGCATGGGCGGCGGCCACAACCACCGGCTTAACCTGGCCGACGGCATACTGATAAAGGACAATCACATACAGGCCCTACGCTCCCGAGAGCTTGGACTGCCCGAGGTGATCAAGTTGGCCCTTTCCCGCGCTTCCCATACCATCAAGGTAGAGGTGGAGGTGGAAAGCCTGGAGCAGTTGCGGGAAGCGTTGGCGGCCGGGGCCCACATCATAATGCTGGATAATATGACCGTCGATACCATGCGTCAGGCTATGGAGATCGTGGACGGAAGGGCGGTGGTGGAGGCCTCGGGAGGCATAGACCTGGAGACCGTGCGGGCGGTGGCGGAGACCGGGGTTGACCTGATCTCGGTCGGCGCCCTGACCCACTCCGTCACGGCCCTGGACATCAGCCTCGACCTTGAATTTGATTAACCGCTAGTCTCTAAGAATCCGGCCAAGTGGATCCTCCGGTCAAGATAACTGTGATTGCGCCGCAAGGGAGGGTCCATATCGTGGTCGCTTTGACCTGACCGCTTTAATCTCAAACAGCAAACCGAGGAGGACAACGGATGGCGAGACTACCCGACCTGACCAGAGACCAGCTCAAATCCGAGGACCAGCAATACTTTGATGAGATCTTAGGTAGCCGGGGAAGCGTTCGCGGACCCTACGGCGTTCTTCTCCATAGCCCAAAACTCGCGGCCCGGGTGGCCAACACCGGTACCTACGTGCGCTTCGAGTCCGAGATGCCCAACAGCTTGAAAGAGGTGGTGATCATCACCACGGCCCGGGAGATCAAGTCCCAGTACGAGTTTACCGCCCACGCCCGTCTGGCCCGGGAGGCAAACGTATCCGATGCTACGATCAAGGCTATCGCCGATGGAACGGCCCCCCAGGGACTCTCCGGGGACGAAGAGCTGCTGGTGCGCTTTACCCAGCAGCTGCTGCGCGACCATAAGGTCAGCGACGCCAACTACAATGCGGTCAAGGACCGGTTTGGGGTTCAAGGCACGGTGGACGTGACCGGCCTGATCGGCCACTATCTGTTGGTCGGCCAGTTCCTGGCGGTGTTTGACGTCGAGCTAGCGCCCGGTATCGCTCCCGAACTGCCCCTGTGAACCGGCTGCGTGGGATTTGTGATGCGATGATGTAGGTTTCTTTCGATTTCAAGTATCTAGTTTTGGGGAAAGCCCTTAGACTCATCCGTTCGCCCTGAGCTTGTCGAAGGGTTATTGCGAGGAAGATTGGTTCGACGGGCTCACCACGAACGGGATTGTTAACCCAGGTCGTTGCAAGATAGCACAAGATTGGTGCTGACAAAGGAGGCCAAGATGCCTGCCGCTGAATCTATTATCATAGCGCTGAATCGGAACTGGGCGATGGTGGACGCAGCCCTGGAAGGCCTTGACGACGAGATGCTGGCCCGGCAACCGGCCGACCAGTGCAACTCCATCGCCTGGATCTTGTGGCACATGAACAGAGTGGTGGACAGCTTCATTCACACCCGCCTCCGGGGTATCCCCCAGTCGTGGTCCCGGGACGGCTGGTATCAGAAGTTTGGCATGAGTGAAGACCCGGAGGACCGGGGGGTAGGTTGGACCTCCCAGCAGGTAGCGGAGTGGAACCCCCCGGCGGGGGAGGTCCAACTGGGGTACTACCACGCGGTCATAGCCGATACTCGCAAGTACCTGGAGTCGCTGTCGCAGGCCGATCTAGACAAACAGGTCGTTATACCACCGGTAGCCGAGCCCCGCACCGTTGCCGCGGTGGTAGGCCAATGGACCTGGGACGCCATCTCCCACGGTGGCCAGATCGCGTATCTACGTGGGCTTTACAAAGGCATGGGCTGGCACGTTTAGGATTAAGGTTCCCAACGGACCCCTATCCCCGGCGGGAACGCTGCCGGTCGGCGCTGTCCAGGAGGATGGTCACCGGCCCATCGTTCTGCAGACGCACCTGCATGTGCTCCCCGAATCGCCCGGTAGCCACCTTCACCCCCTGGTGCTGCAACAGATCCGCCGCGTGCTCGTAGAGCCGTCGCGCATCCTCAGCTTGGGCGGCTTTATTGAAGTCGGGCCGGCGGCCTTTGCGAGTCTCGGCGTAGAGGGTGAATTGGCTGACCAGAAGTATCTCCGCGCCAACGTCCAGCGCGGATAGGTTGAAGCGGTTCTGCGCGTCGGAGAAGATCCTGAGGTTGACCAGCTTTTCCACGAGATACGCGGCGTCGGCCTCTTCGTCTTCCTTGGCCACGCCCAGAAGCACCAACAGTCCTAGCCCGATGCGGCCAACCTCTTGACCGTCCACTTCCACCGAGGCTTCCGCTACCCTTTGCAGCAATGCCCGCAACGGCGCTAACTCCCCATGGGCCCGGCCCGGATGGGATCAATCACCGGGAATTCCAATAAACGATTGGATGGCTGGTCTGAATCGGTCAATCGGAGACGCCAAGTCATTCTAAATATAGATAGCTGGAGGACGTTAGAGGGAAAGCAGGTGCTTTCCTGGCAGTGGGTGGCGCCAGGTAGTTTTCCGCGAGAGGCATCGGATGATGGCCTATCGGATCAGCTTGACGTTTCAGTAGCCGCCTTGGTGGATGAATCCGACTTGGTGTCGGCGCTGCTGCTGGATCCCGAGCTGGACGATTCTTTGCCACTGGTCTCGCTGGAGGCGGACTTGTCACTGGAGGAAGACTTGTCACTGGAGGAAGATTTGTCATCGGAGGCAGCCTTGGTGGAAGACTTTTCGCCGTCCTTGCTTTCCTTGCTGCCGTTCTCGTCCTGGCGCTTGGGACGCCCGTAGTCGGTGGTGTAGAACCCGGAGCCTTTGTAGATCACCGGTACGGCGTGGAACACGCGCTGGCCTGCGCCGGAGCACAGCGGACAGGCGCCGGTGCCGGCCTCACTGAATGTTTGGCGCAGCTCAAATTCGTTTCCACAACCGGTGCATCTGTAGTCGTAACGCGGCACTGATAATCTCCTGATCGGAAGGTCCCTGCGGGCAATTCGGCGCTTGTTTTCGCCAAAGGCCAACCTAGATAATTTAACAGCGTATAGGGTGCCTGTCAATCCGAAAAGGTACCACCGGCCGTCAGTATCCACCACGCGCCGGTTTTATTACGCCTGTGGTGCGGCCCGGAATCTAGTCGATGCAGCGGGCGATTGACGGTGTTATCCTGTGACCGGCATCGGGCCCACAATTGGGTACATACGTTGCTAGAAAACGAGGTTAATATGCAGCCGGACCCGGCCCTGACATTGGCGGAACACGTCCACCGCACCGCTTACTCCGATCTTCCCGCGTCAACAGTAACGGCTACCCGGCGGGATATCCTGGACACCCTGGGAGCCACGCTTGGTGGCAGCAGCGCTCCCGGTGTTGCCCAGGTGGCCGGACTGGCCCGCAGGTGGGGCGGGTTAGAAGAAAGCAGTGTATTGGTGCTGGGTGGGAAATTACCGGCGCCACAGGCGGCCATGGTCAACGCCACCATGGGCCATGCCCTGGATTTCGACGATACCTACGATCGAGGCGGTCAGATGCACCCAGGGATCTCCACACTGGCAGCCTCGTTGGCAGTGGCCGAGTCGGTGGGCGGAGTGTCTGGCAGGGATTTTATCCTGGCGGTGGCCCTCGGGTTGGACGTATCCTGCCGGCTGGCTCTGGCGGCAACCACGGACCGGGGCTGGCACCGCACCGCTACTTTCGGAATATTCGGGGCCACCATGGCGGCGGGTAAATTGTTGGGCCTCAGCGTCGAGCGATTGACCCATGCCCTGGGTATCGCCTACAGCCAGTCCGCCGGCAACCGCCAGTGCATCGTGGATGGCGCGCTAACCAAGCGGTTCCAGGCCGGACAAGCCGCCAGTGGGGCGGTCGTGGCGGTCATGCTGGCTCAAGAGGGATTCACCGGCGCACGGGACATCTTTGCCGGGCGCTACGGATTCTTCCCCATGTACCAGCCGGAGGGTTATGACCTAACGGCCATCACAGACCACCTCGGGGACCAATTCCGGGGCGACGAGCTGAGTTTCAAGCCTTATCCCTGTGGCCGCGGCACCCACGCCATCATCGATGCTGCCCTTGACCTGCACCGTGAGCTGGGACTGGACCATCTGGCCGGCGGCGATACCGCGATCGTCCGGGTCACGGTCACCACCAATCCGGCGGCCTACCAGGACCAGCTCGCTCCCCAGTCCAACCGGCGGCGCCCCAGCCAGGTGGTGGAAGCCCAGTTCAGCGTCCCCTTCCTGGTGGCGGCCGCGCTGGTCCATGGCCGGGTCGGCATAAGCGAAGTCGCAGGGGTGGAGGACCCCCAGGTGCTGGGCCTCTCCGAGATGATCGATGGCGCACCCAGCCAGGATGCTCGGGCCGGATGGGCACGCCTCGAAGTGCGCCTGTCGGACGGTAGATCGGCAGCCAGGGAGACCACCGGACCGTCAGGCTCGCCCGACCGTCCGCTAAGCGACGCCCAATTGGAAGCCAAATTCCGCGACTGCGCCCGGCACGCCGCCGTTTCCATCGGTAAAGAAGCGGTGGACCAAGCCCTGAACATGGTCCGGAACCTGGAGGACGCCGCAGACGCCACCGCGCTGTTCCGGATGTTTTGCGGGCTTCAGGAGAACTGACGGTTCCGACTCCGTCCGGTGAAGTAGCGAAGAGAGCAGCTGACTTTCTCACTCTCGTCATTCCAGCGTCCGCCTGCGGCGGAGAATCCAGGCACGCTGACTCACGGCACGGATGT
>JADFJS010000169.1 GCA_022566155.1 Chloroflexota bacterium
CCAATACCCACCGCGACAGACTTGCCTGTCCTGCGGTTCCGCGGAGAAGCTGGAATGGAAGGATGTGGAAGGCAGAGGTCACGTATCTACCTACATCGTGATAGAGGACGGCCGACTGAACCGGCGTATGCCTGATCAGCCCTACAACTTGGCGTTAATAACCCTGGACCAGGACCCGAGCATCAATTTTTACTCCAACCTTCCGGGAGTTCCGCCCTACGAAGTCCCCGTGGGAGCTGCTGTCGAGGTGATTTTTGAAGAGGTTGGGCCGGACCAGTTGATCCACGAATGGCAGGTGGTGGGTTAAACTGCCGGCCCGTACCAAAGACTATGTAATGAGATTAGGTGAGTTGTGGCTACGCAAACTCCATATGAGTGGCGAAGAGATACAGACGGGCTGGGGGTCTGGGAGCACCGGGGCAAGGTAGCGGTGGCTGGATTCGGTCATTCCCCCGTTAACCGGCGCTGGGACGAGACATCCATGGATCAAACCCTGGGCGCATACTCCATGCTCGCCTGTGAACTGGCCATGGAGGATGCGGGAGTTACCCCGGACCAGATCGATGGGGTCATCTGCTGCCAGAGTCATATAGCCGGCAACAGTGGAGGCACCTCGTCCAACTGGGCGCCGCGGCCCTACTTCGACCCTCCCTACGAGTCTGAATGGGGTCTTACCCTGATAAATGCCGATTGGCTTGTCAAACAGATGGAGTTGCCAAACGTAAAATACGCCCCGTCCAACGTACCCTCCATTGGGGAAATGATGGGTCTTGCCGCCCAGTCCATAGCCGACGGGCTTTGCACCACCTGTTTGGTCATATACCCAACGGGAAACCTCGAAGGCAGGTATCGCCGCGGCGGTGAGAACTCGGAGGACTATGCCGAAGGGGCCCGGCAATGGACCGTCCCCTGGGGGAACCACGGAGGCAACGACTTCATCAACATCTTCCCACACAATCAATATTGCCAAAAATACGGTGGGACCCACGACGACCTGGCCCCTTTTGTGATCAACCAACACCGCAACGGACTTTTGACCCCATGGGGCTACAATGCCTCCAGTGGGATGGTTCAACTTACCTTAGAGGATTACGTGAATTCCAGGTTTATCCTGAACCCGCTACGGATTTTTGATTGCGACAGGCCGGTCAATGCCTCCGCTGCGTACCTGGTCACTACCGCCGAGCGCGCCCGGGATATGCGGCAACAACCCGTGTACGTGCTCAACCATTCCCAGCACAATTTCCCACAGCGCACCACCCAACCGGATCTGGACGAGATAGAAGACTGGACGGACCGCGCCGCCCGGAGAATGTTTGAAGGCGCCGGGCTCGGTCCAGCGGATGTTGATATTTTTAACCCCTACGACGGTTACGCCACCATGGCCCAGTTTTATCTGGAGGCGTTCCAGTGGCACGGCGTAAAGAGAGGAGACGCTTTCGCCTTTTACGCGGACGACATCAGAGTGGAGGGTCCGCATCCTTTCAGCTCCAGCGGTGGCAATCTGGGGAACGGCCGCACCCGCACCGCCATGTATACCGATAGTATCGAACAGCTTCGCGGAACGGCCGGCCCACGGCAGGTAACAGTGCGAGCCGAAACCGCGCTGGCGGCCTTCACCACACCCAGTAGTGGCGGCTGGATGATGTTCGGCAAGCACCCCAGCTAAATAATTTCATCAGGGGAATCGGGCTTTGCATCGGTCAAACATCTTCCACCGGCGAAGTCGCTATGCCGTATGTCCCGTAGAAAAAGTGGGCGTAGTGGGTAGACCCGCCGGTGACGAAGAGCAGGTACTGCTCCGGGCTTTCCAGCGCCGGGATAGTTGCATCCGGGTCGTCCGCCAGATGTTGCAGCTCCGGGTGGTGCAGCCACTTGCCATCGGCATCCATGGGCATCGCCCCAGCGTCCAATACCGACTTCAAAGAGACGCGGCAGTTCTGGTGCAGCCAGGCCTGGGCGTCCTGTTTGCTCATTCCGGCCTCGGCCAGGATAACCGCGCGGGAAGGACTCAGCAGGATGGGGTGATACGGCCCCTGGTAGGACACCCGCTTGTTGGTGTGGCCGACCTGGGCGGACTGCCAACCCTTGAGCCAGCCGCCGGCGCCGGCATTCGGGTAGAACATCATCGAGGCGATATTCTTCAATGTGTCCTCGTGGGTTTTGGACCTGGGGTCGATGATCGTCGTCGGGCCGGTCACGGTCACCACGGTGACGGCGCTCTCGTCCCGCTTGAACCCCCGGTCCATGTGGTAGGGCTGCCACGGGCTGACCTCTTCGTTCTCGGCGATGCACATCCCGAACTTGGCCGGCAGGCCGATGAAGTTGGGGTCTCCGGCGCCCGCGTTGCAGTAGCCTATATTAATCACACACAGCCGCAGTGC
>JADFJS010000170.1 GCA_022566155.1 Chloroflexota bacterium
TGCCACGGCGCATGAACTCGCTGCGCAGGAGCTTGTAATCGATGTCGAAGCCCAGTGCCTTGGTGGCTGCATAGAGGTTGGAGCCATCTATGAAGAGCGCCAGGCGCTCGTCGCGGTAAAACATGATAGCCTCCCGGTTGTCGTCTTGTGTCCCACCGGTCAGGCCATCATACGCGGGCTGCATGCGCTAAGCGAGCCGGGCCAGGAATTTAGCGTCAATTCACTCCAGACTCATTGGATTCCACCAATTGCCCGTTTAGGCTGGATTCGTTGTCGCCTAATTGACAACTTTCTCCGGTGCCGCCCCGAACCCTACCCTCCAATATCCTGGGGCGGCGCCATTCTCTCCCAACTGATGAGCGCCCCTGCAAGCCTCACAGACGGCCATCTCTGCTCCGGGCACCTGACCAGCCTGAAAACCCGAGGCCGGACTCTGGGGCCGCTGTAGGCGGCGCACATGAATGCTCCATCTATAGCGCGAATGGCGCAGTGTCTGGCACTCAGGCAATTCAGTTTCATTTCGAGACGCAGTTTCCCAATAGGCTGTTCAAAATAGCCAAATATTGAGATTCTGCCCGAAAAATGCCCGATTCACTAAATATAATAATTCTAAGTCGAGTGTAATCTACCGTAAGTTGTTTGGCAGTCGTGTAGTCTACCATAGATTTACTACCTTATTACGAGTGGTCCATGACGGGCGGGGGAGCTAAGAAATGAAGCATCCGTTTGATGTGCATGTTGGGGGGAGGCTACGTCACTGCCGTTGCTTGGCCGGAATGACCCAGCAGCAGCTTGGCAACAAGCTTGGCATCAAGGCCCAGCAGATTCAGAAATACGAGAGCGGGACGAACCGTATCAGCGCCAGCCGCATGCGGAACATCGCGGCGGCGATGGAGGTGCCGGTGTCGTTCCTCTTCGAGGGCCTCGCGCGCGCGCTCAACGACGCGACCTATCCCGCTCGGCGGCAGGAGGCCCCGACATGCTTCCCGCCAGCGGAGGCGCTATCTAGTAACGATCTCAGTCTTGTCAGAGTTTTGCCACACGGACCGCTTCTCATAGTTCATGCGAGGAGTTTTATGGGGGAGTGGGGGTTATGACTGTCCTGAACGTGCTGCATCGGTATGTCGCGCCGTTCCTTATGGGGGTGTGTATGGCAGCCACGACTGTGATGCCTGACATGGCGTCAATGGTTACATCGCTTACCGCAGCAGGCGTGTATGGCTTTTTCAGCCTCCCTGCGGGTGGCCGGATGATCGCGCGGCTAACTGACGCGGTGGCTTGAACCCCCCTTACTGCGGATTGTCAGTGCGCGCCGGACAGACGCAGGGAAGTCGTGTCCACGAGCTTTGCGTGACGACCTCAATCCTCAGCCCGTTCCACGCAGAACTCTGCCTTCCACTCATCGTTGGTCATCGGCCCTCGCTCCCGCTGTCGCGCGCTAGCTCTTCCTCAATCTCCTCTTCCGAGAGCTCCAGAGACGATCCGGCAGGCTGTTGCGCTGGTCGGTCATCCCGAGGTGAACGTCTATCTGCGGCCCTCACCCTTCGCTAACCATTTCCATGCCGAATGTCGGCATGCGCGTTTGGAAAGTCTGCATCCGCCCCGATCCGGAAGCGCGCTATCCGGGCAGATCACTTGCAGGGAAGTCGCTATATCCCGGGCTAAGAGTTCAACTCGGCATCCTTCCAATACTTGGTTCCCTGAATCGTCGCCTGTAACGCCAGACCGTACTCGGTGATCTGGTAGAGCTTGATCCCCGGCGCGACGTCCACCGCACCGGCCCAGGCAGCGCCCTTTTCGCCCGCCTTGGCTGCAGCGTCGACCTGAGCGCTGGCGTCCCAGCCGCTTTCGACGAATTGTTCGAGCGCACCTCGGGAGGTGAACACGAAGATGCCCCGGAAGTCCTTCACGCCGAGCCCAATGCCGAGACCGCCGGAAGCCATTTTCATATACGTTCTCTTGCCGGTGCTTTTGTCTTCAACAACACCGTAGCCGCTGGCCGCCGACAGGAAGATCAGATTAACGCCGACGTTGCTGAAGACCGCGTAACCTACGGATTCCCCGATGCGCGCCTTCGCGTATGACTCCAACTCATAGAGCTTCGCCAATGTCTCGCTTCTCATCTGAAGGACGGCCTGGCGTTTGTCCTGGGTCGAAACGCCCGGGGGCGACACGCAACCGCCAACAAAGAGAACCGCTAAAACGACGACCGCTAGGCCACGAAGACTGCTGAACATTATCAGAGTTCCTCCCGTATTTTCCTGAGCAATTGACCTGCTGATGAGGCCCCGCCTTTGACTTCAGTTGAGAGACGGCGAAATGTCAAATGCGGTGGGGCACCGGCATCGCGATGTGCCACATTGCGCTGGTTATTCGAGA
>JADFJS010000003.1 GCA_022566155.1 Chloroflexota bacterium
TAAATAAAATAGAGAACCGGCGCATGGCCCACAGCTGGCACCGGTGCTCAATGCGGCCCAGGTCCATTAATGCCAACTTGGTGGAGTCCGATTTCGCCGATAAGGTGCTAGGCTGTATAAACCTGGATGAGGGTTGGCGTGATGCGGTGCTCAAAGTCCTCGCGAACGAAGGTCCGAGGCCTGACCACAGCTTGGACATGAAACGGATTGAAGGGGCTATATCTAATCTCAGGAAGCAACACCTCTGGGGCGCTATCAGCGACGAGGTGTTCAAGAAGGAACATCAGATACTAACGCGGCAGCTAAGGGCCTTGATGCCGCCAGCATCACCGAAGATGACGCCTAATCTTGACCGAGCCGCACAGTTGCTACAAGATCTGCCGGCCCTCTGGCAACACCCTGGGGTGAGTCCCGAACAAAGAAGGGATATGGCCCGAGAGGTATTTCAGGAGATCCGATTGAGGGAAGGTAGGTTGGTGGCGGTGACACCCAAACCGAACTACGCCCCCCTGTTCGCGTATAGTTTAATTCACCATGTCGGTGGCGCGGGTTTATCTTGAGCCTGTCGAAGGATGGCGTACTCGGGTCAAGCGGTTTTGGGATAGGTGCTGAACTGGCGATACCGAGCTGCGCCAACCCGGCCCCGCCCTGCGACACTCGACTTTGCGGTAGCGGGCCTAGAATCCCCAGGAAGGCTGATACTCCCCGAAAACGGAGCGGAACACCCCCATCATCTCGCCCAGGGTGGCATAGGCCTTGACTGCCTCCAATAGCGGGGGCATAAGGTTATCCGAACCTCGGGCCGCGTGTTCCAGGTCCTTGAGCTTTTGGGCGACCTCCCGATTGTCGCGGCTCCGCCGGACCTGGTTCAGCTTGTCCACGTGCTGTTTCTCCCCTTCTCTGTCAACCCGGAGCAAAGGGATATCCAGAGCATCGTCGGAAACGTACTCGTTGACGCCCACGGTGATCCGCTCTTTTCGGTCCTCCTCCAGTTGATACCGGTAGGAGGCCTCGGCGATCTCCCTCTGGAAGAAGCCCGCCTCCAGAGCGGGTATCACTCCGCCCAGGTCCTCGATGCGGCGGAAGTAATCGTAGGTTCCGGCCTCCACCTGGTTGGTCAGCGACTCCAGGAAATAGCTGCCACCCAGGGGGTCCACGGTATCGGTGACCCCCGTTTCGTGGGCGATGATCTGTTGGGTGCGCAAAGCCTGCAACGCCGCCTCCTCGGAAGGCAACGCCCAGGCCTCGTCCTTGCCGTTGGTGTGCAGCGATTGGCAGCCGCCCAGCACCGCCGCCAGGGCTTGCAGTGAAACCCGCGTCACATTGTTGTCCGGTTGCTGAGCGGTCAGGGTTGCTCCCGAGGTCTGGGCGTGAAACCGCAGCCAACTGGAGCGGGGGTCCTTGGCATGAAAGGTATCCTTCATCTCTCTGGCCCATACCCGCCGGGCCGCCCGAAACTTGGCGATCTCCTCGAAGAAATTGTTGTGTACGTTAAAGAAGAAGCTCAGGCGCGGCACAAACTCGTCCACGCCCAGTCCCCGGTCCAAGCAGTGACGGACGTACTGGAACCCGTCGGCAAGGGTGAAGGCCAGCTCCTGCACCGCGTTGGAACCGGCTTCCCGGATGTGGTATCCACTTATGCTGATGGGATTCCAGCGGGGCAAGTGATGGGTGGCGAATTCCACCGTGTCCACCACCAGCCGCATAGACGGTTCCGGAGGGAAGATGTACTCGTTCTGGGCGATGTACTCCTTGAGGATGTCGTTCTGGAGGGTGCCCCCCAGTTCCTGCAACGGGGCGCCCTGCTGTTCGGCCACGGCGATGTACATAGCCCAGATGATGGCGGCCGGACTGTTTATGGTCATGGAGGTGGTTACCTGGCCCAAGGGGATGCCGTCAAACAGGGTTTCCATGTCGGCCAAAGATGACACGGCCACCCCGCACTTGCCGAACTCTCCCTCTGCCTTGGGGTCGTCGGTATCGTAGCCGTAGAGGGTGGGCATGTCGAAAGCCACGCTCAAACCCGTCTGCCCGCGGTCCAGCAGGAACCTGAAGCGGGCGTTTGTCTCTTCGGGCAGCCCAAAACCGGCGAACATACGCATGGTCCACAACCGGCCTCGATAGCCGGAGGCGTGGACGCCCCGCAGATAGGGGTGTTGGCCGGGTAAACCCATATCCCGCGAGTATTCGGACTCCGCCAGGTTCTCCGGCGTATAGACCTCCTCCACCGGTATCTGGGAAGGGGTCTCGAAAGAAGCACGGCGCTGGCCAACAGATGCGTTTTCGTCGCCCAAGCGGCCGCTCTCCGGGCGCACTTTTTCCGGCTCTTCAGGGGTCGACAATGGCTGCCTCCGGCGTCTTATTCCGTCTCTGACTCCAGTCTAGACAGCATGGGATATAGTGTCAACGCGGCGGTGCGTGGCAAGGTAGTTAGGAGCTAATACCTAGTCAACTTGCATTAAGAAGTGTCATTGCGAGGCCCGACGGAGGAGGGCCGTGGCAATCTGGGGTGGGATTCCTGAGGGCTGCCACTACCGGGATTGCTTCGCTTCGCTCGCAATGACTTGGTATTAAACGCGAGTTGACTAGGAACTAGTACTCAGTCAACTCAATTATGATGTCATTCTGAACCGGAACCCGCCGCAGGCGGATGGAGGTGAAGAATCTCCCCACCCACGTGAGGGAGACCCTTCGCGGAGTTTATCCTGTGGCTAGTCGAAGGACTCAGGGTGACACCACCACCTTTGGGTTGACTAGCTACTAGTACGGTGGCGCATCCATGAGTGGAAACCTGGTCCGTGATTCTGGTAAAGGCTGGAATGACGATGGTGTGGAGGTGAAAGGGTATCGGTACTATTGCCCTACCAAACGGACGAAACGGCGGTTGCCCCGTTTGAGAATGATGCGTTGCTCGAAACCGAGTTGAGCGATTCGATCGTCCCGGTCCAACTTGCGGGTTTCGCCGGTTGAATCGTTGATCGCTTCTATCGCCCCCTGGCGGATCAGGCGTTTCGCTTCCGTGGTGCTGGAGGCAAGCCCGCTTTCGAATATGATGTTGCTCAGCCGCCGGCCCTCAGCGTCGTCAGATCGGGCCAATGATGGCTCGACGAAATCAGGGATATCGTCGGGCAGTCCCCGGCCCTGCACAACACGCTCAAAATTGTCCTGGGCGGCGTCCGCCGCATGACCGTCGTGGAACTGGGCGGTGATGTCATTTGCCAAGCGTTTCTTCAAACCCATGGGACCGCCCGGGTCCGACGCCAGGTCCCGGGAGATGGCGGCCAGCTCTTCGTCGGGCATGTCGGTCAGGTATTCAAAGTAGGGGCAGATCAATTCGTCGGGCAGCGACATGACCTTTGCATACATGTCGTTGGGCGGGTCCTCAAGCGCGATGTAGTTGTCCAGGCTCTTGCTCATCTTCTGGACACCATCGGTACCCACCAGCATGGGCATCAAGAAACACTGCTGGGGTTTCTGGCCCACCATGCCCTGCATCTCACGTCCAACCAGCAGGTTGAACCTCTGGTCGGTGCCGCCAAACTCCACGTCGGACTCGATCTGGACCGAGTCGTAGGCCTGTAGCAGGGGATACAGCAGCTCGGTGATGGCGATGGGGCGGTGCTCTGCGAACCGCTTGGCGAAATCGTCTCGCTGGAGAAACTGGGCCACGGTAAACTTGCTGGTCAGCTGGATCACGTCCGCCAGGGTAAATTTGCCGAACCACTCGCTTTGCCAAACCACCTGGGTCAGGTCCCGGTCCACCACTTTGAAGAATTGACGCAGGTAGGATTCGGCGTTGTCGATCACCTCCTGATGGGTCAGCATGGGACGAGTCACCGACTGGCCGCTGGGGTCGCCGATCTGGGCGGTCCAGTCTCCCACGATCAGGATCACCTGGTGCCCAAGCTGCTGTAGCTGGCGCAGTTTGCGAAGCCCTACTACGTGGCCCAGATGGATGTCGGGACGGCTGGGGTCAAATCCCATCTTGAGCCGTAGTGGTCTGCCCTCCTGCAAAAGGCGCACAAACTCTTCCTCGGAGATGATCTCCGCCACGCCCCGCTTTGTGATCCGGTCCAACTCGGCCGCATCATAGGTCATGAGGAGCTCCGTCGGCCGCCAGGGCCAGCCGGCAGTCGGCGACATCCTGGTTGATCTGTTCCACCAGGCTGTCGACGGACGAGAAATTCTCCTGGTCCCGCAGCTTCTGCACAAACTCGATACATAGGCGGCTGCCGTACAAGTCTGCGTCGAAGTCCATCACGTACGCTTCCACCAGCCGTTCCCCCGGGCCAAAGGTGGGGCGCACCCCGATGCTGGTGGCCGATGGGTGCCGCACGCCGTCGATGATAGCCCAGGTGGCGTATATTCCGTCGCCGGGGATTATCATCTCCGGGGCTATGTCCAGATTAGCTGTGGGGAATCCCAGGTCTCTTCCCCGGCGGTCTCCCACCACCACCTTGCCTGTCAGAGAGAAATTGCGGCCGAGCAGCCGGGCTCCGGCGGCTACGTCGCCCCACGCGATCGCCTCACGGATGCGGCGGCTCTGCACCGGAGACCCATCCAGCACCAGCGGTTGCGCTTCCTCCACCCAGAAACCCAACTGAGGTCCTAGCTGGCGTAGAAAGTTGATGTCCCCCTCGCGGTTCTGGCCCACGGCGGCGCCGGGCCCCATGATCAGGCCTTTCATCCCGAGGGTTTCCACCAGTAATGCAGCGAAGTCTCGGGCCGTGACCTGGGAATCTTCGGCCGTGAATTCCAGGCCTACCACCAGTGGGATGCCCTGGGCCTTGAGCAAACGCTTGCGTTGCTCAGGCGTGGTAATATAGCGTACTTGAGTGCCGGGGCGGAGCACGGTAATCGGGTGGTTGGTGAAGGTGATTACCGCTGGCAAGCGGTCCGGTTGAGCGAGCTGGGTAAGCTGTTGCAGCAGGTGTTGGTGGCCCAGGTGGACCCCATCGAAAACCCCGATGGTAAGGACAGTTTCTCTGTCGGGGGCGAAGCTGGCCAGCCGTTGGCGAAGGCTCATTTCGGCGTGTCTCATTCGGTTGGCCCGGTCCCCAGTGTATCCCCTTTCCTGCGTAATACCGGCGGAGTACAGTAGGTTTTAGGCGCGTTTGGCAGGTGTTGAAGGCGCTGGGATGGTAGCACAGGCAGGTAGAGGCGTCAACCAAATACAGCCCGGTCAGGCCGCCCGTATCGGCATTGTCCGCCCTCAAATTGGTCAAAACCGGCCCGGTATTTGCTAGATTAAATTTTAATATTATGTTTAAATTCGTTAAAAGTTCCGGCGCAAGTTCTGGTAAACGTTCCATGCGGGTGGTCGCTGGTACGGCCAAAGGCCGGCGGCTTATGGGGACCATTTCCCCCCAGGCCCGTCCCACCACCGAGCGGGTGCGGGCGGCGATCTTTAACATCATTAGCCCCGATCTGTACCACGAAGGCCGTGTCCTGGATCTGTACGCCGGCTCGGGTAGCCTGGGCATCGAAGCCCTCAGCCGGGGAGCATCGTGGGCCGACTTTGTCGAGCAGGACCGGCGCCAGTGCGGGGTGATCCAGACCAACCTGGATAATACCGGATTCGGTTCCCGTGGCAGGGTCCACTGCGCTCTGGTGGAGGGAAGCCTGGATAATCTGGCGGGGCCATATCAATTGGTGCTGCTGGACCCTCCCTACCGCTTGCAGACGCTGGGCGAGGTTTTGGAAAAGATCGGGTCGGCACAGGGCTTGGTCAACCAGGGCGGAATGGTGGTGGCGGGTCACTCCCGGCACCTGGCCCTGCTCCCCGATTACGGCCAACTGCGGCTGGTTTCCAACCGCCGTTACGGGGACAACCTGGTGGACTTCTACCTGCTGGAGATCGAAAACGGAGATTGATTAATGGCGAGCGCACTCTACCCGGGGAGCTTTGATCCGGTTACCCTTGGCCACCTGGACGTGGCCTCCCGAGCGGCGGCTCTATTTGAAAAGGTGATCGTGGCGGTGTACTCCAGACCGGCAAAAGACCTTGCTTTTAACGATGAAGAAAGGGTCGACATGTTTGCCAAGTCGGTGTCGCACCTGCCCAACGTGGAGGTAACGATATTTGATGGTCTCGTAGTGCGTATGGCCCAGAAGGTGGGCGCCACCGTCATCGTGCGTGGCCTGCGAAGCGGCGCCGATTTCGATTATGAGTATGACATGGCGTTCATGAACCGGAAGTTGGCGCCCGACGTCGACATGGTTTCCTTCATGACTTCGCAGGAGTACATGTTTATCAGCTCCAGCCTCTTGAAAGAGGTTGCTCGACTGGGTGGTGACATCGCCAGCATGGTACCGCCCCACGTGGCCGAAGCGGTCCGCACCAAATTTGCTTAACCGGTCCTGGAAGCACAGCGGCCGGAAAAGGGGGACATCATAGATATCATCAACGTTATAGACCGTCTGGAGACCCTTATCGATACCAGCAAGGGCGTGCCGGTGAGCGGCAATGTGCTCATCGACAAGAAGAAGGTCATGGAGCTGCTGGACCAATTGCGCCTGGCGATCCCTCAGGAGATAATGGCTGCCGAGGAAGTACTGAACGAGAAGGACCAGATCCTCAATCTGTCGCTGTTGGAAGCCCGGCGCACCAAGGCCCAGGCCGAAGACGAATACCGGGAGCGCTTGGACCATAGTGAGATCGCCATGGTGGCGGAGCGCCGCGCCGAGGAGACGTTGCGGCAGGCTGATGAAAGCGCCGAACGAATCGGCCGCCAGTCGGAGACCCAGGCCCGGTCCCGCCGCGTCGAGGCCGATGCTTACGCCCTCCATAGCCTGAGGTCGCTGGAGCGAGAGCTGAGCGCCCTCCACGGTTCCGTGCGCAAAGGAATAGACCTGCTGGCGGCCGATCAGGCTGCCGCGTCGATAGAGAACCATGCCGAGTTGGAAGGCAGCCTGCCCGCGTAAGTGGGATCATTGGTTGCCCTCGACCGCCGGCGTGCACCATCACTTCGACGCTGTCGTGTAATTGAGGACAGGCCTAACCTTCCCACCATCGGGGAAGACTAGGCCTGTCTTGAGCTTGCCGATGGGATGGTGGGCCGCCCGGTTTTTCGAGAGTCTAACCGGCAGCGGCGACCAGGTCTCCATAGTAGCCGCGCATGGATTGGTGAAGCTCCTTGAGCCGTTGTTCCACCAGTTGGTTCACGGTCCCCTTTGGAAAGCTGCCATCCGCCTGGCGCTTGCCGGCGGGCACGCCCGTTAAGATCTCCAGTCCTTCATCGATCGTCTTAACGGCGTACACGTTAAAGGTCCCCTCTTTTACCGCCTCGGCCACATCCTCCCTCAGCATCAGGTTTCGCTTGTTCTGATAGGGAATCATCACGCCTTGATCGCCGGTCAAGCCGTCGATCCGGCAGACGTCGAACATCCCCTCCACTTTCTGGTTGACGCCGCCGATGGGCTGAATCTCCCCTTTCTGATTGACCGAGCCGGTGACGGCGATGCTCTGTTTGATGGGCAGCCCCGACAGGCTGGATATGATGGCGTACAACTCGGTGGAGGAGGCGCTATCCCCGTCCACTCCATCGTAGGATTGCTCGAAACACATGCTGGCCGTCAGGGTCAGCGGTCTTTCTTGCCCGTATCGGGCCCCCAGAAAGCCGCCGAGGATCAACACACCCTTGTCGTGGGTGCGGCCGCTGAGGGAGGCTTCCCGTTCTATATTGATCACCCCTTCCCGCCCGGCGAAGGTCTGGGCGGTGATACGCGAGGGGCGGCCGAAACTGAAGTCCCCCAGATCGTAGACGGCCAGGCCGTTTATCTGGCCCACCACCGAGCCGGTCACCTCAAGAAGCAGCGACCCTTCGGCAATCATCTCCCGCAAGCGCTCTTCAACCAGGTTCAGGCGATGGATCTTTTGGGCTTTCGCTTGGCGGACGTGAGTGGCCTGGACCAGGGAACAGGAGTCCTTTCTGGCCCAGTAATCGGCCTCGATAAGCAGGTCTTTGATCTGTCCAAACCGGGTGGACAGCTTGTTCTGGTCCGAGACCTGGCGCGCGGCGTATTCGATAACTCGGGCCGCACCACCGGCATCAAACTGCAGTAGCTGCTCTTCTTGGCAGGTCCAGCAGATGAATGCGCAGTACGCTTGGATGTTTTCCGGTGTCAACTCTATCTGGTAGTCAAATTCGGCCTTGACCTTGAATAGGTCTCCAAAATCTTCCTGGTCCAGGGTGGATAAAGTTCTGTAGATGCCTTCATCGCCGGTGGCGATGACTTTCAGGTCCAGTGAGATCGGTTCCGGCCGGAGCCCCTGAGGGATGGAATATCCGGCTTGTTCCGCCGGGTCCTCCAGTTGTATCTCCCGGTTGCGAATGATCCGTTTCAGACCTTCCCAAACGGCCGGATACATCAGCATGTCCCGGGCGTTTAGGACCAGGTAACCGCCGTTGGCCCGGTGGATGGAACCGGATTTGAGCATGGCATGGTCGCTAACGTAGGTGCCCATGATGGAACGGCGCTCTATCCGACCAAACAGATTACCCCAGGTGGGGTTCGGTTCTATGACGATTGGCACGCCCTCCACTCCGCTATTGTCCACCAGCACGTTGACCTCGAAGGGCAGAAAGGGGTTAAGGGCCAGCCCGGCGCCTCCGGCGTTGGAGTTAACACCGGGAGAAGGTTGCATCCCAGGCGGTGCTTGCTCCTTGAACAGGCCCAGGTTATCCAGTACGTGCTCGATCAGCCGGACAAGGTACTCCCATATCGCGGGCACATCGCCGAAAGTTTCCATCATGTGACGGAAAACTTCTGACACACACAGGCTGGCCGCCTCCCGTTCCAGGGTTTTGATCTTCTCGCCTGTATCTTTCTCGATGTCCCGCATCTTGGGCATGGTCGCCTGGGTCGATTGCATCAGTTGTTCCCGGGTTTCATCGACGGCCTGCTTCGGTTCCGCCGCCAACGCCTGGTATTCCTCCGGCGTCATGGGCCGGTCCTCCAACATGGGGAAGAGGGTGATACCCGAGGGTGTGACCTGTAGGGAGAAGTTGGCCGCTTGGGCTTCCTGCTCCAGTTTGGCCATAAGCTCCTGACCGTCCTTGCGTCCGTCATCCTCAATGGCGCGGCGTCGCGCTTCGTACTCCTCGCTCTGCAGGACCTTGGGAATTTCTTCCTTCAGCACATTCGGGAACTCGCTCAAATTCGATCGAAATGCCCTGCCTATTCCAACCGGAAGACGGAGGGCGCGAGGACGGTCGGGGTCTTCGAAATTGTAGACATATACCCAGTCGCCGATGGGCCTCTGGCGCTCTCGCCGCTCCAGGTCTTTTACCAGGCTCTCCAGATGGGCCTTTATGGCACTGGCCTTTCCGGTGCCGGTTAGGCCGGTGACAAAGAGGTTGTACCCAGGCTTGTCTACCTCCAGGCCAAAACGGATGGCCTCCAGTGCGCGGTCCTGACCGATGAAGTGGTCCAAGGGCGTCAGTTCGTCGGTACACTGGAAATTCAATGAATCGACGTCACAGGTCCAGGAGGTCTCCTGCCATGGAACCCGGCATTCGCTTTCCGCTGACATAAACGTACTCCCCCTGGGCGGATGGTTTGGTACTAGACTCCACTCTGGGCAGCTTTGAATCCATTATACACTGAGCCTGCCGCGGGACCTGCCAGACCGTGCACTCGCGTGTTAGTTGCGATCCTGGTCCCAAGGACCCATGGGAAGGAACGGTCCAGTAACGGTCAACGATGTTTGAACGGGGGCAAGGCCGTCTGGCTCAGGGCCGGAATGAGAATTCAAGTGAGCCCAATCCGCAACGTGTCGGGTTGACATAGAAATTAAGGTGGGAATACAATTCTTATGGAGCCAATGGCGAATTACGGAGGCAGCGGTAATGCTGGAGATGACCATAGACAGCATAAGGGTAAGCCCCATGAACTATCAGAGGGTTGTGATCCTGAAGGAAAAGGATGCCGACCGCTACCTGCCGATCTGGATCGGCCCAGCCGAAGCCGATGCCATTGCCGTGAAGCTGCAAGACCTTACCGTTCCCCGGCCCCTGACCCATGACCTGCTGAGCACTATAATTGACACCCTCGGTGGGTCCGTGCAGCACATCCTGGTTAACGACCTTCAGAACGATACCTTCTACGCCAAGATCACCATCCAGACCAACGGCACCTCCAAGGAGATCGACTGCCGCCCCAGTGACGCTGTCGCCCTGGCGGTGAGGGTCCAGGTACCCATCTATGTCGAAGAATCGGTGCTTGATAAGGCCGGGATCCTCTTGGACAAAGAGACGGGGAAACCCATAGGTTCTGGGGGAAAGGAAACCAAGGATGACGGCAAACCCGTAGAGGTAAAGGAAGAGGAGTTACGGCGGATGTCCGCCTTCACCGATTTCATCGATACCCTGGACCTGGAGGACTTCGGTAAGGGACAGGCTGCCAAGTGACGCTCGTGAAACTCACCGGCTGACGAAATAGGCCTTGGCGCTCCGATGTGCCTGGGCCTATTTGATGCTTGGCGGTACCGATTCCCTAGGTGTGGACGGTTTGACTGCCTTAAAAACTTCGTGATAGGATTCACTAAGTTCGACGGAGCCATGGAAATATGCTGGCTCTACGGGTAACTGGACTCGGCTGGTATGTGGTCACGTGCGTGGTGGTGGGCACCCTGGGCGGTGTGTGGCTGGATGATCTGGCCGGTACCAAGGTGTTGTTCACACTCCTTGGCGTATTGTTCGGCACCGTGGCGGCGTTCTACGGCCTTTACAAGATGATTAAGCCGTTTTTGAATCGGACTCCACCGAGCAAGCAAAGCGGCGATAGTTAGGAGAAGCCCTGGTGGGTTCGGGCGCCAAAAGATTCACCCTGCTGGCTATTATCTTCGTCTTTGCGCTATTCGTTGCCGGCCTGATGACCGGCGCGATCGGCGCAGTTTTCTACCAGTCCGATGAGGATAAAGAAGCCGGCCTGACCGCCGAAGGTCCCTTCATACCCAAGCCGGAGGTCCACCTCCCGGCCCAGACCGTGTTCCCTAAATCGGAGCGAGAATACTACCTGGAATTCCTGGAGGCCGAGGAAAAGGAAAGGGAACTGGGAGAAGAGGCCCTCAGCGATCACGAGCGCGCGTTGGTAGATGATGGGCCTTTTCGTGGCAACTTCACTATCCTCATCACCAACACCCTTCTCTCGTCCTGGCTAGCCAGCTTGCTTCTTATCCTCCTCTTCGTGCTGGGCGCCAGAAAAGCCAAGCTGGTTCCGGGGCGCCTCCAGACCTTCGTCGAATTAGCCATAGAGGGGCTGCTGAAGTTTGTTGAAGGAGTCGTGGGGAGACAGCGGGCACGGATGCTCTTTCCCGTTATAGCCACCATATTCCTGTTCGTGATGTTCAACGCTTGGATCGGCCTGCTGCCGATATACCCGGCCATCGGCTTCATGACGGGAGACCACATTCAGATCCACTTGCTGCGGCCGGCGGGCACCGATATGAACATGCCCCTGGCGCTGGCGCTGGTCTCCTTCGTGTTCGTGGAGTATCTGGGCTTTCGCATGTTGGGCATCGGCTACCTCACCAAGTTTGTACGCATTGGCAGTCTGAAGCGGGGTGTGGCCGACCTGGTGCGGCTGCGGTTCTTGGGGGCTTTTCAAAATCTTCTAGACTTCTTCTTCGTGGGGCCGTTGGAAGCCTTTAGCGAGCTGGTCCGGTTGATCAGCTTCACCTTCCGGCTATTCGGTAACATGACCGCTGGTGAGATACTGGTTCTGGTGTCCGCTTTCCTGGTGCCCTTCATCGCCACGATAGGAGTGTACGGTCTGGAGCTACTGGTAGGCTTTATCCAGGCCTTGATCTTTGCGGGCCTGACACTTGTCTTCGCGGCCATCGCCATGATTCCTCACGATGCGGAGGCGCATTGATGCTGCGCCGAAGATTCGCCGGCGGCTACGGCTCTGGCGGCAATGTCCACCTGCATAGCCCCGGCTTGAAGCGTGCCGGGCGAGGTATAAACAAAAGGGGGATGCAATGGAAATAGTCATCTTCGCCCTGGTGGTCGCCACCGTGGGTCTGGTGGCGGCCGCGTTGGGCGGTATATTCGCTATCTACGCCTCGCGCCAGGACTGACGCTACGCTGTACAAATTTGAGAATCTAAACTAGGGAGGAACCATGGAATTTCTCATGTCTTTGGGAGCTATTCCCCTGCTCCAGATAGAAGCCGACGCCATGAAGCTGTTGGGGGCGGGACTCGCCATCGGATTGGGATTGATCGGGCCTGGAATCGGGATCGGCATCCTTGGAGCGGCCGCCATGACCGCCATTGGGCGCAATCCGGAAGCTGCGGGGCAGATACAAACGAACATGATCCTGGGCATCGCGTTCGCCGAGGCCCTGGGCATTTATGCGCTGGTTGCCACAATAATGATAGGCTTCATATTCTAGCGGCGGGGTCACCATGCTAGAGACACTGGGAATCCATTTTCCAAGCCTCATAATCTATCTGGTTAACTTTGTCCTACTGCTAGGGCTGCTATATCTGTTCGCCTACAAGCCCATCCTTCGCATCATGGACGAGAGGGCCGATCGCATCCGCGATAGCCTGGCTGCCGCGGACCAAGCACGGGCAGAAGCCGCCAGCTCCCACGAGGCCATCGAGGAGCAGCTTAACGAGGCCCGCCGCGAAGGTCAGCGGTTGCTGGATCAGGCGCGAGAGGCCGCCCGAAGGTTCCGGGATGAGGAGATGGACCGGGCCCGCCAGGAGGCGGAGACCTTCGTTTCCCGGGCCCGCTCCGATATCCAACGGGAGAGAGACGCCGCCATTGAAGAGGTGCGGGCCAATTTCGGCGACCTGGCCATCACCGCGGCGGAGCGAGTCCTCCGGCGTACGCTGGACCGGCAGGCCCATCAAGACCTTATTGCGCAGGTCTTGGAAGAGGGCGAAAGTCTGAGCAGAGGGTAGCCAAAGTATGCCGGCACAGGTTTCGGGAAAGCGTTACGCTCAGGCGATCTTCGAGTTGGCCAGGGAGCAAGACCAACTCGACCAATTGGCCGGGGACCTTCAACTCGTGGATCAGGCGCTGCAGGACGAGGAGTTCAAGGCGTTCCTGAAGCACGCCAAAGTTCCAGCGGCGGACAAGATCAAGGCCATAAATACCGTCTTGAGCGCCGTCAATCCCCTGGTGCAGAACCTGGTGCATATCCTGGTTACCGGAGGGTTGGTGGACCTGCTGCCCCAGTTGCACCAGGCTTACGAAGCGCTACTGGATGAGCACCTGGGCCGCCAACGAGTCGAGGTCACATCGGCGATCCCCCTGGAGGACCAGGAGATGGAACGGATCACAAACTTCCTTTCCGGCCTCATTCAGAAGGAAGTCGTTGCCACCACCGTGGTGGACGAGTCCATCCTGGGCGGCGTTGTAATTCGCATGGGAGACCGGCTGCTGGACGGCAGCGCCCGGTCACGGCTGGAAGGGCTGCGCAACAGGCTGCGCGCAGGAATGTCCCTGTCTGGGACATAGAAGGGCCTGAAACGGATATTCATTCAACCGGACACTGAGGAGAGTCTTCATGTCGACCAGGGGCCAGGAGATCGTATCGTTAATCAAACGGCAGATCGAAGAGTTCGGCGGCGAGCTGAGCCTGGTGGACGTGGGGACCGTGGTCCGAGTCGGAGACGGTATCGCCAGTATTCAGGGTCTGCAGGGGGTTCGGTCCAACGAGTTGCTGGATTTCGGCAACGATGTGTTTGGTCTGGCCTTGAACCTGGAAGCCGACATCGTCGGCGCCGCGATTCTGGGCGACCCCAACTCTGTTAAAGAGGGGGGCCGCGTCCGGTCCACCGGAAGGATCATCGAAGTCCCGGTGGGTGAGGCCCTGATTGGCCGTACCGTTGACCCCATGGGCCGTCCTCTGGATGGCAAGGGACCCGTGAACACCCAGGCCACCCGGGCGGTGGAACGGGTAGCCCCCAACGTGGTTGCGCGCCAATCCGTGGATACCCCGGTGCAGACGGGAATCAAGGCTATCGACGCGATGATACCGATTGGCCGAGGCCAACGCGAGTTGATAATCGGCGACCGGTCCACGGGGAAGACCGCCATCGCTTTGGACACCATCATCAATCAGAAGGGTGGAGACCTGATCTGCATATACGTGGCCATCGGTCAGAAACAGGGCAAAGTTGCCCAGGTGGCCGCCAGCTTGGAAGAACGCGGCGCCATGGAGCACACCATCATCGTCAACGCCGGCGCAGCCGACTCGGCGCCGATGCAGTACATCGCCCCCTACGCCGGCTGCGCGATGGCCGAGGAGTTCATGGCCCAGGGTAAAGACGTACTCATCGTTTACGATGACCTGACCAAGCATGCCTGGGCCTACCGGCAGATGTCGCTGCTTTTGCGCCGTCCCGCGGGGCGGGAGGCCTATCCCGGCGACATATTTTATGTGCATAGCCGCTTGCTGGAGCGGTCGGCCCGGCTGAACGCCGAAAACGGCGGCGGGTCCATCACGGCGCTGCCGATCATCGAGACCCAGGCCGGTGACGTAGCGGCCTATATCCCCACCAACGTGATCTCCATCACCGACGGCCAGATATATCTGGAGTCCGAGCTATTCAACGCGGGCATCCGCCCGGCCATCAACGTGGGCCTGTCCGTCTCCAGGGTGGGTGGCGCTGCGCAGACTCGGGCCATCCGCCGCGTGGCGGGGAAGCTGCGGCTGGAGTTGGCCCAGTACCGGGAATTGGCGACATTCGCTCAGTTCGGAACGGCAGACCTGGACGCTGCGACCAGGGCGCAATTGGCCCGTGGCCAGCTGGCCACGGAAGTCTTGAAGCAGGGTCAGTACCAACCCCTTTCCTTGGCCGACGAGGTTACCGTGCTTTTCGCGGTGGATTCGGGGTTGATGGAAGATATTTCGTTGGAGCAGGCCGGGGCATTTGAGGAAGGATTGCTTCGTTTCGTTTCTAGCACCCACCCGGACATCGGGCAAGCCATCACAGAGTCAGGGGATATTTCCTCTGAAACCGAGGCCAAACTAACCGAGGCGATAACCGCCTTCAAGTCGACTTTCACTGCCTAGTGACGCTAGACGTAAATGCTTCGCAATGGGAGAGAGCCGGTCTTGAATAGGATGAGCAATTGCCCAGCGTAAAAGACCTCCGCCGCCGCATCCGCAGCGTGCAGAACACCGGCAAGGTGACCAACGCCATGTCCTTGATCGCCGCTTCCAAGATGCGGCGGGCACAGACAGCGGTCACTCAAGGCCGCCCCTTTGCTCAAAAGATACAGGGTGTCATCGCCAACCTTGCGGCCCAACCGGCCGACGATGACGACGGCATCAATCCCTTGCTGCGGGTGAAGCCGCTGCAGCGCGTTGGGATCCTGATGATTAGTCCAGACCGGGGCCTTTGCGGCGGCATGCATTCGAACCTGAACCGCACCGTGGCGCGATTTGTACTGGACCAGCCGGTACCGTCGCGTATGATCGTGGTGGGCCGCAAAGGCCGGGACTTCATGGTGCGCGGCGGACAGGACGTTACGGCCGTTTTTACCGATATGGGAGAGCAACCCGTTCTGGCCGATATCACGGCTATCTCGCGCCTGGTGATGGACGCCTACATCGATGGGGACATCGATGAGGTCCACCTGGCCTATACCAAATTCGTGTCCACCCTGTCCCAGCAGCCGGCCATAGAGAGGTTGCTGCCGGTGACGCCCGCCACGTTGGCGTCTACCGAGCGCGTGGGCTACATCTACGAGCCTGACAGCTTGGCCGTCCTGGGGAGTTTGCTGCCACGGTTTGTTGAGATGGAGGTCTACCACGCCCTGCTGGAATCGGTTGCCAGCGAGCAGTCGGCCCGAATGGTGGCCATGCGCAGCGCCACCGACAACGCCAATGAATTGGTGGATGACCTCACTCTGGTGATGAATAAGTTGCGACAGGACAGCATCACCAACGAACTACTGGATCTAGTGGGCGGCCAGGTAGCCGCGCAAGGCTAATTTTGAGAACGCTAGCGGGAGTAGGCGATGGGCAACGGTAAAATCGTTCAGATAATCGGCACCGTCGTGGACGTGGAGTTTCCCCCGGACCAGCTACCCAACCTGTTCGACGCGCTGGTGGTGGACAATCAGGGGGAACGTCTGCTCTTGGAAGTGCAGTCGCATGTGGGCAACAACTGGGTCCGCTGCCTGGCCCTTGGAGCCACCGACGGCCTGGCCCGAGGGGTCGAAGCCACCGATACCGGCGCCATGGTCACCGTGCCGGTTGGACCGGAAACCCTGGGCCGGCTGTTTGACGTGACTGGGACTCCGATCGACAATCTCGGACCCGTGGAGGCTGCCGAGAGTTGGCCGATCCACAGGGACCCGCCCGCTTTCGACGATCAGAACCCCACCATAGAGATCTTGGAAACCGGCATCAAGGTGTTCGACCTGATCACTCCCTTCATGAAAGGCGGCAAGGTGGGGGCATACGGCGGGGCCGGAGTAGGCAAGACGGTCATCATTCAAGAGCTGATACGTAACATCGGCGCCGAGCACCAGGGAGTGTCCGTGTTCGCCGGCGTGGGCGAGCGTTCCCGGGAAGGGAACGACCTTTGGCACGAGATGCAAGACTCTGGGGTGCTGGAGAGCACGGTGCTGGTCTTTGGCCAGATGAACGAGAGCCCGGGCGTTAGGGCCAGAGTGGGCCTCACCGGCCTGACCATGGCCGAGTATTTCCGGGACGTGCAGCACCAGGACGTGCTGCTCTTCATCGACAATATCTATCGTTACATCCTGGCCGGCATGGAAGTTTCCGCCCTGCTGGGCAGGATGCCTTCCGCGGTGGGCTATCAGCCAACCCTCAGCACCGAGATGGGTGCGTTGCAGGAGCGGATCACCTCGACCAAGAGCGGCTCCATCACCTCCTTCCAGGCCATCTACGTGCCCGCCGACGACTACACCGACCCGGGCATCGTCACCACCTTTGGCCACCTTGACGGAGTGGTGTCTCTGGAGCGCGCCCTGTCGGCCCAGGGGCTATATCCGGCGGTTGACCCTCTGGCGTCTTACTCGCGGATCCTGGAGGCGGGCATAGTCGGAGAGGAGCACTACCGGCTGGCCCGGAGCGTACAGCAGGTACTACAGCGCTATAAAGACCTCCAGGACATCATCGCCATCCTGGGTATTGAAGAGCTGTCCGAGGAGGACAAGCAGACGGTGTACCGCGCCCGCAAGATTCAGCGGTTCCTGACTCAACCCTTCTTCGTCGCCGAAACGTTTACCGGCCAGCCTGGCAAGTACGTCCCCCTGCGGGAGACGATTCGGGGCTTCGCCGAGATCCTGGACGGCAAGCACGACGACCTTCCGGAGCAGGCTTTCTACATGGTGGGTACCATTGACGAAGCCATAGAGAAGGCCCAGGGGATGGAGTCCGGGGCCTAGAGGGCGGACGATGGCCACGATGCGACTGGAAATAATCACAGCCGAGAGGCAGGTCTACGACGACGACGTGGAGCTGGTGGTTGCCCCGGGAATGGAGGGTCAGTTGGGCATATTGGCCCATCACGCCCCGCTGATGACTGCCTTGCAACCGGGTGAGATTCTGATTCGGAAAGACGGCGAGGACACTTTTCTGGCCGTCACCGGGGGGTTCATGGAGGTCATCGGCAACACCGTCACCATCCTGGCCGATGCCTGTGAGCGTTCTGAGGAGATCGACGAGGGCCGGGCGCAGGAGGCGGTGGACCGGGCCAAGGAGCAGCAGGCCCAACAGGGCTCCGGCTTTCAGTTGGAACGGGTGGCTGCGTCGTTGCGCCGGGCCGAGGTCCGGCTAAATGTGGCCCGTCGAAGGCGCCCAAGGGCCGGATTGGGAATCGGGTCAGGCCCCGGTGGAGCCGATTGACCCAGCGCCAGGAGCCTGGACCTTCAAACGCCAGCCGTCACCCACGAAGAGTTTTCGTACCCGCTCCGTCAGAGATATCGATACAGAGACGGTGGTTCAGCGGCGCTATCGGTTGTCCGATCCGCTGAGGTAATAGGTCATGGACTGGAGAGAGATGACCGGATCGATGTTTCGTATCCTCACCCCTCCCGGTACCTGGGGAGTGATGGGAGCGTAATTCAGTATGGCCCGGACCCCGCAATCGGTCAGAAGATCGACCACCTCCTGAGTCTTCTCGGCGGGCACGGCAACGATGGCGATGCTGATCTGCTGACGCGCAACCATGTCCTTCAAGTCGTCCATGGGGCTGATCTTGAGGTCCCCGACTGAATCGCCGATCACCGCCGGGTTGGCGTCGAAGGCGGCCACCAATCGAAATCCGTCGGGGGTGAATCCAGGATAGCTGATTATAGCCCGGCCCAACCGGCCCACTCCTACCACGGCTACATTCCAATATGAGTTCAGGCCCAGGATCTGCCTCAGCCTCTCCAGCAGACTGTTGACGCTGTAGCCGCGGCCCTGTTTGCCGAACCGGCCAAAATAGCTGAGGTCCTTTCTGATCTGGGCGGGGGTCACCTGGAGCTTTTCACCCAATTGCTGGGAGCTGACCACGTCCACATGGTCTTCCAGCAAGCGGCTGAGGATGCGCACATACTGGGGTAGACGGGCGATGACTACCTCAGGCACCTCGGGACGGTGGGGCGGTTGAGTTGGTAGGCTAGATGCCATTCCAGTTAGGCTCCTTCACACTCGGCCGCAGGGTGAGGTGGACGGAAGAAGAAATGAGCGGCGCACACAGGCCAACATAAAAAATCAACACTGGCCATTCGGATGACACGGGTTATAATCTATAATGGCCCTGATGTTCCGTCAAGGACTTTGTGAAAATTAGTGCGAATTTGCTCCCAATTCCACTTGATGGGCTTTGGTCCAGTTGGCTTTAGACTAGGAGGTAAGGGTTGACCATCGGGTTCTGTCGCCTGGAGCTTTACTTGCCGGCAGCCGCTAGCCTGAAAGATAGAAGGCAGGTGGCGCGTTCCATGACCGCGCGCATACGCAACAAATTCAATGTCGCGGTCGCGGAGTTGGGTGATGACCGGCAGTGGCGGTATCTGACCATCGGGATATGCTCCCTGAGCAACGATTCCCGCCATGCCAACGAGATACTGTCGCGGGTCGTGTCCTACGTTGAAGAGAGCCGAGATGACATTGAGCTGTTAGACTACGCTACGGAAATGATACCCGGTGTTTAGATGTCGTGGCATGGGTCATGCGCCGGGCAACCGCCGGTTCGTTCCAAACCGGTGCGTTTTCCCAATTGGTTGCAAACCCAGAGGCCAAGATACGGTTAAGGTAAACACAGAAAGGAGAGTTGCACGTTGAATTACGCGGAGATGGACACGATCGAATCCGGCTTGCGTTTCAAGACCCTGGGAGAACTGGTGGTCGAGACCACCGGAGTGACACTGCACATCGAGTCGACCAACGTTCACGTCCACGAGGTTGTCATCGTGGAGGGCGATTTTCAGGGCACCAAGTACATGCACAACCTGGACTACGCCCAGTCGCTCTAACCCTGTCCGCCCCCGTTCCAGTACGGGGTAACCGGGCGTCCAGCCTATGGGCGCCTGGTGAGGAGACGTCTCCCGAGAACGCGGGGAGACGGGACAGATTAAACAAGCCCCAACCGATCTGAGCTGAGTACCATCGTGGCGATATCAGCCACGGCATACTTCGGCTGCCGGTTGGGGCCCATGTTTGCAAGCCGGTAGGGGTTAGGCTGGTTGTCCGATACGCTCGTTTATAGCTTTCATCATGTCCTGCAGGTCAGGAAAGAGATGCGCTTCGGGTGTATGGCGGTGTTCGGCCACAACCGTGCCATCAATGATCACGTCAAACTTTCCGTGGGCGCCGGGGGTGAGCTTGAAATTCTCTATGTGCTCGCCGGCCCGGGACAATGCTTCTCCTGCCATCCAGGCAGCCCGTGGTGCGTGCCCTCAATCCTGGCAGTACAGAATCTCCAGATATAATTTTTTCGCGCTGGCCAAGGTACACCTCCGGCAATGGAAATCGGTAACCGCATGATAGGGTGAGGCTCTAGATAAGTCAATCGCCGCGGCCCTGTGCGGATTTCCAGATGTCATGCTGAGCCAGCCGCAGCGGCCGAAGTATCTGGGGCGGCGCGTTAACCTCTCCCATCCCCAGACCCTTCACGGAGTTTATTCCTAGCTTGCTGAATGGTTCGGCGTGACAGATAAAGACCTTGGCTTTCCGGGCCCCTGAATCACCGGCTCCCCGTACTTGAGCCTTGTCCGGGCAGCGCCGCCGTGAACTCGGTAAGGGCATCCCAATACTCGGCTCCGCCCGCGGAGTAGGTATCGTTGTGACCTGCTCCGGCCAGCAGCCGGAACTGTTTCGGAGAGTTGGCCGCCTCGAACAGTTTCCTCCCTTGAGCCACCGGTACCGTCTGGTCCTGATCTCCGTGGAGGATGAGTAGAGGCGGGTCAACCCGCCCGATCCTTGCCAGGGAATCGTACCTATTTCCCACCAACCAGTGTACCGGAAGCAAAGGCATGGTCAATCGGGCCATGTCTCCGACAGAGGTGAAGGGAGAGACCAGCACCATGCCCAAGGGCGGCTGGGAAGTGGCCAATTCCACGGCTACGGCCGCACCCAAGGACCGGCCGAAGTAGACGATTCTGTCCGTTTCAACGTCGGGCCGGTTCTGCAGATATTCCAGGGCGGCGCGGGCGTCCCGGTAGGTGCCCTTTTCGGTGGGCCTTCCCTCGCTCTTACCATAGCCTTGGTAATCGAAGATGAACTGGTTGACGCCCAGCCGCTGTTGAATCAGCGCCATCTCGTCCACACGATGGCTGATGTTTCCCCCGTTACCATGAAACCAGAGCCAGGTGACGTCCGTCCGGCCAGGCACGTACCAGCCATGCAACCGCAGACCGTCTTGGGTGAAGAAGAACGCCTCTTCGTAGTCCAGACCAGCCTGGCCGGGCGTATAGGTAATCTCCTGGGTGGGAAAGAACAGGAATCGTTTCTCGATCTGCGTCCAGATAATCACTGCCAGCACCGCCGTTCCCAGGGCGATTCCAATGACAACCACCGCCCCGAGCCGTCCCAAGCGGCGCAGGACACCCTTTCTGGTCCAATCGCCCATTGCCCTGCCAAAAGCCGGCCGGCGCACCGGCCATGGCTTCATCGGGACAGCCGCGTAACCAGGATAGATAATTTGGTGAGCATGAAACTCAAAACGATCATGTGCCCAGTGGCGCCGCCAGGGCCGGGCAGGATCTCGGGAGGATAATGTTTCTTGGGAGCCGGCCTTTGAAGAAGCCCTTAGCTGCCACCAGTAGCGCACAGCCGCCAATTCTAGCTTACAACCAGGCCGTTGGCCTCGGCCGTCTCGGCGTTGCTAAGGCCTGGTGTTCAGCTCCGCCGGGCGGCTTTTCGGGTAGCTCTCAATCTCCCTCTGGATGGAAGACAGGCGGCCGGCGATGTCCCGCACCTCCGAGGTATAAGCCTCGCACTTGGAACACCAGATCTGGTCATCGGTTGAGAGCATCATGTTGTCTCTCTTGACTGAGAAGGTACCGATCTCGTCATGGCACTGGCCACACATCTGGATAATGGTCACTTCTTCACGCGGCATGAGCATCTACCCCTTATCTGGAGAGGCGCGCTATATCGGCTGCCCCTTAGTCTTCCAGGCTATCCGCCAGTATCTCCAGCACGTCCCGCGATTGCTTCTCCCCTGCCACTCCCTTGGCCTCAATGCCCTCGGTGAGCATCTGCAAGCAGAATGGGCAGGAAACACCGACAGTGTCCGCTTGTGTTTCCAGGAAATGGCCGGTACGGACGTGGTTGATCCGCTCACCTTGGCTTTCCTCGAGCCACATGTGGCCGCCACCGGCGCCACAGCAGAAACCGCGCTCCCGGCACCGGTCTCCCATCTCAACCAGGGTCAGACCTGGTATCGCTCTGGCGATGTCTCTTGGTTGATCGTAGATGCCGTTGTGGCGGCCCAGGAAGCAGGAGTCATGATATGCCATCGTGATATTGACCATTTTTATGGGCTTCACCCGGCCTTCTTTGATCAGCTCGTCGACGAACTGGCTGTAGTGAAGCACCTCGTAATTGCCGCCGAATTGTGGGTACTCGTTACGCATGGTGTTGAAGCAATGAGGGCAGATCGTGACGATCTTTTTGACGTTGTACCGGTTGAGCGTCTCGATGTTCTGCTGGGCCAGCGTTTGGTACAGATACTCGTTGCCCATTCGCCGGGCCGGGTCGCCCGTGCATGTCTCTTCCTCTCCCAGGATGGCGAAGTCAACGCCGGCCGACTTCAAAACCTTGACCATTGACCTGGCGACTCCCTGGCTACGCTGCTCCAGAGCCCCGGTGCAGCCCACCCAGAAGAGGATCTCCGCATCGGGCTTTTCCGCCAGGGTGGGCACTCCCAACCCCTCGGCCCAGTCGGTGCGGGAATATTGAGTGCCCCGCCAGGGATGCCCTCGCTGTTCCAAGCTGAGAAGAGCGTTCATACCCGATTCAGGTATCTTGGACTCCTCCAAGACGAGAAAACGGCGCATGTCCATGATGGTGGGCACATGCTCCACCACCACGGGGCACTCCTCCATGCAGGCGCCGCATGACACGCAGTCCCAGATCGCTTGCTCGCTGATGGCATTGCCCAGGATAGACACCGGCTCCACGTGTTCCGGGTCCCGCGCACCCTGGTGCCCGATGGCCACCATGTGGTCTTTCAGGTTCTCCACGATGTGCATCGGCGATAGGATTTTCCCGGTAAGGTTGGCCGGGCAGACATCGGTGCACCGGCCGCAAACGGCGCAGGCGTAGCCGTCCAGAAGCTGTTTCCATGTGAAATCCTGGACCCGCCCGGCGCCGAATTTTTCGGTGTTTTCCAGATCTATGGCCGGCAGGGCGCCCCGGGGCTCCAGGGACCGGAAGAAAGCATTCAGGGGCGAGGCAACCATGTGCATGTGCTTGGAGAAGGGGATGTAGACCGCGAAGCCCAGAATGATCGCCAGATGTGTCCACCAGAATACGGCCTGCAATGTGTTGGCCAGGCCTGTGCCCACGCCCAGGTCCGTAAACCAGCCGCCCAGCACGCCGCCAATGAGCACTTCGGACTCGGGACCTTCCCCTCCCAAGGCAACGTAGAAGGCGTGGGTGAGGATGGTCGACACCATAAGCCCGGCGATCAATCCAACCACGATCACCGAGTCCAGGTTGCGGGTCAGGTCAAAGCTCAGCCGATGAGGTTTCACCACCCACCGGCGCACCAACGCCCAGCCCAGCATCACCAGCAGCAACGCAGCCGTGATTTCGAGGAAGCTGCTATAGACGCGGACGCCGGTGCTGGTCAGCAGCTTCTCCGGGAAATCCCTCCAGATGGAGCCGCCAAAGATGAAGATAGCGTAGCTGAGAGAGAAGGAGAGGAACCCCCAGAAGATTATGGCATGGCCGAGGCCCGCCCAGTCCCCATAGCGGACCCTCTGTAGCACCCGGCTCTGGCCCAAGACGATGACCAACGCGCCACCGAACCGCACCAACGGGCGGTCGAACCTGGCTACACCCTTACCCTGCATGACCAGGCGAAATACCCGTTGGTAGAATACATACCCAGAAACCGCGCTGACCAGGATCAGCGCCAGATACACCCCCACCCAGATGGGCAGTGCGCCGATATCTCCCGGAGGAACCATGAACTTTGCTGCTCTTCCCCGGCGCCGCAACGATTCTGATCGCGGGAAGGCCGGGCCAAAGGCGCCGGAGTTTCGGCGCCCAAGATTAGATTTAATTCTGCCCTAGTGTATCATGGGCGGCTTTGGTCCCACTACGCAGATTCGAGAACGTCCGTCTACCTGATGGTGAAGTCTGCACGTCCAGGCAGGTGCGAAGGATAGTCCCTGTGATTAGTTGCCCGTCACGGCGGGTATCACGTCCCGGCCCATGATCTCGATCTGGCGCAGGGCCCGCTCCTGGTCCATACCAGGCCATTGCATTCGGAAGATGAGCAAGTTGACGCCCAGCTCAAGCTCGTACCGCCGTATCTCCCGCACCACCTGATCCGGGGAGCCCAGCAGAAACCGGTCCCTGGCCAGGTCCGGAAACGGCATGGTGAAGCTCTCCCCGCCGGGCATCGCTTTGTCCTGGCCCCAGGAGGCGTAGGCCGAATACTTTCCTTCAAGGTATGGCTGGGCCTCCAGATAGGCCGTCTCCTGGTCTTGGGCCAGGTAAAGCTCTCGCATCATGGGTAGGACCTGGGGGATTGGTTGGTCCGCCCGGTCCAACTCTGTGCGGTACAGAGCAAGTTGCTTGGCCAGGGCTGGGACTGTGGCATGGGGGTTCACCAGCCAGGGATAGCCCCACCGGGCTGCGCGGCGGATGGCCGAATCGCCGTTGGCCGCCACCCAGATGGGTGGGTAGGGCTTCTGGACAGGCCGGGTGGAAGGCTTCACCCTGGGCACATGGTAATATTTCCCATGGTGCTCCACCTCCTCTTCAGTCCAGAGCCTTTTCATGACCTCCAGGGACTCCCGTAGCCGGCCAACGCGCTGGCCGCGCTCCGTACCGAAAGCGGTATACTCTTCATCCCGATAGCCCAGGCCAACACCGAATACGAAGCGGCCTCCGCAGATGGAGTCCATGGTGGCCACGCTTTCGGCCAACTCCACCGGATTGTGCAGCGGGACCAGGATCACGGTGGCGGCCACTTGCATATCGCCAGACTCGGCGGCCAGCCGCGCCAGCAATGGGAAGGTTGCGCTCATCTGGTATGGCGCGGATAGGTAATGCTGGCCCGTACAGATCAGGTCGAAGCCGGCCAGGCGCGCCGCCTTCACCTGCTCCACGCTTTCTTGAATCTTTTGGGGCATCGATTCCCCCGGCAGGTATTGTGCGTTGATGAAGATTCCCAGTTTCACTACTGCTCCTTTAAAGGTTCAAATCGGGTTAAAGCTGGATCCAGGCTGTTAACCGATATTTCGGATTAGATAGTGGGTTCCGGATCGTATTTTAGATTGCTGGCATTCGGATTGACAATCCGGAAAATATCTATTGCCACCGGTGCGCGGAAAGGTTACAATCCCTCAGTCCTGACCCCAACTACCTCCTTGAGGGATAGATTGGCATGAAAATCGCGCGGTTTCGAGCCGGTAGACGGACGGCTTTTGGTGTGGTCAAGGACGATGAGATTATCGAGATCAGAGGCAGCATCTTCACCCGGTTTAGGCTCACCGACAACCGGCTTCCGCTGTCTGAAGTGACGCTGCTTCCTCCCACCGAGCCAACGGGGATATGGGGACCGGGGCCGAACTCCGCCAACCACTTGGATACCGGCGGCCAGAGCCACCCTGCTCAATCAACGAAACCACCCGGCCGCCCCGAACCATGGCGCAAGGGCAGGAACTCATTAACCGGCCATGGGGATCCAATCATCATTCCCAGGGACTCGGGGGGCGAGGTCCACTGCCAGGGTGAGGCCGTGGCCGTCATCGGCAAGAATTGCCGCCGTGTTTCCCCAGCGGATGCCCGCAGGTACATTTTGGGCTATGCCTGTGGCAACGATGTTTGCGACCGGACCTGGCAGAGGGAGGACACCACGGTGTGGCGGGCCAAGGGTTCCGATACCTTTGCCCCGGTGGGTCCCTGGATCGAGACGGATATCAACCCGCAAGAGCTTGAACTGATTCTTCGGCTCAATGGCGAGGAAGTCCAGCGAGTGAACACCCGGGATATGTTGTTCACCTTCGCCGAGATCGTTAGCTACTTGAGCCAGCAGGTGACCCTCCACCCGGGAGACCTGGTTTTTTCGGGCACCGCCGCCGTCACCAGCGCGATAAAGCCGGGCGATGTGGTGGAGGTGGAGATCCCGGGGATCGGGATGCTGCATAATCCGGTCGCTGCCGAGTACGACGCTTCCGCGGCGTAGGGGCTAGAAACGCAGCAGCTTGCGGAAAAGCTTATCGCTGCGGTGAGGACCCACTACGGCCAGGCGTAGCTTGTCGGGATCGAACAGGCGCCGGCCAACCCGCGCGATATCCTCCGGGGTGATGGAGTCTATCTTCTGAACCACCTCCTCCGGGGTAGACACGTGGCCTTGCAATATCTCCTGCCCCCCCAGCCATCCTGCCACCGCCCTGGTGTCCTCCATCCGCAGAAGCATACGCCCTTTGGCATATTCCTTGGCTTTGTTGATCTCCTGGGCCGGTGGTTCCTCGTGGATGTTCCGGAATTCGTCTACCACTGCTTTGATCGCAGCCCTGCACTTTTTGGGCTCGACCCCGCAGTAGACGACGATAGACCCGCAGTCGCGAAAATTGGAGGAGGAGCTACCCACGTCATAGGCCAGGCTCTGCTGCTCCCGAAGGTTCTGGAATAGCCTGCTGCTCATCCCATCACCAAGGATTATATTGAGGATTGCCAGGGTGAAGCGGTCCGGGTCCTCAAGGGAGAGTCCGGGCAAGGCGATGCAAACGTGCGATTGGTCCGTTCGCCGCTGCTCCACGCGGACCACCGGCTCCGGAGCGCCGTCGGTTGCCGGCTCCCAGTCCAGGGACGTACGAGGTTGCCATTGGCTGGTGGCTTCGCCCACCAGGTCCACTACCTGCTGGTGGGTGACGTTGCCGGCAACGGCGATCACCGTATTGGCCGGATTGTACTGCTGCTCCATATACTCCCGGATGCTTTCCAGGGAGATCTGGCTCACCGATTCGGGTGTGCCACCCACGTCCCTACCCATCGCCTGGTCGGGCCACAATGCCTCGTCGATGAGTAAGTCCGCCCGGTAACTGGGGTGGTCGTAGGTCATGCGCAGCTCTTCCTGGATGACCTCGCGCTCCTTCTCCACCTCTACAGGGTCAAGCAGGGGATTCAGGATCATGTCCAGGAGGACGGAGAAGGCCGTCTCGAAGTTAGGCTGGGCAACTTTGCACCAGAATGAGGTCATCTCCCGGTCGGTGCTGGCGTTCATCATGCCGCCGGCCCCTTCTATGGCTTCGCTGACCTCCTGGGCGGTGGGCCAGTTTTTGGTGCCCTTGAAGGGCAGGTGCTCGATAAAGTGGGAGATGCCTGCCAGCTCGAGGCTTTCGTATCTCGAGCCAGCGCCCACGCATATCGTTATCGCCACCGACCGCGTGTGCTCCATGGTCGAGGTCAAGACACGCAGTTGGTTGTCCAGGATCGAACGTTGGTACATATTCAACTCAACAGCAAATTTGCTCGCCAAGAATCATGCACGTGACCGGCCAACCGCCATGTGCAAAAATACCTAGAGGGCGCGACACGCTCGTTAGAAGGTCAATGCGGCCGTAGGTTAAACGATCTGTCCGCCGAGAGGGACCTAGGAGCCCAGCCAGCTTACGTCGCCCTGGAGGTCGGCGGGATGGGACTTCGATGCGAAGGTCTGGTATTCCTGCCGAGCTTCACCGATGGTGGTGTCGTCGCCATGTCCGGGATAGACGGCTGTGTCGTCGGGCAGCACCAACAGCTTACCGGTAATGCTATCGATGATCTGGCGCAGGGCATCGGGACTGCCGGTCCTTCCTGGGCCGCCGGGGAAGAGGGTGTCTCCGGAAAAGAGATGGTGGCCGGACAGGAAACAACGGGCGCCCTCGGTATGTCCCGGCGTGGCCAGAACTAGAAGCTCCCGGTTGCCGAACTTGACCACATCCCCGTCCTTCAGTTCCAGTTGCGGAGGCTTGGGCAGGGAACTGACGTCCTCGACCCCAATGCCCACAGGGGCGTCCACGCTCCCCGTGATCTCGGCAAATCCGGCCAGGTGGTCCTGGTGCCGGTGGGTGATGAGGATGCCCTTTATCTTGACGTCGCCGATGGCGTTCAATATCTTTTCCGGCTCGGCAGGGGTGTCGATGATGATACCCTCGTTGGTCTCCGGGCAGACAACTATGTAGCCGTTGTTGTTCAGGGAGCCCATGTTTATCTTGGTGATCTTGATATCACCGTCGTAGTGGAGGGGCATAGGTATCCTCCGTGTCTTGATTAGATTGCCAGCATGATTCTAACAGACCGGCGAAGAGGGCACAAAAGTGAGGTTTGCGGGAATGGCCCGGGCACGGCGCCAATTTTCCCGGCTGGGAGAGACCGGCAAAGGGGCGCCGCCCCTCTGCACTCCCTTATTTATTTCACGCTTATTCGCGGACCAGATCCTGCACATGGGCTTTGATCCGTCATTGACTGGTGCCGATAGCCGGTCGAAGAAGGCTTGGGCCACCTGGCTTCTGCTGACATTGCTCCGGCACACGATAAAGAGCTTTAACCCTTGCAGCCGTTGGCCGGTTAGTTATCCGCCGCTGCCGCTACCGGCTCTTGCATCGAGCGGCGGGCGGCCTCCAGGGCCTTGCGCAGATACTGGCTGGTGTGGGAGCGCCGGATCCGGGCGATCTGTTCCGGTGTGCCGGTGGCGACGACGTGTCCGCCCTTGTCGCCCGCGCCCGGCCCCAGGTCGATGATCCAGTCGCTATTCTTGATAATGTCCAGATTGTGCTCGATCAGCAAGACCGTGTTGCCGCTATCCACCAATCGGTGCAGCACCCGCAGCAGCGCGGCGCAGTCCTGGAAGGAGAGGCCGGTGGTTGGCTCGTCCAGCAGGTAAAGGGTCTTACCCGTGGCCCGCTTTGACAGCTCGGTGGACAGCTTGACCCGCTGGGCCTCGCCTCCCGACAGTGTGGTTGCGGGTTGCCCCAACCGGATGTAGCCCAGGCCCACGTCCCTCAGCGTTTCTAACTTGGGTTTGATCCGGGGGAAATTGAAGAAAAACTCCAGAGCCTGATCGACGGTCATGCTCAGGACATCGGCGATACTCCGGTCCCGCATGGTGACTTCCAGAGCTTCCCGGTTGTAGCGCCGGCCTTGGCAGATCTCGCAGGGAACCGTGACGTCGGGCAGGAACTGCATCTCGATCTGATTGTAGCCCTCCCCCTGGCAGGCCTCACACCGGCCGCCCTTGACGTTGAAGGAGAACCGGCCGGGCGCATAACCCCGCACCCGAGCCTCGGGCAGGCTGGCGAACAGCTCTCTGATGGGGGTGAAGGCGCCGGTGTAGGTGGCCGGGTTGGAGCGGGGGGTGCGGCCGATGGGCGACTGGTCGATATTGACCACCTTGTCGATGTTCTCCACACCCACCAGTTCATCGTGTGCGCCCGGCAGGTCTCTGCCACGGTACATGATCTGCGCCAGTTTCTTGTAAAGGACCTCGTAGGCCAGGGAGCTCTTTCCCGACCCCGAAACCCCGGTGATGCAGATCAGCATCCCCAAAGGCAGCTCTACGTCGATGTTCTTGAGGTTGTTCTGTCTAGCGCCCTTGATGGTCAAGGTTTTGCCGTTGCCCTTGCGGCGCTCCGCAGGCATCGGTACGATTTTTCGTCCGCTGAGGTACTGGCCGGTTATCGACTCGGGGACCTGGATCACCTCTTCCAACGTTCCGGTGGCCACCACGTAGCCGCCCTGCTCCCCGGCACCCGGACCCATGTCCGCGATGTAATCGGCGGCCCGCATCATCGCCTCATCGTGCTCCACCACGATCACCGTGTTTCCCATGTCCTTCAGCTTGGTCAGCGTGTCGATGAGGAGATGGTCGTCGTGGGGATGCAAGCCAACCGTCGGCTCATCGCAAACGTAGAGCACCCCGGTGAGTCCAGAGCCGATCTGGGTAGCCAAACGGACCCGCTGGGCTTCACCACCCGACAGGGTCCTCGCCGTGCGGCCCATGGTGATGTAGTTCAGGCCTATGTTTTCCAAGAACTGCAGCCGGCCTTCAATCTCCTTGAGAATCTGATTGCCGATGGTTTTCTCGCGCGTGGAAAGGGTCTGGCGCGTGTGTTTCCCTGGCGCGTCGGGGTCGATCTCCCGCACCCATGCCAGCGCCTGGCTCACGTTCTTGTCACAAACATCCATGATCCCCAGGCGGCAGACCTTGACCGCCAGGGCTTCCGGCCGCAGGCGCTTGCCGTCGCAGGTCCGGCAGGTGCGCGCCGCCATATACCGCTCAATCTCCTGACGCGTGTGGTCGGATTCGGTCTCCCGGTGACGGCGGGACAGGTTGGGGATCACTCCCTCATAGGAGGTTTCCCAGCTATAGGTCTGGCCTCGATGGGTCTTGTGCTCTATCTTGATCTTCTTGGAATCGTTGCCATAGAGTATCAGGTCCAGATGTTCCTGGGATAGGTCTTTGACCTGGGTCTTCCCGGAGAACCCGTGGGACCGGGCCACCGAGTCCATCAGGCTCATGTACCAGCCGCTGGAGGCCCCCGAGCGGGTCCACGGCGCCACCGCCCCTTCCAGTAGGGACAGGGACTTGTTGGGGATCACCAGGTCCGGGTCCACCTCCAACTTGTATCCAAGGCCGGTACAATCGGGGCAAGCGCCGTGGGGGCTGTTGAAGCTGAAGGTGCGTGGTTCTATCTCAGACAGGCTGATTCCGCACCGCACGCAGGCAAACTGCTCCGAGAACACCAGCTGGTCCTTCTCCCCCTCACGGTCCACCTGGACCACGCCATCGCCCTCCCTCAGGGCAGCTTCCACCGACTCGGCCACTCTGGTGGTCTCCGTATCGGGGCGTATTATCAGCCGGTCAACCACGATCTCGATGTAGTGCCACTTCTTCTTATCCAGGTTCAGGTCATCAAGCTCGTCCAGGGCATGCACCGTGCCGTTGACCCGCACCCTGACGAAGCCCGCTTTACGGGCCGCTTCGAACACCTCGCGGTGCTCGCCCTTCTTGCGCCGCACTTTGGGTGCCAGGAGCAGGATCCGGCTGCCTTCGGGCAAGGCCATGATGGCGTCGACGATCTGCTGGATCGTTTGCCTTTCAATCGGCCGGCTGCACTTGGGGCAGTGGGGATGGCCGACGCGGGCGAACAGCAGGCGCAGGTAATCGTAGACCTCGGTGACGGTGCCCACGGTGGAGCGGGGGTTGTGGGAAACCCCCTTCTGGTCGATGGAGATAGCCGGAGAAAGCCCTTCGATATAGTCCACGTCGGGCTTGTCCATTCGGCCCAGAAACTGGCGGGCGTATGCGGACAGAGACTCGACGTAGCGGCGCTGTCCCTCGGCATAGATGGTGTCAAAGGCCAGGGAGCTCTTACCCGAACCGGACACGCCGGTGATAACAACCAGCTTGCCCCTGGGGATGGCGATGTCGATGTTCTTGAGGTTGTGCTCTCGGGCCCCTTTTACAATGATGAAATCTTGGGGCATAATCTCCCACCTGAGACGCTTTGATCGATATCCATTCTAGCACCGGCGGGGGCGGCGCGGGAGCGCTCCAGCCTTGAAAGCCGCTCCAGGAAACGGTTGCAGAAGCGTGCAACCGTGTGAAATAATGGATTTTGCAGAGGTTGAGGAGTCTTGAATGGATGTCGGAAGAGAGGATTTTGAGGCTGGGATCTATGGTGACGCGCTAGAGCGTGTGATGGAATTATTGTCGCATGGCCAGCCACATACCGAAAAGGAAATCCAATCCGAAACCGGCCTGGAAACCAAATCGCTGAATATTGCTCTGGCAAAGCTTCAGGAACGCGGCCGAATTGAACGGAAGTTCCTGGGCGCTAGCGCCTATTATGTGGCGATAAAATCAGCGCCGAGCCAGGAATGGTATACCATCGACGAGTCGGCAAGTTACCTTCGGGTTTCACGACGGACGATGTATCAGCTTATTCATGACGGTCAAGTGGCAGCTTACCGGGTGGGCGCGGGGGGTCACCGCAGGTTCAAGCGGGACGACCTCGAGCATCTGATGCGGGCGGAGGATACCGAGGATCTGCAGGCCATGACTGCGGTAGCCGATCCGGTGTTGGCGGAACTCTGGGACAACGAAAAAGATGCTGTTTACGACCGAATATAGCCGCGGTGATGTGGTATTGGTTAGCTTCATGTTTAGCGAGGAGACGGGGGGCCAAACGGCGCCCTGCCGTTGTTCTTTGCTCGGAAGCGTACCAGAGAGGGCGCCAGGACGTAATTGCAGCGGCTATTACGAGTAATACGGACCGGATTTTGGCCGGCGACTTCCTGATCAATGATTGGCAGGACGCCGGTCTCCCCCTTCCGTCGGTCGCGACGGGCGTCATCAGAACCATAAAGCAGGGGATGATCATCCGCACACTGGGCAGCCTTTCCCATCGCGACATGGCTACCATCGACCAACACCTGAGGCTGAATCTCGGCCTAGTAGATTGACTGGTGGGGTGCCGTCAAGCTCGATGCAAAATGTGATGCGAAGCCTATTTAAGACCAACAAAGTGTTCATAGGCGTGGTCCACTTGCCGCCGCTGCCCGGGTCGCCGCGGTGGGGCGGTGACATGGACCGGGTGCTCGCCCAGGCCGAGGAGGAAGCCGGGATCCTGGACAAGGGCGGCGCCCACGGCATAATCGTGGAAAACTTTGGCGACGCTCCCTTCCGCATCGGGCGGGTGGACCCCGTTACCGTTGCCGCCATGACGCTGGCCCTGGACCGGGTCCGGCGGGTGACCGCCCTGCCGCTTGGCGTCAACATGCTGCGCAACGATGCCCTATCGGCGCTGGCCGTGGCCGCCGCAACCTCCGCCGATTTTATCCGCGTCAACGTGCATTACGGGGTGATGGCGGCCGATGAGGGTTTGGTGGAGGGTGAGGCCCACGTCACCCTGCGCCGGCGCCGGGAGCTGGGCGTGGATGTCAAGATATTGGCCGATGTGTTGGTGAAGCACGCCGTGCCATTGGGTCCGGCGGACCTGGGGCTAACGGCCCGGGAGACGGTGTTCCGGGGTCTGGCCGATGGCCTGATCGTGTCCGGGCCGGTCACCGGACTACCTGCCGAGGCCTCCGACGTAGCAACGGTCCGGCAAGCGGTGCCCGATGGATTCATCCTGGTGGGTAGCGGCGTAGACGAAGCCAACGCCAAGAAGCTTCTGTCCCTGGCCGATGGGGCGATCGTCGGCACCAGCTTGAAACATGATGGCTTGGTGACCAACCGCCTGGACCCTGAGCGGGTCAAGGGGATGGCGGAGATTATAAGGAATATGGGCTAGTACATAGTCAACTCGTATTTAATACCATGTCATTGCGAGCGAAGCGAAGCAATCCCGGTAGGGGCAGCCCTCAGGAATCCCACCCCAGATTGCCAC
>JADFJS010000086.1 GCA_022566155.1 Chloroflexota bacterium
TCGCCCTGAGCTTGTCGAAGGGTGTGCCTGAGGCGGGTGGTTCGACAAGCCTGTCCTGAGCCTAGCCGAAGGGCTCACCACGAACGGTATTGGTTACCCTGATTTACGGTATCGGCTACGGCGACCAACGAATTTGGCGACGCCGATCGTCGGAATAAATCACTAGCTAGGCTTGTGGGCGACCACTTTGACGCTGGCCACGTTCATGGGCACACCATCGTCGTCGAACCGCATCTTTTCCTCTTCCATCTGAATGTCCACGAATCCCACTGCTTGCAACCGCCTCAGGTAGGTCTCCCGGTCCTCGGCGCCCGCGATGCAGGAGGCCCATGCTTCGGCGTCGGCCCGGGCCGGTCCGGTGGTGCTGAGGGCCATCATATCTGAGATGTGCAAACGGCCGCCCGGCGTCAGTAGCCGGAAGGTCTCCCGGAACACCGCGTCTTTGTCCGGCGACAGACAGACCACGCAGTTGGATATGACGACGTCCACCGTGGCGTCGGGCAGAGGGATATTTTCGATGTCGCCCGAGATGAACTCCACGTTGGTCAGGCCCAGCTTGGCCTGGTTCTGGCGGGCCAGGTCCAGCATGTCCTGGGTCATGTCCAGCCCAATGACGTGGCCTGTTTCCCCTACCTGTTGAGCCGCCAGGAAGCAGTCGATACCACCGCCGGAACCCAGGTCCAAGACCCGCTCTCCGGGTTTGAGACCGGCCAGCGCGGTGGGGTTGCCGCACCCGGCCGATGCCGCCACCGACTCGGCGGGCAACCCGGCCACCTGGCCCTCGGTATAGATCCGCAGCGCCCGCTCCATGTCCGCCGGACCGCAGCAACCCGAGTCGCCTGCGGCGGCGTCTTGGGCCGGCGTCAGCTCGATAAATCCTCGTGCCCTGGCGCCGTATCTCTCCCTGACCAGCTCTTTGATCTCCTCCGAATTGGTGGTCATTATCTCTCCTCCCCTATGATGATTACTATTTTATGCCGTTGTCGCCGATCCAACTTCCGCGAGTGCTCCCAGGGCCTGGTCTACGGCCTCCCCCACGGCGGGCAGCGTTCTCTGCCAGACCCGGGCTGCGGCTCGAAACGACTCCTCTCCTACCGGCGTGAGCCAGCAGACCCGTCGCTTCCGCCCCTGATGCTCTTCCGTGCGGCATTCGACGTAGCCACCCTCCATGAGCTCTTTCATGGTGGAGTAGACCATGGCCTCGGTGGGTTCACAGCAGCCCTGGCAAGCGTCTTTGATCGCCTGGTTCAGGCGGTATCCGTGGACCGGCCCTTTGGCCAACTGGGACAGCAAGAAGAACCGGCAGAGACTACGCTTTACCAGGTTCTCCCAATAGGCCTCGCTCTGCATCGTGCCCGGTTCCATAACGTTCCTTTGGCGCGGACCAGTGTTGGAGAACACTTCCGGTGTTGTATACTTAACGCTGTTTAGTATGCTAGGCTATCGGCGGGATGTTGTCAATATTTGGTGGCGGCCCGACCCGCGATCGACGCCGGAATGGAGCCTGAGTTGTGTTAGAATGGGGCGCGTTCAACGTGAGCGGCCGGCGGAAGATCAACCGATAAAGACGCACCAGAGGCCAATGGCAAGGTCCCAAAAGGAGGGGCTTATGATCGACCAGGTTGATTTCATGAAGATAATAGAAAATCTGAGAGGAGACGCCGTGGTTATCCCCACCATGCGGGCCGGCGTTGGCTGGGCGGAGGTCTCCAACAATCAAGCGAGGGACATCGGCGTCTCGGGCGCCATGGGTAAGGCCTCATCTTTTGCCCTGGGCCTTAGCCTGGCCAAGCCCGACACAAAGGTTATCGTCTACGACGGTGACGGCAGTCTGCTCATGAATCTAGGCGCGCTGGTGACCATTGGGAACAAAGCGCCCAAGAACCTGTACCATTTCCTCATCGACAACGGCGTGTACGCCACCACCGGAGGCCAGGACGTTCCGGGAGGTGGGGTTACCGACTACGCCGAGATGGCGGAAGCCGCCGGTTACCGCCACTCTTACGAGTTCGACAATCTGGAAGACTTCGCCACCCAGGCGGAGGAGGTGATGGCCCAGGAGGGACCGGTATTCGTCTGCGTCAAGACCGTTCCCACCGTACGCCATCCCCACGAGCGGGCCGCCAGCCGCCAGCAAGGCGGCGTGATCCGTAGTTTCCCTCAGGCGGTTCAGGAGCTCATGCAGGAGCTGGGGGTATCTCAGGCGTAGTCGCGAACCGCGGTGGTCCAACGGATCGTTTACCGACTTGTTTCAGATAGGCACTCCCGGCGTCCTTCGACCAGCTCAGGAGGAACGGATCCAAATATTTCCGCCCGTACGTGGTGAGCCCTTCGGCTCCGCTCAGGACAGGCTTGTCGAACCACGAGCAGCGGATCGCACACGCATTTTCGGGGATTATTGAAGCCGCTTCCGGAGGAAGCCAGGAATGATAGTAACTCATGCGACGAGCAGGGTATTACGCACGCCGGCGGATAATCCACTGGTGGTAGGCGTGCCGGCGGACGGCGCCACCAGAGATTTCGTAACCCTGGAGTTGGATACCGACGAAGGGATCCAGGGCATCGGGCTCACCTTTTTTGGCGGGCCGCTGACCCCAGCGTTAAAAGAGGCGGTGGATGCCCTGTGCCGGTTGGTCATCGGCGAAGACCCCATGCAGGTTGAAGCCATTGTCGGCAAGCTGCGCCGGGCGGCCGGTGGCGCCGGGCCGGGCGGGATATTCACCCTGGCCCTATCCCCTATCGATATGGCCTTGTGGGACATCAAAGGCAAGGCCCTGGGCCAGTCGGTATGCTCTCTGTTGGGCGGTTACCGGGACCGGGCGCCCACCTACGCCAGTGGGGCGTTGATGCGGCCAATGAACCTGGAGTATCTGGCCGAGGCTGGTCCCCGTCTGGTGGAGATGGGCTTCAAACAGATGAAGACGCAGATGGGCGCCGAATCTACCGTGCGGCAGGAAGTCGACCGGATGCGGGTCCTTCGGGACGCCATCGGGGAAGACATCGACCTGATGTGCGACATCAACCAGCTATGGAACGTTAGCCAGGCCATCGAGGTGGGACGCCGGGTGGAGGAGTACCATCTCTTCTGGCTGGAGGACGTGGTGGCCCACGACGACTATCCGGGGCTGGCCCGAGTGGCCGATGCCCTCACCACCCCCATCGCCGCCGGCGAGTACGTCTACGGCATCACGCCCTTCCGGCACATGCTGGAGGCCAGGTCGATAGACATAGTGATGATCGACCTGCTTCGCGTCGGCGGCATCACCCAGTGGCGCAAGGTGGCGGGGATGGCCGAGGCCTTTGGTCTACCGGTGGTAAGCCATCTGATACCGGAGATACACGTGCAACTGGTGGCGGCGGTGCCCAACGGCCTGACGGTGGAGTACATGCCCTGGACCCTGCGGTTGTTCGAGGATACACCGGCGATCGTGGATGGGCAGATGGTTGTCCCCGACCGGCCGGGCTTGGGCCTGAGCTTCAGCCAGGATGCCATCAAGCAGTACCAGGTTACCTAGCTGATAGCTAAATTAGGGAGGAGGACCAAATGATTTCTCAGCTACGGATATACACGATCAACAAGGGGATGATGGACTCTTGGATCAAGGTTTTTGAGGAGCGTATCCGCCCGCTTCATGAGCTGAAGGGCATCCCCATAGGGCCTACGTGGGTCAACGCCGCCCGTACCGAGTTCATCTGGGTGCGCAGCTTCGATAGCGAGGAAGCGATCGCGGGGAAAGAGGCGGAGTACTACAGTTCGCCCGAGCGGGCCGAATTGGGTGACCTGCCCGGCACTCACATCGCCAAGACCGAGGTCCGGGTGGTCCATCCGGTGCTTACCGCTGCCCCGGTGAGTTAGCGTCAACAGCTAGCAGCTTTCGGGAATCGGCTGATTGCTGAAAGCTGCTGGCTCTTACAGTTCCTTGTGCATCTCTACGTGGGGGATATCAACCTCAAGGAACGGCCCGCCGTATTCCTGGTAGCCATGGGATGCGTAGAAGCTCTTGACGTGCACTTGAGCGTGTAAGATGCAGCGGGCCATGCCCAGGATCCGGGCTTCTTCCTCCAGGAATATCAGGATCTGGCCCCCTATCCCCTGCTGGCGCCAGGGCTGGTCTACGGCCATGCGGCCCACCTGGCCGTCGCCGTCCTCCCGGCTCACCAGGCGGCCCGTGCCCACCACCTGGCCTTGCACCAGTGCGATGGCGTGGATGGCCGTGGCGTCTTCCTCGTCCAACTCCTCCTCGGGCGCGATGGACTGTTCGGCGACGAACACACGGAACCGCACCCCGATGGCGCCCTCGAACTCCTCCTCGTTCTCCACCAGCTTTACTATGAGTTCCACCACGATACTCCCCCTTCTGCCGGCCGGTGTCAGCGCACAGTTGCGATCACCGTTCTGTAATCGGACCTCGATCGTCCGCGGATAGTTAGCTCAACAACCGGTATGCTGTTTTGAACGTGCCTGCGAGCTAATGGTCTTCCAACTATATTTTCTAGAGTATCCTACTCTTACTCCGGCGCGGGTGGGGGAGGAAGCATCCCCTTTAGCTGGCGAAAGAGGCTGGCGAGGAAGACCCCGATCAATAGTGCCGCCAGGGCAACCACCGTGGGCAGCAGCCAGGGGTAGCGCTCGGTGAACGGTTTGGAGGCCTCTATCGGTCCGGTGAAGAGAGGATTGGCGGTATGCGCTCCCAAACCAGCCACGGGCAGGTCCTCGGTAACCAGATAGGGGAAAACCTGCTCCAGCTCGTAGGATGGAGACTCGGCATCGGCGTTGCCGTAGTAAAGCTGGTAGCTCAAGCCTGGGTCCGCAAAAAAGATCAACTTGCGCAAAAATCCGCTGGCCTGGGCGCCGGTCACGGGCAGCGGAGGATCGTCTTCGTTGAAAACAGTCAGGCGGAAGTAGCGGAACCGGGACTCGGGATAGCCGATGGTAAGCTGGCTGCCCACGAACTTTGGGGTATTGAAAACGTATAGATTCTCGGAACGGCGGAGCAGGGTCCAGAGCTGATTGTCGTGGCTGCCTTCCAGATCTACGCGGCGGGAAAAGTTCTCCTGAGGGGTGGTTAGGGAGATGCTATTGGTCGGGAATCCGCCGCTCCCCAGGTCCAGGACCAGTTGGGTGCTCTTGTCCGCGATGTCCTCCACCCGCACCAATATATTGATCGGGTATTCCGTCTGTCGGGGCTGTATCTGCTGGGCGAAAAATACCACCGCCCCCTGCACGTCCAGGGGAGGGAGGTCTCCGTCGATGATGCTGACCCTGAGATAGCGCGCCGTACTGGAAGGGTACCTAACCCGCGTATCCCTGGTCGTGAAACCACGCTCGGCGATGGTAAAGTCGAAGATCTCGCCGCCCTCGTGCAATACCCGCCAGCTTTCCCCATCCTCGCTTCCCTCCACCACGATGTCCCGCTGGAAATTATGGGAGGAGGTGCTTATCTCCAACTCGTTGTGCAGTACTCCCTCTCTCTCCAGATCAAGGATGAAGGTGGTTTGCCGGCCGGGAACATGACCTAGGTCGCGCATCCTCACCGCTACCGACGACCGCCTTCGCTCTCCCCTCTCGACCAGAAACACGAAAGGGACCTCTCGCTGGCTGTCCGCTTCTACGATACGAAGGTCGGCCAGGTCACGCGCCGCGTTGGGAAACACCTCTCGGCCGGGTACTACTTCCACCAAGGTTGTTTCCGCCAAGCCCGCGGGCAGCACAACAGGCTTGAAAAACCGCCACGACTGGACGCTAAAGTCCGCCCACACCAGGGGAGCGGCTAGAAGCACCAGCGCCACCGCCACGGCCGCCACCGCCGGTAGCTTGAACCTCAACCTAAGCCCTCTGTCCAAAGAGAAACCCCCTGATGGCCTGGCTATACCGCTGATATACCAGCCCGGTGCCCAGCAACATCGCGCCCAGAGTGATAAACGCAGCCACCCTGTAACCGCGCTCCAGCAGGAAGATATCGAACGCGAATAGCTTCACCACCGGTATGGCCAGAAGCGCCATCCCCGCCAGCCGGATCCTGCTGGACTGCCGGACGATGCCAAACGCGATGACCCCGACGGCGTACACTGCCCAAAGCACGGTCAATGTTAAGTGCATGGCGCTGAAATAATCGACCCCACGCTTGGCTTCCTGGCTTTCGAAGAACCGGACTGCCTCGGCGCTGAGGACCCATAATGCCACGACGTTGGCCACAACCAGAAGAACCAGGAACACGTAACCTTCCTGACCCGTTAGCCTTTCCCGCTCACGCCGATACAGGAAAGCCGCGGCCAGCAGCGCCGCCAGCACGATGAAGAAGACCAGGAAATGGAAGTTAAGGACCGGGAGAAAGGTCAAGGGGTCCAGCTTCACCATGAAGGTGTCGAATAGCAACAGCTTGAGGGCGGGAACAGCCAGCAGGCCCAGACCCGCCCAACGCAAGGGCGCCGACCGCTTGGCCAAGCCGATGACCAACGCTCCAAAAGCGTAGATCGTCCACATGGCGGTCAGGGTGAGGAATTTGCCGTTCTCTGCGGCCTGCGAGGCCAGTCTCCAGACCGGGAACCCGGCCCCAGCCGCCTCCTGAGACGTTGGTTGAAACGGCATGACTCGGCTGTCGAAGTAGGCAATCACCTCGGCGGTGAAGAGCCACAGGGTGATGAAGTTGGCCAACCCCGCCAGGGCAGGCCCCACGTACGTCTCCCAAACCTGGAGGTGGTCTCGCTCTCTCCAGTACAGATAGGATGCTACGTAGAATGCGGCGATGGCGGCGGCGAAGGTGGGGAACCGGTCATTCAACACCGGTTTGAAACCTTCTAAGTCAACCCAGGTATCGAATATCAGCAAGCGGAAGAGGGCAACCGTCAGCACGCCCAGTCCGAAGGCGCGCATGGGCCACCTTCCCAGAAGGAAGCCCACCCAGATGATGACCGCGCCCTCGGCGGCCCAGGCCACCGACACCCAGCTTCCACTCAACTGCAACGGTACGGCGACGGTGAGGAAGACCACCGCCGTGGATAAAGCAAACAGAGCCACCTGAGGAGGCGTGCCCGAACGCTTGATGGCGGCGAAGGCGACCCCGGCGTAGAGCAGAGACAGGGACAGCGAGATCAGGCCGAACCAGATCTCGTAATCCGCCCAGAGTATGTCGAAGGTGAGGGCATAGAATCCCGCCGCGTTGATCGTCATCAGGGCCATATCGGCGGGGCCGGGCATCCTACGCCACAGGATGTGGAACATGGTGGTGGCGCCTACGAACAACAGGAACACGCCGGCCAGGGCCAGCTCCACCAACACCGGGTCCCGCACCGTGAATTGTTCCAGCCATAGGGCGAAAAGACCGTAGGAGCCAAGCAACCCCACCAGGGTGAACCACCTCCAGTTGCGGAAGGTGGAAACCCCCAGGACCCCCACGTCGATCACCAGGATGTATAGCAGCACCAGCTTTGGGTTATCGAGATCGCGTCCCAGAAGCAAAGGGGTGAGAAAGGCGCCCACGATACCCAGCAGCGCTATGACCATCGACTCGTAACGCAGGGCCAGCAGGACGCTCAAGACCACTACCAAACCCAGGAAGAGGAAGGCTAGAAGAGGGTCGATGAGCTCGTACCGGCCAAAAGCGGCGTAGATCGACAGGTAGAGGATCCCGATGCCGCCCGCCGTTACCGGCTGGGCCCACAGGGGGACGCGGCGCTGGCTGTATTCGCCGGCGCCCAACATGGCCATCCCGGCGGCGATGCCCAGGGTGATGCGGCCGATGGGACCGATCCAATCATTATCGAAGGCCAGCTTGAGAAAGAATCCCATGCCGATGGCCAGAGTCAGGGCGCCGATGATCGCGAACCAGTTCTTCCCCAGTATCTGCTCCCAGTTCCAGCCGGCGACGGTATCCCACAGGCTTGGTCCTGGTGGTTGGAGGGGCGCCCCGCCGCCCTCCAAGGCTGGCGTCAATACCCCGGGGGCGCCAGGTTGGGAGGAGGGAGGTGCTTCGGAGGAGGAAGCCGGCGCGGGCGGTGGCCTGGGCCGGGCAGGCTGCCCTCCGGGGGGCAAACCTACCAGGCGTTCGATCGCGGAAAGACGTTGCCCCAGCCGCGTCTGCTGGGCCAGCACCATCCTGACGTTGGTCTCCAGAGACTGCAGTCTATCCTGACCGGTGGTGCCAGTCTGCGGTTCCACGGCGGGACCGGCGGCCTCTTCGCCGGGCAACGGCTCCTGCGTAGGGTCTTCCTCCGCAGCCAATGGCTCACCGCAGTGCATGCAGAATCGCATGTCGCCGCCGGAGGGACTTTCCTCACCGCATCTAGGACAAATCATCGCAGCATCTCTCGTCGTGCTTGGCCAAAAGAGGTGGTTTCGTGGCCACGCGCATTATACACGACTGATTCGATGCGTGTGGGCCGGACGCCGCTCCGATTTTCCGCTAACCGATACCGATTCCATCGAAGATTTACGCGAGGTTCGATTTGGTGAACTTTCCGCCGTGACAAGGTTTTGCCTCTGAACTCGCCCACAGCGTGTCACCCCGTGCCATTCGGCTTAGTTCAAGGTAAACTCCGCGAAGGGTCAGGATTGGTGGGTTCACTCTCAACCGCGGGAGCCCCACCCCAGTTTCTTCGCCGCTTCCCTCCTCAGAATAACCGTTGTGAAGCAAGGCCCGGTTTGCCGGGGTCCAGAACGACCTAGGGTTGTTGAAACCCTGCACTTCAACAATCCGTAGCCAACGATTATACTACCCGCTTATTGCCCATTTGCAACAGCGGAGTTACGACGATTTGGCCCAAGATTGCAAACTTACGGTAGGATTAGCTCTTTATGCAAGCTCAATCAAGGTGCGATAGCTGCGGGAGGGACAACCCTCCACAAGCCAGGTTTTGCGTCTTCTGTGGGGCCGAGATTGCGGCGGCGGCTGAGGAGCCGCCGGCAGCCAGTGATCCGGTGACGCCTGAATTTCCCATCCTTACCCCCGCCCGACCGGCGGCCGCGCCCGCCGATAAGGCCGGCGTCTGGCAGCGGATCGTCTTGGTGTTGGCGGGCCTGTTGCTGATGTATGTGGCGGTGGTGCTAATGTTGGAGGGCAGCGTTTCCCTGCTGGCCGTGGGGGCCGTGGGGGCCGGCTTAGTATATGCCGCAGTGCGGCCTCCGGGTGGCATCCTTCGGCGGCTGTTGGTGGCGCTGGGATGTTTGGTGATTTCGGTGCCCGGCGCTG
>JADFJS010000087.1 GCA_022566155.1 Chloroflexota bacterium
CCGGCGGGATCGTTTGCATGAAGTCCCACATGACCCGATAGGGGTTGATCGGCGTCTGGTTGTCGGTGAGCTTGGGCCGCCATTCCGCCAGCCAAGCGTCCCGCTCCGTCTTGATTTCCCGGGACACCGACTCGTCCCCGCTGCGGCCGGCCCCCACCACCTCCCGGCAGGCTTCAATCATCTGACGCAGCACAAGCTTGGCGTCTCCCACTATGGGATGGTCGATGTTGTAGTCCTTGTTGATGTCCCGCGGGTCGTTGGTTGCCTGGATCATCGTCTTGCCAGGGGGAATGTTCATGGACATTCCGTGTTTGGTGAAGCTGCACCCTATGCCGAACACCAGGTCGGACCGGCGCATGAAGTGGAACAGGGCGCCAGACATGACCCCCGACCCGCTGCCCAGGGCCAGGTCGTGGGTTTCCGGGAAGGCGCTCTTGCCCAGCAGGGTGGTCATGACCGGGGCCTGAAGCAATTCGGCCAGCTCAATCAGCTCATCGGTGGCCTTGGCGTAGAGCACGCCCTGGCCGGCGTGAATCACCGGGTACTTGGCCTGGCACAATGCTCGTGCCGCCGCCTCGATGTCCCTGGGATCTGCCTGGGAGCCGACAGGCCGGCTGGGTTGGTAGTCGAATGACTCCTCGGCGACCTCTTCCGATGTGAGGTCGGCCGGGATCTCCACCAACACGGGACCGGGCCGGCCCTGGCGCAAGGCGGCGAAGGCCCGGCGCATCGTCTGCGAGGTGCGGTCCGGGGTATTGATCTGCTCCAGGTACTTGGTGACCCCGGCAAAGTTGGTCATGGAGCTGAAGTGGGGGAGGATACCCTGGCGCGCCCGGGGGTGGCCTGTGGGCAGCAGCAACAGGGGCGTGGAGTCGGAATAAGCGGTGGCCACTCCGGCGTAGGCGTTCTCCGACCCGGGCCCGTATTGCATGGCGAAGACGCCCATGCGGTCACCGTTGGTCACCCGGCTGAAGCCATCGGCGATCCCCACGCCGACCCGCTCCTGGCGGCAGATGATGGGGCGTATCCCCGCCGCCGCCGCGGATTCGATCACCGGTGTGGTGGGAAAGCAGCTCAGGTACTCAACCCCTTCCCGCTTCAATATCTCGGCGATGGCGTCTACCGTTTTCACTGGCTGTCCTCCTGTGGCTCTAGGATTAGATATTATGCGAAAGTTCACCGCTGCCGATGCCGGCGCCCGGGTTGGTTGCCGAGCCTGGCGGCGGGCGAACAAGGGAGAGTATACCATCTAACTTATTGATGCCTGATTAATTGGCGCGGCCGTCCATCTTGCCCTGCCGGCGAAGCCTGATATCCAATGGCGGCAGGCCAAGCGGCCCAATGCCTGGTTTTGGGTAAGCCGTAAATATTAATCCGTTCGCTCTGAGCCTGTCGAAGGGTCCGCCTGAGGTGGTTGGTTCGACAAGCTCACCACGAACGGTATTGGTATTGCCGTTTATCCGAGGAAGTACAGCACCACTCACGCATTTGGTACTAGCGAAGCGATGCCTATGAGAGCGAAACGCCCTATGTGACTGCGACGATAAACAGGCGTTTGAACGGCAACACGGTCTTGCCGTCTTTTCGCCGGGGATAAGCCTCGCCGATGGGCCGGCGATATGCTTCCAGGAAGGCCTGGCTATCGGACTCGCCCAGTTGTTCCAGCAGCGGGCCCAGGATGCTGCCTTTGGTCCACTCGACGACCGGGTCTTCTCCCTGTAGCACGTGGAGGTAGGTGGTTTCCCAGATATCGATGGCGGTGGTGTGCGGGCTCAATATGTCGTAGTAGCCGGGTGAGTCCAGGACGGGCTGCTCTCGAAGGTGAGGTTCCAGATCGTCCCGCCAGGGACCATTGCGCACCGTATCGGCGATCAGGGTATGGCTCGGGGCGCTAAAGTTGTGGGGCATCTGTACCGCCAGAACACCGCCTGGCTTCAACGCTGATATAAGCCGGGGAAGCAGCGTATCGTGGCCGTCCAGCCAGTGCAGCACTGCGTTGGAATAAAGCAGGCCGGCGGGCGTCTCCGGCTCCCACTCGTTCAGGTCTTTTTCGAGCCAGTGGATGTCGGCCTCAATGGTGCGGGCTCGGTCCAGCATCGCCCGAGACGAATCGACGCCGGTTACATCCGCCTCCGGCCAACGTTCCTTGAGCATCGCCGTCACGGCGCCCGTCCCGCAACCCAGGTCGTAGATGACCCGAGGCGCTTCCAACGGGATGCGGGTCAGCAGATCCAACGCGGGCCGGATGCGCTCGCCGCCAAACCGGAGATACTGGGCAGGGTCCCAGGCAGTCATGCTTCATTCCCTATAGGATTGGCGATTTGGCGCTGGCGAGAACGCCTATCTGGCGTTTGACTGCTGATGACCGGCAACTACGGTCAGTCCTTTGCCTCGACCGGATAACCGTACTCCTCGCGCAGGTCCCGCTTCATGACCTTGCCCATGACGTTGCGGGGTAGCTCGCCGGTGAAGACTATCGAACGAGGACGCTTGAAGCTGGACAGTTTCTCCCGGCAAAACTCAACGAGCTCGTCCTCCCCCAACTGGTCCGAGCGGCGCACCACTATTGCCCGAACCTCCTCCCCCCACTGGACGTCCGCGACGCCGATGACCGCCGCATCGTCCACCTGGGGATGAGACATCAGCACCTGCTCCACCTCCTCGGGGGAGACCATCTCGCCGCCGCGCTTGATGAAGTCTTTGGCGCGGCCGGATAGGTAGATGTAGTTGTCCTCGTCCCAGTAGCCCAGGTCGCCGGTGTAGATCCAGCCGGACCGTAAGGTGTCTCTGGTAGCTTCTTCCTGCTGCCAGTATCCCGCCATCATTCGCTGGCCGCGGGCCACGATCTCACCTACCTGGCCTACGGGCACCGGTTTTCCTTCCTCGTCGACGATCTGCACCTCCACGTCATCCAGGGGCGTGCCGATGGAGGTCAAGCGCCGCAGTTTCTTCTCGATCTCTTCCGGGCTTCCCTCCAGAATATGGTCTTCGGGCGGCAGCATGGTGATGGTGGAGGCGGTTTCGGTCTGGCCGAACGCGTTGATGAAGCGGGCCTCGGGGAACTCCTGGATGGCCTGGCGGATCACCTCCAGAGGCATGGGCGCGGCGCCGTAGGTGATCACATTCAAGGACGACAGGTCGAATTCGTGGAACCTTGGATTGTCCAGAAGCTGTTTCAGCATTGTGGGGACCAGCATTGCCCGGTTGGCCCGGTGCTGTTGGACCAGGCTGAGCCACTCCACGGGCTCGAACTGGCGCATGATGACCATGGTGCGTCCGCCGTACACCGCCGCCAGCATCGCCTGCAGGCCGGCGATGTGGTACAGGGGCACGGTGAGCAGGTTGGTCTCCTCCTCCTCCGGGTCTGCGGGGTTCACGGTGGCCAGGAGATAAGAAGCAAAACTGTCGTGGGTGAGCATCACGCCCTTGGGCACGCCGGTGGTCCCGGCGGTAAACATGATTACCGTGGTATCGTCGTCGCCCGCCTCGGGGAAGTGGAGCTGGTCCGGCATGGCCTCGGACAGCAGCTCTGCGTAGCCAAGACGGCCGCCGGAAGCCGCGCCGTCCATTACTATCTGCCGCTCCGGGGCCAGGGACCCTTCCCCGGATGTTGGGACCAGGGATAGGTAGCGCTCGCCGATGAACAGATAGCTGGGTTCCGCCAGGCGCAGCATCTGTCTCAGTTCATCGGATTTGGCCCTAAAATTGATGGGAACGTAGATGGCGTCCAGCTGGGCGGCGGCGAAATATGCGGCGATGCCCTGGGTACTATTTACCTGCATCACCGCCAGGCGGTCGCCCGCGCCTACTCCCAGGTCGGCCAGGGCGTTGGCCAGCCGGTTAACCTGCTCCTGAAATTCGGCGAAGCTGACTTCATCGCCGTCAAAGATCAGGGCGGTTCGGTCCGGCACGATCGCGCTGGCGATCATCAGGAAATCGGATGTGTTCATAGGGTCCTCTCTTTCAACGGTCAGGGGTTAAGCTAAATATATGGTCTTACCGACGGGGACAACACCTCTACGGCGGTTGATCTTGCAGCGACTGCACTGCCAGACGAGTCTCCATTTGCAGGGCGTCCTCCAGCGTCAGTTCGGGTCCCCTGGACATGGCCGACTTGGCCGCGGCGACAACGTCGCGGTCCAATGAGGCCATGTCATGGGCGGCTTTGTGCGCCACTTCGAGCAGGTCCTCATCTGGGACCACCCGGGTAACCAGGCGCAACCGTAGGGCCTCTTCCGCGTCGAACCGCCTGCCTGTTAATAGCAATTCCAGGGCCTCGGATGGATTCGCGTTCCGGGGCAGCGTCTGCGACCCACCGGCCGCCGGCACCATCCCCAGTTGGACCTCGGGCATTGCAAAGGTAGTGCCTTGGGCGGCGATCCGCAAGTCTCCGAGTAACGCGATCTCCAATCCCGAACCGATGCAGTAACCGTGTATCGCCACCACCACGGGCACCCGCAAGCCCAATAACTGGCCCCAAACATCCCGGTCCCAGCGCACCCGCCGTGCCACCACCTGGGAAGGGGCGGTCCCGAATTCGCTGAGATCGGCGCCGGCGCAGAAGGCGCGTCCCTGCCCGGAGATGAGCAGGGCCCGAACATCGGGATCGTCCTGTACCGCGGCCAACGCTTCGGAGAAGTCGTCCCGCATCTGGACGTTGTAGGCGTTCAGCACACGGGGCCTGTTGAGGGATATATGGCCCAAGGCGCCATCTTTATCGAACAGCAGGGTGTCGAATTGGGACATCAAAGCTCTCAGCCGTCAGGACTTAGCGGCCAGGATTCAGCCGCCAACGGTGGCGATCGCTGAATGCTGATCGCTGATTGCCGATAGCTACGCCGCCGCCCTTCGGTATAGCTCATCCATCTCCACCTCGGTGTACCGCAGGCCGATGTTCTCCAGGTTGTGGGCGTCGCTTACTTCCACGGTTAGCAGGTCGTGGGTGCTGGCCACCTCCTCAACCTGGTCCTTCCGTATATGCCAGTTGTGGATGTAATTGTCGATCTCTATCGCGTGGATCCCTTCTTCGATGAGGATATTTGGGGAGTAATACCCGGGATGGCAGTAGATCCGGAATACCCCGCCTTCAGGCAGGAAAAGCTCCCCCACCTGATATTCGTCAAAGGGGTTGGATGGGGGCCGGACCTCGATCTCCCAGCCGGGAATGATGATCACCTCCCCGGGGTAGTGTTGCTCCACCAGGTCCCGGAACTCAAAAGCCCAATCCTTGTTATTATGGTCGGTGATGGCTATGCCATCGATGCCCGAGGACTTGATCTGCGCCACCACCTTTTCGGCGATGCTCAAAGATGGCGCCTGAAAATTGAAGGCTTCCCATATGTGAGTATGCAGGTCCAGCTTTACTTTCAACTTGAGATAGCCTCCCCCGAATCATGCTGTCGGCCCCGATCGTAAAGGGGCCGGAGGTGGGGCTCAGCGGCCGGTGAACTTGGGTTGCCGCTTCTGCAGAAATGACTGGATACCCTCGGCCCGGTCTGCGGTGCTCTGGAGTATCACGTTGAGGTCTGCCTCCAGACCCAGACCTTGACCCAGCGAAAGGTCCATGCCCTTCCGCAACGCCTCCTTGGCGTAGCGGGCGGCTATGGGGCCTCCCATCAATATGGTATCGGCCAGTTGCCGCACCTCGGCCATCAATCGATCTGCTTCAACCACTCGGTTGACCAGGCCAAGGGCCAGGGCCTGGTGGGCGTCGATCACCCTGGAGGTCAGAATCATGTCTCGGGCCCAAGCTTGCCCCACCAACCGCGGCAGGCGCTGGGTGCCGCCATCCCAGGGCAGGACGCCACGGGAGAGGTCGGTCAGACCCAACCGGGCGTTTGAGGCAGCGACTCGCAGGTCCCCGGCCAGGGCCAGTTCCAGGCCATGGTCCAGGGCGTCGCCGTTGACCGCCACCAGGATGGGGATGGGCAAGGCGGCCAGAGTTGACGCGACTTGAAGCTGGACCATCCAGTCCAGCCCGGGCGCCGAATCCTCCTGTTTAGTCTCGCGGCCCACGGAAAAGACCTCGCCGGAGCCGGTCAGGATAAGCAGGTGAATGTCTTCATCATCCATCACCGCCCGGCAGGCTTCGCGCAATTCGGCGGCCAAGACGGCGTCGATACGATTGCCCGATCCGGCGTTGGCCAGCGTCAGCGTAGCCACCGGATGCTCTTCCCGAAATTCCAGGAGCCGGTACAAAACTTCCACCATCCTCAGGAGCTTGGGTAGCTAAATAGTAGGGCTGCGCCGCTATCTTGACAAGGCCTCTGGGCTTTAATACCATAACCTGGCACTCTCGCCCTGAGAGTGCTAATATTGAGGATTAGCGACTCCCGACGAGCATGAGGGAGATAAGATAAGGAGGCCAAGGTGGTGAACTTCGTTCCACTGGGCGAGCGCGTAATCGTCAAGCCCACCGAGCAAGACCAGCAGACCAAGGGCGGGATTTATTTGCCCGACACCGCGAAGGAAAAACCCCAGGAGGGCGAAATCGTGGCGGTAGGCCCGGGCCGGGTTTCCGATGACGGAAACCGGATTCCCATGGAGCTGTCCAAGGGAGACAAGGTTATCTACTCCAAATTCGCTGGCACCGAATATAAGGACGGGGACGATGAGTACCTGATCCTGCGGGAGAGCGACATTCTGGCCAAGATTTCCTAGTGTATCGAAAAAACCGGAAACTAATTATGAATTTGGAGGATTGTGATGCCCGCTAAACAGCTGGCCTACGCCGAAGAAGCCCGCAAGTCTCTTCGGGCCGGCATCGACACCCTGGCCGAGGCGGTGAAGGTGACTTTGGGCCCCAAGGGCCGGAATGTGGTTCTGGACAAGTCTTTTGGCCCGCCCCAGGTTTGCAGCGACGGAGTGACCATCGCCAAGGAGATTGAGCTGCCCGACAAGTTCGAAAACATGGGCGCTCAACTGTTGAAAGAAGCCGCCACCAAGACCAACGATGCCGCCGGCGACGGCACAACTACCTCCATCGTCCTGGCCCAGGCTATCGTAAACGAGGGCTTCAAGAACGTCACCGCAGGCGCCAACCCCATGGCCATCAAGCGGGGGATTGAGAAGGCCGTAGCAGCGGTGGTTGAGGAAGTCGGCAAGATGGCCCAGACGGTGGAAACCCGGGAGCGGATCGCCCAAGTGGCCAGTCTCTCCGCCCACGAAGAGGCCATAGGCGAGCAGATCGCCGAAGCCATGGAAAAAGTGGGCAAAGACGGCGTCATAACCGTCGAGGAGTCCAAAGGCCTCTCGGACGAGATTGAATACGTCGAGGGGATGCTGATCGACCGGGGCTATATCTCCCCTTACTTCATCACCAACCCTGAGCGGATGGAGACGACCATAGAAGACGCCACCATCGTGATCACCGATAAAAAGGTGTCGGCAGTGTCCGACCTGCTGCCCGCCCTGGAAAAACTGCTACAGGTGGGCAAGAAGAATGTTGTGATCGTGGCCGAGGACGTGGATGGAGAGGCCCTGGCCACCCTGGTGGTCAACAAGCTGAGAGGCACGCTGAACGTGCTGGCGATCAAGGCCCCGGGCTTCGGCGATCGCCGCAAGGCCATGCTGGAGGACATCGCAATACTCACCGGTGGCCAGGTAATCAGCGAAGAGATGGGTAAAAAGCTGGATTCGGCCACTCTGGAAGATTTCGGGCAGGCCCGCCGCGTCACCGCAACCAAGGACGAGACTACATTTGTGGAAGGCCGTGGGTCAGAGGAAGGAATCCAGGCCCGCATCAACCAGATCAAGACCCAGATTGAGGAGACGACCTCTGAATTTGACCGGGAGAAACTCCAGGAGCGAATGGCCAAGCTCTCTGGCGGAGTAGCCGTGATCAAAGTTGGGGCCGCCACCGAGGTCGAGCTCAAAGAGCGCAAGGCTCGCATGGAGGACGCCCTGTCCGCCACACGCTCCGCCGTGGAAGAAGGAATCGTTCCCGGTGGTGGCGTGGCTTTGGTCCGCGCCCAGCGTGCGATCGATAACCTTCCGGAGATGCCCACCGACGAAAAGGTAGGCGCCGACATCATCCGCCGGTCGCTGGAGCAGCCCCTGAAGCTGATCGTTGAGAATTCAGGCGGCGAGGGAGCCGTGGTTCTGAACCAGGTAAAGCAACAGGCCGACGACTACGGTTACGATGCCGAACTTGGCGAATACGGTCCCATGCTAGAAAGGGGTATCGTCGACCCGGCCAAGGTTACCCGGTCCGCGCTTCAGAACGCGGCCAGCGTAGCCTCGATGATCCTCACCACCGAGTCGATGATCACCGAGATACCGCAGGAAAAGTCGGCTATGCCGCCCATGCCTCCGGGCGGAGGAGGAATGGACTTCTAGCCGCCTGCATCGACCCGGAAATCAGTGCTAACCTAGACCGCCCCGAAACCATCGGGGCGGTCGCATGTTATGGGAGACATCTCCCCTTGCCTTTGCCGGCTCCGGCTCCTAGAATTCCCTAAGCGATGCCACCTCGCACCAACAGGCTACGGAATGAGTGACGCCCGAACCGGCGAAACCGGCACTCCCAGCGGCACTAAAGTGTATCAGTCAGCCCGGGCCGCCCTCCACGATGTGGGAGACGGCGCAGTGATTCTCGTGGCTGGATTCGCCGGTTGGGGTCTGCCGGAGAGCTTGCTGCGGGAATTGCAGACCAAAGGAGTGGGCGGTCTGACCATCATCGGGCAGGGTTCGTGGCCCCGCCATCCTGAGTCCTTCGGCCTGGGCCAGTTGGTGGCCGGCGGCCAGGTGAAGACCCTGGTTTCCCCCGACCCCTTTTACCCAGGAAGTGGGGGCCCGGTGGAGGAACATTGGCGGTCGGGCCGGCTTGAGATCCAAGTGGTCCCCCAAGGCGTCTTGGCCGAGCGGTTACGGGCCGGCGGCGCCGGGTTGGGTGGGGTTTTCTTGCCTGACGGTGTTGGCACACGGTACCAGGAAGGCAAGGAAGCACGCTCATTCGGCGGCAGGGAATATCTGTTTGAGCCGGCTCTCCGGGCCGACTTCGCCCTTCTGCGAGCCGCCGCCGCCGACACACTGGGCAACCTGGTTTATCGAGGCACCCAGCGAAACTGGAACCCCGTTATGGCCATTGCCGGTGAGGTTACCGTCGCCGAGGTTGACCAGGTCTACAAACCGGGGGGCTTGGATCCCGAGTT
>JADFJS010000088.1 GCA_022566155.1 Chloroflexota bacterium
CTCCGATTGCCACCCCAGCTCCATCCTGCGGGGTCAACAGCTCCAATATCAGGGGAGCCAGCGTTGCCGGAGGCACGGCTGTAGCGCTTGGAGGCTCAGTAGCCGCCGGCGAGGGGGTTGGACCTGGTGTCACCGGGACCTCGGTGGCTGGCGTGACAGGGGTTGGACCGGGCGTTACCGGGACCTCGGTTGCTGCTATTGTGGGCGTCCCCGCTGCTATGGGGGCAGCCGTTGTGCCCGTAACCGGCGTACCGGTCTCGGTGCTTGGAACGGTTGGGGCGGACGTGGCCTCGCCTCCGCAGGCGGCCAGGGCGAACAGTATGACCGCGGGCGCCAGAATCCTCCACGACCTCGCCGGTAGTTTCTTGACTGAAGAAAAGTTCACTGGTGATTCTCCTTGATCGATAATATGTAGCCGGAGGTTATCCGAAGGGACGGTTAGCGCCCATCACCGGAACCCGCCGGCAGCGCCGACTCCAAGGCAGCGCGCACCCTTTCCTGGGCTTGCTGAATGGCCTCCAGGGATGCTCCAAGATTATTCTGGATATCACCGGGTGCTTGGTCCAGCGTCTCTTCGAGGGTGACACGGGCTGAATCTTGCCCATCGGCCACACGGCCCAGGGCCTCCAAGAAGCCGGAATCCAATACCGCCGGAGCGGCGGGCTCCCGCTGGAGCTTGTCCTTCATCACCGCGTCCAGGGCCGCTAGATGCCGGTCCAACCGGTCAAGGGCCTGGGTAATGGCATTTGACCGGTCTTCTTCCTGGGCCGCCAGCTCCCGGACCTCCTCTGCCCTCTCTTTGACCATCCTAGTGTACATTTCCACCTTGGCCTCCGAGGACCGGGCGAACCATAGCTGGGCCTCCTCCCGGAATTCCTTCACGGGATAGAGGAGGTCCCCAGGGACCGCGCCCCCGGCTGCGGCCACCGTGCTCACACTGCTGAGGGCCACCACCAGCACCACCGCCGCAGTCACGGTTGCCCAACGGGGAGCTAATAGTTTAGCTAAAACAGGCAATCGTAGGATGGAACGCCGGGGTTGTTGCCGCCGGTCCCACTCCGCCATCACTCGATTACGCAACCGGGCCCGGGCCGCCTCGGGGACGGTGATGGGCAACCGGCCGCCCACCGAGAGGGCCGTTTGCAACAACGGCTCCAGCAGAGCGGCATCCTCCGGATACTGGGCCAGGCACTGCTCCAGGGACCGCCCCTGCTCCAGGTCTTCCAGGCAGCTTTGAAGGATCTCTTGCATCCTATCATCCATGGCTGCCGGCCCCCGCCTGCTCCAGATTCCGCCGCAGTGCCTGCAGAGCACTGTACTGAAGAAACTTTACCGCCCCTTGGCTGCGCTTCATGATCTTCCCAGTTTCGGCGATGGACAGTTCACCGGCGAAACGCAGGCTGAGGACCTGGCGCTGCAGCGGGGTGAGTTGTTCCATCTCCCGCTCGGCTTCGGCAAAGCTCGCCCTATCGAGGGCTTCCCGCTCCGGGTCATCGGAGGATCGAGCAGACAGGTCCTCCAGGCTGTTTTCCCGGCGGCGGGACCGCGTCTTCCCCCAGTTGACCGCTTGGTTGTGGGCGATGCGGTACAGCCATGCCATCAGTGGTGTGCCCCTGGGTTTGTATGAGGGTAGCGCCTTCATGGCCCGGATAAAGACCTCGGCTGTGACGTCCTCGGCATCGGCGGGCTGCCCCAGACGGGACAGTAGGTAACGGTACACTCGGTCCACGTGGGTTTCATAAATCCGAGCGAATGCATCCCGCTGCCCTCGTTGGGCGGCGCGTACAAGTTCTTCCTCATCGTAGTTGTCCGGACGGTAAACCTCCGGCTCCGCATGGTGTTCCACGCCCACGGACCGCTGTAGCCTCCAATTGATCCGGCCGTGCTATCTAATATAACAACGCTAACCGGCCAAACGATAGCAGTTGATTTCTGGCTAAATCTTCAGTCTGGATATGACCTGGAAGTGGAAAAGGACCGGCTGGGAGACCGTTTAGCCAAAGAGGTTAAGGTGCTGGCGCAAACCGCTGGAGGTCCTTGACCGGGGTTTTGCTGTTCGGTTCGCCCCTTAAATCTCCGGCAGCTGCTTGTGCCAGCCGGTGGCCTGCTGGTAGGCGTATCCCAGACGTAAGAGAGCTGGTTCGGATAATTGGGGCCCGATGAGCTGCATCCCCACCGGCAGGCCCTGGGAGAACCCACAGGGTATGGATAGGCCGGGAAGTCCAGCGATATTCACCGGGAGGGTGCAGACGTCGATCAGGTACATCTCCACAGGGTCGGCGGTCTTTTCCCCCAATGGGAAGGCCACAACGGGCGACGTGGGCGTCAACAGGGCGTCCACTTGCTGGAAAACCCGGGTAAAGTCCTCTCGAATCAACGTCCTGGCCTGCTGGGCCTTGAGATAGTAGGCGTCGTAATAACCGGCGGACAGCGCGTATGTCCCCAGCATTATCCTGCGGCACACCTCGGGTCCGAAGCCGTGCTGGCGCGTGCGCTCCATGGCTTCCCACATCTGGTCGGTATCTTGATATGAGTAACCGTACTTGACACCGTCATAGCGGGCCAGGTTGGCCGAGCACTCGCTGGGAGCGATGATGTAGTAGCAAGCCAGGGCGTACCTGGTGGTGGGCAGGGAGACTCGCTCCACTGATGCCCCCAGCCCTTCCATGGTCTCGATCGCGGCCATCAAGGTCTGGCGCACCCCGTCCTCCATCCCATCCACAAAGTATTCATCGGGGACGCCCAGGCGGAAACGACCACCCTGCGGCCCCAACTGGCTAAGTGGCGACGAAGAAGAGTCACCGGCGATCCCGGCAGTGTAGTCCGTCTTCTCATGGGTAAGGGAGGTTGCGTCCCTGGGGTCGTGGCCCGTGATTGCGTTCAACACGATGGCGCAGTCGGTCACGTCCTGGGTCACCGGCCCGATCTGGTCGAAGGAAGAGGCATAGGCGATCAGCCCATACCGGCTGACAAGACCGTAGGTGGGTTTCATGCCCACAACCCCGCACAAGGAGGCCGGCTGACGGACACTGCCGCCGGTGTCCGAGCCCAGAGCATACACGGCCTCTCCAGCCGCCACCGAAGCGGCGGCGCCCCCGCTGCTGCCTCCCGGCACGCGGTCCAGGTCCCAGGGATTGCGGGTGGGGAAGAAGGCCGAGTTTTCCGTGGAGGAACCCATCGCGAATTCGTCCATGTTGCCCTTTCCCAGCAGGACGGCGCCTTGATGCAGCAGCTTCTCCACCACGGTGGCGTCGTAGACCGGAACGTAGTCCTCCAGCATCCTGGAGGCGCAGGTGGTCCTTATGCCCCGGGTACACATAACGTCTTTGATCTGCACGGGGATGCCGTTTAGAGGGCCACCCTGTCCCGCCTCGATACGGCGGTCGGCCTCTCCGGCCTGTTGCAGGGCCAGGTCCCCGGTGACGGTTATGAAGGCCTTTACGCGGTCTTCGACCTGGTCGATCCGTTCCAGACAGGACCGGGTGAGCTCGACGGAGCTGATCTCCCGCCTGGCCAGACGCTGTTGTGCTTCATGGATGGTTAATCGCTCGGGTGTGGCCACCGATTGTTTCTCCTCCCGTGGGACCCTTGCTCTTCGCCTGGAAAATGCAATTCTCAGAGATGTGCTTCAAATAGCAGACACTCGGTCCGGCTATTCCTCCAGTACCACCTTGACCCGAAAGAATTCACCCTCTAGACGGGGGGCATTCTGCAGCACCTCCGCCGGTTCCAGCGAATCCGCGGCAACATCCTCACGCATGACCCCGCTGCCATGTGGTAGATCCTGGGCCTGGACGTTGGCGGTCAGAGCCGCGGGGTCCAACTCGCTGAGCACTTCAAACTGTTCCAGGATGTGGGAAAGCTGCTCGCGTAGGGTCTCCAACTCTTCTTCGCTCAATCCGATACGGACCAGGGTGGCGAGGTGTTGCACCAGAGCGGCATCCAGGGCCATGGTCCAGCCTCCAATCGCGTTCACTTGAAAATATAACGGCGCCCGCCGTGACGGTCCTCCCGCCAGACTATCCGCGAAGACTAGCCCAGCAGCACGTGGGTCTGAGTGCGGCCGGGTTTAGCTCATCTCGGAACCGCCGGAGACGCTTATGGAAAGGCCTGTCAGGTAATCGGCCTCGCTGGAGGACAGGAAGGCCGCCATCCTCGCGATGTCATCGCCCTCGGCTATGCGACCCAGGGGTGTGGCGATGGCGCGCTCTTGGACCCACTGGGCGCGGTATTCCTCCGACGACTCCCCCTCGGAGACCATGGCCCCCGCGATGAAGTCGGTCCGCTCTGTGTCCACCAGGCCGGGGCAGATGGCGTTGACGTTGATGCGGTAGACGCCCATCTCATGAGCCAAAGATTGGGTGAAACCGATGAGGGCAAACTTTGAGGCGCAGTAGGCCGCATAGCGGGCTCGGCCGCGCTTTCCCGCCCCCGAGGATATGATGATGATCTTGCCGTCGCCACCCCGGGCGATCATATGCTGGGCCACGGCCTTGGAGCATAGATACGTGCCCTTGACGTTGACCCGCATCACCTCGTCGAAGGCCGCTTCCTCCAGTTCCACCACCGGCACCCTGTCCGGCCCCGGCTGGGAGCCGGCGTTGTTTACCAGGATATCGATGTGCCCGAACCGCTCCAGGGTCTGACTGACCATGGCGGCCACCTGTGAGCTGTCGGAAACGTCGGAGAACAGCCCCATCCCCTGCCGTCCCAGCGCCTCTATCTCCTTGACTACGCTGGGCAACCCTTCCCAGCCGGCCTGGCGGTCCTCCCGGCGCATCGAATCTGGACCACGGTCTATATCGGTGACCACCACGTCGGCTCCCTCTTGGGCCAAACGAAGGGCTATGGCGCGGCCGATGCCATGCCTGCCGCCGGCGCCGGTCACTATCGCTACCTTACCGCCTAGATCGTACATCGTCTAACTTGCACCTCGGTTTGGTTTGTTGAATCGTCCATAGTCGTCGGAAGATTGGAGGCCAGGTGCCCCAATTATCTTGTGAACATCACCGGACAGTGATGCTCGGCAATTCTATCATCTGATCGAACATCTAATGTTTTTAAAATCGATGCACGGCAAAGTTCGGGCACTAGCTTCCTAGTCGTGTAATAACCGTTACCATCATCCGTTCGCCCTGAGCTGGTCGAAGGGTCCGTCTGAGACGCACGGCTCGACAAGCTCACCACGAAGCGGATCGGTACCATGATCGACGGGAGACGCTAGCCCGCGGTTTCCTGTGTGGGGATCAGGGAAGGTTTGCGCCACCGCCACACCAGTCCCTTGGCGGGAGCAAAGAAGAGGGCCAGCAGGAACAACCCGGTGGCAACCATGACGATGCTGGGGCCCGAGGGCAGGTCGGCGTAGTAGGACAGGTAGAGCCCGGCGACGGTGGACAGCAGGCTGATCACGATGCTGAATCCCATTATGCCGGGCAGCCGCCGCGCCAGCAGGGTGGCGGTTGCCGGTGGAGTTACCAGGAGGGCCAGAACCAGGACGATGCCCACAACCTTCAGCGTTGCCACCGTGGTCACTCCCAGCAGTACCGGAAGCAGGTATTGGACGAAGCGTACCGGTATCCCCGATGCCGCCGACATGGTCGCGTCGTAGGACGTGAACAGAAGCTCTTTGTAGAAGGCCAGCACCACCAGGATCACTCCTCCGGCGATGCCCCCGATCAGCGCCACCTCGTTCCAGGACACTCCCAGGACGTTGCCGAACAGTAGCCCGAACAGGTCTGCCGTGTAGTTGCCGGCCTGGCTCATCAGGATGATTCCCAGGGCAAACCCTCCCGAAAATATTATCCCTATGGATGTGTCCAGCCGCAGGTTGGCCCGTTGGCTGATGAAGGTGATCAGCATGGAAGCCGGCACCGCCCAGGCCAACGCTCCCCAGAAGACGTGTCCTCCGAAGAAGTAGGCCACCGACATTCCCGCCAGCGAGGAATGGGCCACGGCGTCGCCCATGAAGGCCATGCCTCTGAGCACCACGAAGGTGCCCACCACGGCGCAGACCACGGCAGCCAGCCCCGCCGCCAAGAAGGCGCGCTGCATGAAGGCGAACTCTAGAGGTTCCGTCAGGGCGTCAAGCACGGGCCGCTGGCGCCTGGTCACTTTCCTGGTCCGGACCGTCGGAATCGTGAGTATGGTGCTGGTAGGCGTAGGCCTGGCCGTCCGTGTGTACCAATAGCAGGTGAGTGCCAAAGGTTTCGCTGAGGACCCGTTCATTCAGGACTTCTGAAGGGGTGCCAAAGGCGACCAGCCGCCGGTTGAGGCAGGCGGCCTTCTCGCACCATTCGGGCACGCAAGAGAGGTCGTGAGTGCTCAGGACCACGGTGGTCCCCTCCTGCCGCAGGGCGTCTATGATGTCCAGGAGTTGGTGCTGGGCGGTGGCATCCATCCCGGCGGTAGGCTCGTCCAGCAGCAGCAGTTCGGGATGGTTGACCAGGGCCCGCGCCAGAAGCACCCGCCGCCGCTGGCCTCCCGAGAGGTCGCCGATCAGATTTTTTCTTAGCTCGTATATGCCAACGCGCTCCAGGGCGGCGTCGGCCTCCTCATGGTCCAACCGGTTGGCGCGCCGCAAGAGGCCCCGGCGGGCATAGCGGCCCATCAAGGCCACGTCACCAACGGTAACCGGAAAATCCCAATCCACCTGCTCTACCTGAGGCATGTAGCCTACCCGGGACCGCTCTGCGGCGCCGGGTTGCCCCAGCACCAATATGCGGCCCTGCCAGGGTTTGACCAACCCCAAAACCGCCTTCATCAGCGTGGACTTTCCGGAGCCGTTGGGACCGATTATCCCTAAAATCTCTCCTTGGGCTACCTGGAAGGAAACATCTTCCAGCACCGGTTGGTGATTGTAACCGGCCCATACCCCCTGGAGCTCCAGCGCCGGGTAGGTGAGCGGTCCGGGATCTGCTGGGGCGTCTGTTTTGGCCCCCCCATCCACCGGATCGCCAGGCGAATCTGGTTTCACTTGCTGCATCGGAACTGTTGTCTCCTTGATCCTGTGTCCGGCACGGCAGACCGTGTATTCTGCCGCCGTTGATTAATTAAACCGATCGTCATTATTGGAGGTACTCCACCAGGCTTTTGGCGTTGAACTGCATCATCTTGATATAGGTGTCCACCTCGTCGTCCAGGGCGTCGGAATAGATGGTTCCCAACTTAATCTCCACATCCTTGGCCAACGATCCAAGGACGCCTGGCTGAAACTGCGGCTCGGTGAAAACCGCGGGAATGCCCTGCGATCTGATCCGCTCCACCAGCGCCACCATGGTGCCCGGGGTGACCTCGGTGGCGTCGCCGGTGGTAAAAGCGGAGCTCTGCCACCCGTACCGCGTCGTGAAATGGCTGAAGGCGTCGTGAAACGTAACCAAGTGGCGGCGCTCCTTCGGCACCTGGGCCAGAAGCGAGGCAATCTCCCTGTCCAGCTCATGCAGCTGCTGGATGTACTGGGCGGCGTTGGACCTGTAGTCCGGTGCCCCTTCCGGGTCTGCTTCCACCAGGGCATCGCGAATGCTCTCAACGTATTCCACCGCGAACAATGGGTTCTGCCAGAAATGAGGGTCACGCGAATCTAGCGTCAGATCCAGTCCCGACGATGTCACGACATGCACACCTTGGGAACTCATGGCGCCGCGTATGACCGGCCCCATAGAGTCGTCCAGGCCGGACCCGTTGGAAAAAACTAGGGCGGCCCGGCTGATCTCTTTGCTGGCGTCCGGAGTGGTCTGGAAGGAGTGTACGTCCACTCCCGGTGGCAGCAAGGTGTAGATCTCCAACCGTCCGCCGCCCACGTTTGAAACCAAGTCGGCCAGGATTGCGGTGGTGGCGACCACCCGGAGGCGTTCCGGTGATGAGGCCTTCGTGGTCTCTCCGCAGGCTGCTGACAGCAAGACCACTACCGCGAGACACACCCAGGGGGTGGGTCCTGTGAAACGCCGGGCCATAAGGCGGGCCGGTCTCCGTTCTGGGCCGGCAGCATCATTTAGTATCATTTGTTTTCGTAACTGAGACATAGTATCAGTATATCCCAAAAAAAGAGACCGTCAGGCCGGAACCTGGGTTTGCAGGCAACTCTGGCACCGTCCGTAAACCTCCAACCAATGCCCGCTGAGCTGGAAACCGTGGGCGGCGGACACCGACTGGAGGAGGTCTTCTATATCGCAACCGAGCAAGTCCTCGGAGGCGCCGCACTCAACGCACAACAGGTGGTGGTGGTGCCCCCGGTGGCTCAACTGGTAGTGGAGGTTCCCGTCTTCCAGCAATACCCGGCACAAGACCCCAGCATCCACCAGGATCTTGAGGGACCGATAGATGGTGGCCCGGCCCACTTCCGGCAGTTTCTCCCGGAGCTCTTCGGCAGTAAAGTGGCGTTCTTGTCCGGCGATTACGTTGGCAACCGCCCGGCGCGGCGACGTGGAGCGGTAGCCCCGCTCTTCCAGGGTGTCCAATAGTTGCTCGGCCAGGGAGTAACCGCGTTTGCGCATATTAATGATACCTAGTCTCGAAACTAATACTAACTTACCATAGGGTCAGGCACCGGTCAACAGATTGGGCTGAGGGGCTGGGTGGCTGCGTCTTACCATTCGTGTCAGAGATCGGCATGCCACGAAGATGGCACCTCCCGCGTCGTTCCGGCAAAAGCCGGAACCCACAGGCGGATGATTCTCTTCGACGTTCGTCCTTGGGACAGCAGGTGGGCCTGGATTCCGGCCTGGGCCGGAATGACGAGGAGCACCCAAGAGAAGGACCCCGTCGAGCCCTTGGAAAGCGAATTTTACCGGTACCAGGTGTCGCCGGCGGGAGGCCAGGGGTTTACGGGATCGAGGACCTGGGATAGTTGGGTGAAGGCCCCCTTCATCCCGGCCGGGTGCAGCCAGATGCTGTTGAACCCCTGGTTGACATAATTCTCGGTGACCCGCGAAGACGTGAATCGGACTCCCTGGTTCTGTAGATGGGCGTCAAGCGTCAGCGAGTCGTCTATCTGATAGATCGTGAGGTAGATGCCCTCACCGTAACGCTCCAGGAAACGGGCGGACGAGCCGTCGCTGCTGGTGGGCTGAGCCAGCTCTATGAATGAATCCTTGCCCGCCAGCGGTATGACGGCGATCTCCAGGTCGGTGAAGGCGATCTTGAACCGCTGGGTGGCC
>JADFJS010000171.1 GCA_022566155.1 Chloroflexota bacterium
CGCCGATTCACACCGGAGAGGAGAAACTTTATTCCTTGAACCAGGATAAACGACCCCTACACCAATACATCTTGCGCCGCCTCCTAGAGAGCATACTCCTCCTCTTCGTCGTTGCGTTGATCGTGTTCGCCCTGGGGCGAGCTACCGGCAATCCGACGGACTTGCTGGTACCCGATGACGCCACTGAGGACGAACGGGAGATGGTGAAGAAAGCGTTGGGGCTGGACCGGCCCTACCACGTGCAGCTATACATCTTCATGTGGGGCCTGATGCGGGGGGACTTCGGCGACTCCATACGGTACCATCAACCGGCCCGGGACATGTTCTTCGAGCGTCTGCCCAACACCCTAAAGTTGTTACCCGGGGCCGTGGGCCTGGCCGTGGTGATAGCCATCCCTCTTGGGGTGGTGGCCGCCGTGCGCCGGGGAACGTGGATCGACAAGATAGCCGGGGGGATCGCCGTCTTCGGCGTAGCCACCCCAAACTTCTGGATCGCCATCATCGGCATCTACATCTTCAGCGTCTGGCTGGGCGTGCTGCCCGCGGGCCGCATGGGGGGCCCCAGCCATTACGTCCTTCCCACCTTCACCCTGGGAACCTTCATGATGGCCGGAATCATGCGCCTGGTGCGCTCCAGCATGCTCGACGTCCTGGACACCGAGTACGTCAAGCTGGCCCGCATCAAGGGGCTGGCGGAATCTAAGGTGGTCTGGAAGCACTGCCTTCGGAACGCCTTGATTCCGGTGCTAACCATGTTCGGTGTTTTCATGGGCCTGTTCATCACCGGGGCTATCGTAACTGAAACGGTCTTCGCCTGGCCCGGCGTGGGACGCCTGACTTTTGACGCGGTGATCCAACGAGACTATCCGCTGCTGCAAGCGGTCATACTGCTGGATGCGGTACTTATATTGGGCATCAACCTGGTCGTTGACATCCTGTATGCCTATATAAACCCGCGGATCAGGTTTGAGTGAAGGACAACATGGCGAGTGATCTGGTATCTGGCAATGTTTCATTATTGGGGCGGCCAAAGCCGCGGCGAGCGGCCCTGTGGTGGGAGCTGCGGCGGGCCCCCTGGATTTCCCTGTTCATTATATTCGCTGTGGTGTTCGTGGCCGTCTTCGCTCCGGTGATCGCGCCCTATCCGCCCAATAAGCAGTCCCTGCGCGAAAAGCTCCTGCCACCCGCCTGGCAGGGGGAGAGAGTGGAGAATGGTGTGGTGCTCCATAGAGCCGGTACCTGGGAGCACCCGCTGGGCACCGATATCCTGGGCCGGGACTCGCTAAGCCGTTTGTTCTATGGAGCCAGGGTGAGCCTGATAGTGGCGGCGTTTGCCCTACTCTCTGGCGGCGCGGTAGGTGGGCTTCTGGGAGTGCTCTCCGGTTACGTGGGCGGCAAGCTGGATGCCCTGATAATGCGCGCGGTGGACGCCACGCTGGCTTTCCCTACCATACTTTTTGCTTTGCTGCTGGCAGTCACTATGGGGCAAGGCCTTCTGACCATTATTATTGCCATAACTTTGATCCTTTGGGCCCGTTTCGCCCGGGTCATCCGAGGTGAGGTGCTGGCGCTAAGAACCCAGGACTACATAGCCCTGGCCAGGCTCCACGGTTGTTCCGACTTTCGGATCATGTTGGTCCACATCTTGCCCAACATAGTCAACACCCTCATAGTAATGTTGACGCTTCACGTGGGGCTGGTCATCCTGACCGAGGCGTCCCTGAGCTTCCTCGGCGCGGGCATACCGCCTCCCACCGCCTCCTGGGGCCAGATGGTGGCCGATGGCAGGACGAAAGTCGCCACCGCCTGGTGGATTTCCATCGTTCCGGGTGCGGCGATAACCCTGGTGGTGATCGCCTTCAACCTTTTCGGAGACTGGCTGAGAGACCGTCTGGACCCCAAGCTGAGGCAGCTGGCCTAGGCGGCGCCGGGGGTCAGCCCCACTAGTTTGGGCCAGGAAGGAGAGAGTGAAATGCTTGTAATATCGTCTAAATGTGTAGGCACCGGCAATTGCGTGGCGGCTTGTCCCATGGGGGCCATCCGCGTGGAGGGCGGCAAAGCCCACATCAACCAAGACGAATGCGTGGAATGCGGCGTCTGCATCCGCTTTGCCACTGCGGAAGGTACCCCGGCGTGGCTGGTTCGCGGCGCCCGGCGGCTTCTCTCGTTGTTTAATCTGCGGTACGACCAGCCCATCGACATCTGTCCCACCGGTGCTCTGTACCAGCCTCCGCTCCAGTGGCCCCGGAACCTGCGCTCCGGGTTCAGCGACCCCGTGGCCGTTCATCCCAGCACCGGCGGGACCGGCAGGG
>JADFJS010000172.1 GCA_022566155.1 Chloroflexota bacterium
TCTCCCAGGTGTCTTGTTTGTCGGCGGCGTAGGAGATGCGTCCCTCGATGCCGATGTCCTTGGGGTCGCGTCCGGCTTTGGTGGCGTACTCCCGCATCTGGGCCAGTTTCTCCTGGCCGGCGCTGTCGGGCTGGAACTGGGGGAACCAGCCGTCGGCCATCTTGCCGATGCGCTGGATCACCCGCTCCTCGCCGCCGCCCAGCCAGATGGGGATGGGCCGCTGCACCGGCAGGGGATTTATGCCGGCGTGGGTGATGTTGTGCCAGCGGCCATGGAAATCCACCACCTCCTGGGTCCACAAGGCGCGCATCACGGCGATCTGCTCGGCGCTGCGGCGTCCGCGATTGCCGAAGTCTTCGCCCAGGGCCTCGTACTCCACGTCGTTCCAACCCACGCCGATGCCCAGCCTTAGCCGGCCGCCGCTGAGGATATCCACCTCCGCGGCCTGCTTGGCCACCAGGGCCGTCTGCCGCTGGGGCAGGATCAGGATACCGGTGGTCAGACCGACCCGTGAGGTAACGCCGGCCAGGAAGCCCATCAATGTAAAGGCCTCGTGCACCACGGCCTTGTGGTTGTAAGTGGCAAAGGCCGGGCGCTCCGGGTGAAAGCTGGGGTCGGCTCCCAGAACGTGGTCCGCAATGAATATGTGGGAATAACCCAGGTCTTCCGCCGCTTGAGCGAAGTCGCGGACCGCGCTGGGGTCGGGCTCGATCTCTGTCTGTGGGAAAATCACGCCTACTTGCACGGAAGCCTCCATTATCTTTGAGTATTTGGGTCTTCAATCAGCATTCAAGTTGCCACCTATGTGCCCTTGGGCGCCGGCGTCTATTGGCTGCCGAAGACATCGATGAACTGTCCCGTCATGTCCTTGGGCGCTTGACCGGCCAGGAACAGAGCTGTCTGAGCGATCTCCTCCGGGGTACTCCAATCCGGGTCGCCCTGGGGATTCAATGCCCGGGACATATCGGTGTCGACCCAGCCCGGATTGATGCCGTTCACCCGTATCCCGTGGGGCCGCAGGGAACGGGCCAGGGAGACAGTGTAACCCACCACCCCCCACTTGGTAGCGGTATAGGGGCCGTATTCATGGTCGGCCATACGCCCCGAGGAGGAACCTATATTGATGATCACGCCTCGATTACGCTCCATCATGTGGGGCGCCACGGCACGGCAGCACAAGAACATGCCTCGCAGATTGACCGCCATGGCCGCATCCCATTCCTCCACCGTGGTGGCCCATACGGGGGTATCATACTGGATGATGCCGGCGTTGTTGACCAGGATGTCTATCCGGCCCCAGACCGACAAGACTTCGGCCACGGCCTGCACGGCCTCATTGTCCTGGGTGACGTCCAGCTCAAAGGGCCTGGCATCGCCACCGGCCGCCACTATCTCGGCCGACACCCGTTCCCGGGATTCTTGGGTGCGGCCCGTAACCGCGATGCGTGCCCCATCCTGGGCAAAGGTCAGGGCAATGGCTCTGCCTATGCCCCGGCCGGCGCCGGTGATCAGGGCAACCTGTCCATCAAGCGTCATACCCACCTCCAGACTTCTGCCGGGTGCCCGCTCGCCCCGCCGCTACGCCTCGACTCAGCGCATCCGGCCGCCAACCGGTCCAGTATATTCCCTCGGCCAACGCTGGATAACCCCCTGTCCATCCTGAGGCTCAGTCGGGCCATGCTCTTGTAAGCAATAAGGCCTATATCCTCCTCCCACTTTTGGCCGATGCGGAAATCAGCCATATCGGCGATTTCAGCCGCCGATGTCGCGGCTATCATGGTAGCGATGGGAAACCAACACGAAACGCGTAGAGGAGGAGATACCATGGACCGTCAAAACAAGTTGCTCTACGGGCTGGGCACCGGTGTAATCGTCGGCACCGCCATAGGGCTGTTGCTGGCGCCCAAGACGGGCAAGGAAACCAGGAAGATCGTCGCCGAACGGGCCGGGTCTATCCGGGGTCGAGCCGCCGGAACACTGCGTCAGGCGATTCAGAGGAGGAAATCCCAGAGGTTAGAGGCCTTGCCGGATTAACGCGCCGGGGTTGCTGGCTACTGCGTCAACGTTAAATCTTGTGCAAACAATCACCCCTATCCCCTCGGCAAGCTCAGGGCAGGCTCTAACCTTCCCCGTCGAGGGGCCTTGCCCCAAAAGCCCCCACAACATGTCACCCCGAGCGCAACGAGGGGTCTAAAATCGTGAGCTTAGGCTCGCCAACTGGGGCGTCACATCCACGAATTTAGATTCTTCGGCCGCTCCGCTCTTCAGAATGACGGTTTTGGGCAAGGCCCAGTCGAGGGGGAGGGGA
>JADFJS010000173.1 GCA_022566155.1 Chloroflexota bacterium
GCTTGTCGCCCAGCCGGTCGTAGACGTAGCTTACGTTGAAGACGTGCTCGCTGACCCACACCGAGTCAAAGCCCAACTCCTCGGCCCGGGCCCCCAGGTTCAGGATGGACCGTACATCCTCCGCTCCCTGATTGTTTCCCAAAGAAATACCGATTTTCATGTATTTGCTCCTGTGAGGATCATGGGACCGTTAGGACAGACGGTGCCCGTCGTCCTAACCCGCCCCTGCCGCGTCACGTTCGGCTCGCCAGGTGGCCAGGCATTCCAGTACTTCGGCCAGGGGCAGCACGTCGGCGTATTTCTGGTTCATGTCGAAGAGGTTGATGGCGTGGGTTGCCTGGTGACGGTCGAAGACGCACTCCTCGACCACGATCATGCGGTACCGGTTGGTGCAGCCGTCCACCACGCTGGCGCGGACACATCCGCTGGTGCTCTCGCCGCAGGTGATGATGGTGTCCACGCCCAGGTAGTTAAGATGCCCCATCAGCGGAGTCCCCCAGAAGGCGCTTGGAGAGGACTTGTGCAGGACGGCCTCGCCGGCGATCGGCGCCACCTCGTCGATGATGTCGTTCCGCCGGTCACGGCGGTCCACGGCCTCTGGGCTCATGTCCACAGGCCGTGACGGCCCCCGGCGATTGGACCATCCCTCGATCCCGGAATGGTCCAACCCAGTCATGTGTACGATGGGGATACCGGCTTCCCTGGAGGCCTTGAGCAAGGTCTGGACATGTGGGATAGAGTCCCACGCCGCCAACCCGCAGGTCCCGGGCCAGGTCTTCACCGCTTCCAGTAGCGGTTGGGGCTCGTCGCCGAATACCCAACGGTACATGTCCACCAGGAGTAATGCCGGCTTCTCGCCGAACCCGACCCTACCGTGTGGGGTCATGGCCAGATGGGCGCGGTCCTGCTCGGTTAGAAAGGGATCCCAAACTCGTTCCGTCATCTGCCGCTCCTTCGGGTAGACTGAGGGGAAAACCTGGTCAGGATCCAGATATGCCTGGCCGAGTCCGTGGGTTTCAGGGTGAAGCCTGGCCTCGGATCCGCGGAAAGTAGTTGTCACCGTCGACGCCAAATAGCTGGTGGCGCGATAGGCCGCTGAGCAAGAAAGCATGCACGCCCATGCGGTAGAGCTCGCCCACGTCCCCTGAAGTTAGCGCTTGCCGCTCTTTCGCCGTCAGCGTGAACTGGCCGATGGCCTCGCCGGGGCTGGACTTGATCCAATCGCGGAAGGAGCTATCGTTCTCCAGCATGTAAAACAGCTTGTTCAGCGTGTAGACGCTCACGGCAGCTCACACCAGGTCCCAGGCTGCGTAGCCACTGCCGCCGTCTGTCTCGAGAAATGACGGCCGGGTGTCGCCCATTGCTCCGGTTACGGCGATCCAACACAGAAGCTCGCCGCTGACGTTGCCCGCCGCGGTCATGCGCTTTTCGGTGGCCCGCCTTGCGAGGTTCCGGTACGCGCCGCGGCCCAAGTGGTCCACCACGGTTGCGACCCATGGTTCATCGGTCCAGCCCACCTGCGGTCCGCCTACCTCAAGGGAGATGGAGCCGCTGGCCAGAAGGGCTACCCTCTGATCGCTATCCCACTGTTCGATGAATCGCCGTATGTTTTGACCCAGAGCATAGCATCGGCGTGCCAGCGGCAACGGAGGCGCCAGGCCGTTGATGTAGAAAGGAACCACCGGAATGTCTTCCGATGGAGCCACAAAATGCAGAGGGACCACCACCGAATGGTCCAATCGTAGCTCCTGGGCGATGGCCAGGTCGAAACCCGCGTTGAGACCGTGGTTGAGCAATCCTCTGGCCAGGCCGGTGTCGCCCCGGATCTTCCGGCGCGGCATCACACAATAGGTCTCCGACGGTCCCTCGGCCGACTCCACAACCCCCACGCAGAATTGAGGCAGATTGTTATAGAAGAAATTGGTGAAGTGGTCGGACGCCACCACGATAATGACGTCTGGGGCCGCCGCCTCCAGCCGCCGCCGCACCTCGCCCATTAGGGCTTCTGCCTTCAACTGGCCCGGCGCCTGGGCTACCTGCTGGGGCAACATGGGAGCGTGGGGGGTTGCCACTGCTGCGACTAGTTTAGCCATGGTGTTTCCCAGCCGGCGCTTTACGGCACAGAATCACCTTGAAGGAGGTAGAAGAACACCCCACGCCCAACGTTGCCGCTGTGCCTGCCCGGGCTGTTTTCGAGCTTGTATCACTCATTGTTAGCGTCCATCCTACACCTTCGGTATTTGGCCTTCAACCGGCCTCAGGAGCAGGTAGGGTTGGTTCAGATATCAGGCCGCTGGCC
>JADFJS010000004.1 GCA_022566155.1 Chloroflexota bacterium
TGGAAAGGCTGATCGAATACATCAAGACCTTCCCCAACGTAGAGTTCATGCGCGCCATCGACGTGGCCGAGATGTGGGCCGAACGGTAGAAGCCAATCCGATAAACAAATCCTGAGCGCAATCTCTGGAGAGGGTAGGCTCAAGGCCAAAGGAGAACCTAATGCCAAAACCGCATGACCGGGGTAGTTGGCCCACCGATGAGCCCATAGACCGGGACGAGCACCCCCACGCGGACTGGGAGCTAAGGGTTCATGCCCTGCACCAGGTCCTGGGCCGTAAAGGGCTGCGGCGGACCGACGAGTTGCGCCGCGCCATCGAGAGCCTGGATTCGGACACTTATCAGTCTCTCAGCTACTACGAGAGGTGGACGGCGGCCCTGGAGATCCTGGTCGTGGAAAAAGGAATACTGTCCACCGAAGAGATCGACCAGAAGATGGCCGATCTGGCAAGCGTGGGCCGGTAGGGACAGGCATGGCTCAAACAAACCGCTATCGACCCGGCGACCGGGTGCGGGTGCGGGTAGACTCGCCAACCCACCACTTTCGCACTCCAACCTACATCCAGGGCAAACAGGGCCAGGTGGTGGCCCTTTGCGGGACGTTTTCCAACCCGGAATCCCTGGCCCACGGTGGGTCGGGCCTGCCTAAAATACCCCTGTACCGGGTGGAATTCCCCCAGACCGAGGTGTGGGCCGAATACCACGGCCCCGCAGCCGACACAGTGTTGGTCGACATCTACGAGCACTGGCTGGACCCTGCCAATCAGGAGGTACGATGACGGAAGCCCATGACGGCCATCAGCACCCCGGCATAGACGGAGATGACGGACAAACCTATTACGCCCGCCGCGCCCAGGCTATAGAGGCGCTGCTGGTGGCAAAAGGAATCTGCACCACCGGCGAGGTCCAGCTTGCGATGGAACAGGTGGAGGCCCGCTCGCCGGCCGACGGCGCCCGCGTTGTGGCCCACGCCTGGGTTGACGCCGGATTCAAGACTCGCCTGCTGTCCGATCCCATACCGGCCCTGGCCGAGCTGGGATACGCATTGGCGGAGACCACCACCCAGCTAGAAGTGGTGGAGAACACCGATGAGGTCCACCACCTGGTCGTGTGCACCCTTTGCTCTTGCTACCCAAGCACGCTACTGGGCAGGCCCCCAGACTGGTACAAGAGCCTTGCCTACCGCTCCCGGGCCGTGGCCGACCCCCGCGGCGTCATGCGCGAGTTTGGGCTGAATGTGGCGGAGGAGGTCAAGGTCCGGGTCCTGGACAGCACGGCGGACCTGCGCTACCTGGTTCTCCCCCGGCGGCCCGCCGGAACGGAGGGGTTGAGTGAGGAGGAGCTGGCCAAGCTGGTTACCCGGGACTGCATGATCGGAGTCACCGACGCCCTGAGCCCGGTTTCGATGGCCTCTTCCGCATAACCGATGCCAGGCGGCGAGAGACGTTACAGCGGTCCTAACCTCGCGTTTTGCTCGATCCTCCGTCCGATGCCGATGCGGCGAAGAACCGATCTAGGCGCAGGTTCTCGAGTGGTTACTCAGTCTCTGCGGCCCAATAGCCGGGTGGGCAGGTCACCCAGGAATAGCTCTACATCCCCCATATCCTCGGAACCGCCCATGCCTGGGCGCAGTGGCGTAACGGATATGCGGTTGTTCTTCAGCGCCCAGATATCCGTGTCTTCAGCAGGGTTGCCGGGGATCGGGCGGTTGCGGGCGATCCAGTACCGTTTGTCCGCTCCGGCGCTCTCCTGGCGTACCGACTCCCCATAGGAGCGGTCGCCCAGCCGGGTAACCTGAACGCCGGAGATCTGATCCACGGCCAGATTGGGCACGTTTATGTTCAGAAAATAGCTGGAGTCCGGCGGATCGTCCCTCAACCGTTGGCCCAGGTATTGAAGAAACTGGGCCGCGACTTCCAAGTGAGGGTTCTGCACCGCGCCGACGGATATGGCGACGGTGGGGAACCCGCGCACGTAGGCCTGTACCGCCCCTCCAACCGTGCCCGAAACCATCACATCCCACCCCAGGTTGGAGCCAGGGTTTATCCCGGAAACCACCAGGTCCACCGACCCAACGATGCTTTCCAGGGCCAAAACGCAGCTATCCGCGGGCGTCCCTTCCACGGCGTAGACGGTTACCGAGTTTGGGGCATCACCGTCCTCGGCAAGGTATGTTTGCGCCGGAACTTCCCGCACGCGCACCGGAGCGTGGAGGGTCAGGGCGGTGCCCACCCCGCTCTGCTGCCGGTCGGGGGCCACGACGAACACGTCTCCCACCTGGCGCAAAGCACGGGCAGCCGCCCATAAGCCTGGTGCGTCAACGCCGTCGTCGTTGATTAGCAGGATTTTCAAGCGGCAGGACCTTAGTGGTGGGCTAGCCCGATGGCATGCATCAGCGCGTGCCGGGTCTCTACGGCAGCCATGGCCTTCCGGTAGTCGGCCGAGGCATAGAAGTCACCCATGAGACTGCCGCTCAGGTCGTTGGCTACCAGATCGGCCGCCGCTCTGACGGACTCGGCGTTTAGCTGCTGGCCCACCAGGGCGCTTTCCACCGATGACGCCCGAATCGGGTTGGGCACCATCCCGCCCACGGCGATACTGGCCGCGGTACAACGATCATTCTCCACGGTGATGACAACCGATGCGCCGACCACGGCGTAGAATGACGCCGGGTGGGCCATCTTGGCGTACTCCGCAAGCTGGTTGGAATTCAGACGGGGCACCTCGATCGCCGTCAGTACCTCGTTCTCTTTCAAGTCCGTCTCGAATAAGCCCTTGAAAAAGTCGCTGGCGTTGACGGTTCGGGTGGCTCTGTGGGTGATGCCCCCCGGACCCTGTATAACGAAGCGGGCATTCAGGGCGGTCAACACGGTTGGCCAGTCGGAAGCCGGGTCGGAGTGGACCACGTTTCCGCCGATGGTGCCCCGGTTTCTGACCTGTGGGTCACCGATCCCTTCAGCCGCCTCGGCCACAACCATGCAGGCATTCTGAATGTCTTGAGAGGCGGCGATCTCCTGATGGGTGGTCAAGGCCCCGATGGTCACCGTGCCGTCGTTGACCGTGATTCCCTTCAGTTCGGAGATCCCACCGATGTCGATCAGCGCCGTTGGGTTGGCCAAGCGCATCTTGAGCATTGGGAGCAGGCTGTGACCTCCGGCCAGGAGCTTGGCGTCCGGGTACTGGCCAAGCATCTGGATAGCCTCCGCCACCGAAGACGCCTTATGATAGTCGAATTCTGCCGCGTACATTTCTTATCCCCCTATCCGCGCTGATGGATGGCCCGCCACACCTTCTCCGATGTCAGCGGCATATCCAGGTGAGTTACGCCCAAGGGCTTTAACGCGTCGAGAACGGCATTGTATATAGTGATGGTAGACGCGATGGTCCCTGTCTCTCCGATCCCTTTGACCCCCAGTGGGTTGTGCGGCGATGGGGTTACCGTGGAGAGGGTTTCGATGTCGGGGAGCATGTGGGCCCGCGGTAGCGCGTAGTCCATCATGGAGCCGGTGAGCAGCTGGCCATTATCGTCATACACCGCTCCCTCCCACAGGGCCTGGCCCGCCCCCTGTACCACTCCTCCGTGCACCTGGCCCGCCACGATCACCGGATTTATCTGCGGGCCGCAGTCATCCACCGCCAAATAGCTCCGCAACTCGATGTGGCCATTCTCCGGATCCACCATCACCACCGCCACGTGGGTGCCGAAGGGATAGGTGAAGTTTGGCGGATCATAAAAGGCGCTGGCCTCCAGTCCCGGCTCCATACCTTCGGGCATGTCATATGCCAAGTTGGCCATGAGCGCGATGTCCTGGATGGTCTTGCTCTGGTCGGGCGAGCCGCGTACGAAGAACTTTCCGTCTTCGTATTCGATGTCCGCCTCGGCGGCCTCCAGCAGGTGGGCAGCCAGGGCCTTGCCCTTGTCCCGGATTTTCCGGGCGGCGAGGGCAACGGCGACTCCTCCGACAGCGGTGGTACGGCTGCCGTAGGTGCCCCATCCCTGGGGAGTAGTGTCGGTGTCACCGTGGATCACCTCGATGTCATCCACCGCCACGCCCAGCTCGTCGGACAGTATCTGGGCGAAGGTGGTCTCCTCCCCCTGGCCGTGGGGCGAGGTGCCCACGAATATGTTGACCGTACCGGTGGGGTGAAAGCGGATGGTAGCGCTCTCCCACAGGCCGGCGCCAAACCCCACGGCGTGGGCCACCTGGGAAGGGCCAAGTCCGCAGATTTCGCAGTAGCAGGTGACGCCGATGCCCATATATTGGTTGCTCTCCCTGAGCCGGGCTTGCTCCTCACGAAGCTGCTGATAGTTGACGTGTTCCAGGGCCATATCTAAGGTCAACTCGTAGTCTCCGCTGTCGTAAGTGATGCCCATGGCTACGTCGTGTCCGTCCTCGAACTTGGGAATCAGGTTGCGGCGTCGTACCTCCACCGGGTCCAGACCCAGCTCATCGGCCAGGAGGTTGACCAACCTCTCAAGCAGGAAGGTCGCTTCCGGACGGCCGGCGCCTCGATAGAGGTCCACGGGAGTGGTGGTAGTGAAGACGCCGTAGATGTCCGCTTTGACGTTGGGGATATCGTAGGTGCCGGCGTAGATCAGGCCGTGGAGAATCGTGGGAATGCCGGTAGCCGCCGTGGACAGGTAGGCGCCCATGGCCGCATAGACCTTGGTCCGGAGCCCGGTGATCTTGCCCTCCCTGGTCGCCGCCAACTCCACGTACTCGACGTGATCCCGCCCGTGTATCGTGGCTTGGTAATTCTCCGACCGGGTCTCGGTCCACTTGACCGGCCGGCCCAACCGCATGGAGCAGAAGCACGCGATCATTTCATCGGCGTATATCGGCGTCTTGCTGCCGAAGCCTCCGCCCACTTCGGGAGCGATGACCCTGATCTTGTGCTCCGGTACGCCGGTTACCAGGAACGTGACGAACCGGCAGATGTGGGGGTTCTGGCTGCTGCTCCACAGCGTCAGCTCACCAGTCGCACTTAGCCAGGTTGCAACCGCAGAGCGGGGCTCTATCGCGTTGGGGATGAGCTTCTGCTGGATTATCGTTTCCCGAACCACAACCTCGGCCGAGCTGAAGGCGGCGTCGGTGTCACCACCGGACGCTACCCAATGGAAGGCCTGGTTGTTGGGGGCATCTTCATGGAGCTGTGGGGCGCCATCTTGCATGGCCGCCTCGGGGTTGACCACCGCGGGCAAGGTCTCGTAGTCAACATTGATGAGGTCGATGGCATCCTCGGCCTGGTAGCGGCTTTCCGCCACCACCACCGCCACCGCGTCGCCCACGTAGCGGACCACGTCCTTGGCTATGGCCGGATGGGGCACAGTTTTGACGTCCGAGTCGGGAACTACCCAGGCGCAGGGTATGGGATTGAGCACCCCATCGGTGTCGGCGCCGGTATAGACCGCTACTACGCCGGGCGCCGACAGGGCGGCACTGGTGTCGACGCTTCTGATTCTGGCGTGGGCGTGGGGGCTTCGCTTGATGGCGGCGTAGGCCATATGCTGAAGCTTGATGTCATCGGTGTAGGTGGCCTGCCCGGTGATCAGCCGGGGGTCTTCCCGCCGGCGGATGCCGGAGCCGAAAATTCTGGAAGTCATGTCTTACCCTCCCATCTTTTCGGCGGCCGCCAGCACCGACTTAACAATATTCTGGTATCCGGTGCACCGGCACAGGTTGCCTTCCAGGCCCGCACGCACCTGGTCGGAGGTGGGATGGGGATTGCGCTGGAGCAGCTCCACTGAGGTCATGATCATGCCTGCGGTGCAGTACCCGCACTGGAGGCCGTGATTGTCCCAGAATGCTTCCTGGATCGGATGGAGGTTGCCGTCGGTGGCCAGTCCTTCGATGGTCATAATGTCGGCGCCGTCGGCCTGAACCGCCAGACAGGTACAGGACTTGACCGTCGACCCGTTCATCATCACCACGCAGGCGCCGCACTGGCTGGTGTCGCAGCCGATCTTGGTGCCGGTCAGCCCAACATCTTCTCTGATGAAATGCACCAGGAGCAGCCGCGGATCCACTTCGGCCTGGTGGACCTTTCCGTTAATGGTCATCGATATCGGAATCTTGGCCATATTCCCCCCCAACCGGCTGGATACCTATATATAAACCGGAAAAATCACCGGCTTGAACGCACCGGAGTATATACGCGCGCCTAGCCGGAGTCAACGGATTCGCCAGCTTGCGCAACCACCGGCGCTGAGCCTATCATGCAGGTGTCCCAAGCTTTCCGCCGAGAGCTGTTCGCTGGAGTATAACTTCCATGTTTCCACAAACCGTATTCCCCGAAACTGCCCGCATCAACGAGGACGGCCAGCTACTCATCGGCGGCTGCAACACCCTGGAACTGGCCGATCAGTACGGTACCCCTGTGTACGTGCTGGACGAGGTGACCCTGCGCGCCCGTTGCCGCAGCTTCGTCCAGGAGTTCCAGCAACGCCATGCCGCGTCCCAGATAGTGTACGCGGCCAAAGCTTACATCAACCCGGCGCTGGCCCAGATATTCGACCAGGAGGGTCTGGGCCTGGATGTGGTCTCCGGCGGTGAGTTGGCTATCGCCAGGGCAGCCGGCTTTCCCCTGGAGCGGGTGTATTTTCACGGGAACAACAAGGGCCCCGAGGAGCTGGCCGAGGCTGTCGCGCAAGGCATTGGACGGGTGGTGGTGGACAGCTTCCACGAGCTGGAGCTGCTGGACCGGATAGCCGCCGATGCCGGCAAGGTACAGGACATACTCCTGCGGGTGTCGCCTGGCATCGACCCTCACACCCACTCGCACACCACTACCGGTATCCTCGACTCCAAGTTCGGCATCCCCATCGAGACCGGAGACGCCGCCGCGGCCATCCGGCAGGCCCTTGCCGCCAGTAACCTGAAGCTCCAGGGACTGCACTTTCATCTGGGTTCGCCCATTTTCGAGTTGGAACCATACCGCGCCGCCACCGAGCTGGTGCTGCGATTCGCCGCCGGGTTCCGCGAAGAAGGCCTGGAGCTCCGAGAGTTCAGCCCCGGCGGTGGCTTCGCCATCGCATACACTCGCGACCAGAAGCCCCCGGAGGTTGGCGAGTACGCCGAAACCATCGTGTCCACCATGATTTCCACCTGCCGGGACCTGGATATGGCGCTCCCTCAGCTGATCATAGAACCGGGCCGCTCCATCATCGGGCCGGCCGGGGTAGCGCTGTACCGGGTCGGTGTCATTAAAGACATTCCCGGCGTACGCAAGTACGTGTCGGTGGACGGCGGCATGGGAGACAACATCCGCCCCGCCCTATACCAGGCGGTCTACGAGGTAGTTGCCGCCGGAATGGCCGACCGGGAGCCGGAGGAGAAGGTAACGATTGCCGGCAAGTATTGCGAGTCCGGAGACCTGCTGGCCACCGACATAATGCTGCCCAGGGTTGGGGCAGGGGATATCATCGCCATCCCAGCCGCCGGGGCCTATTGCCCATCCATGGCCAGCAACTACAACCTGAATCCCCGCCCGCCCATCATATTGGTGAAAGACGGGGAAAGCCGGCTCATCCGCCGCCGCGAGAGCTACCAGGACATGATGCTCTGCGACGTGATTTAAAGCAGTGAGCAGTCGAAGATCAGCGGTAAGCTACCTGGCTAAATGCTGATAGCAACAGCAAGAATACGACGTTCTGCATTATACCTTTCGCCGCAGAGTCCAGGCGGCGGGTCAGAGGGGCGAGAAATGGCATCCGCAAAAGAACAAATGGCAAAAATCGTTCAGGAGCAACCCGATGATAGCTCCTATGATGAAATTCTTCGGGAGTTGGCATTGGCCCGCATGATTGAGCGTGGATTGGCGGATTCCTATGCCGGTCGCACCATCAGTGATGATGAAATGAGCCGTAGAATCAGGACATGGCGCAAATAAGCTGGACGGTCGAAGCAGAGCGATGGCTTCGGGACATTTACGACTACATTGCTGAAGATAACCCAGAAGCAGCGACTCGCGTCATCCGGGGTATTATCCAAGAGGTACAGATATTACGCCGCTTCCCAGAACTGGGGCATAGATACGATCGACACCCGGATCAGCAAATTCGCATTCTGTTATACGGGCACTACAGGATTGCCTATCTCATCAAGTCTCATAGCGATATTGACGTCTTAGGTGTGTTCCACGGCGCACTAGACATCGACCGCTACCTGTTTTAGCGCTTGGCCGACCGTGCACGTGAGCGGGTCCACTTGCTCGCCCTGCCCTAGGGTATACTGAAAGAACGCTCAGGTCAGCCTCAAAGTATGCAGGCCGACCGCCCGGGATTAGTTATGTGGCAAATATACGGCCAAGACCATATTCTCCGCCAGCTGGAGCCGGCCCTGGCGGGGGACCATCTATCCCACGCCTACCTGCTGGTTGGCCCGCCCCATGTGGGTAAGATGACCCTGGCCTTAAACCTGGCCCAAAGCGTTAACTGTCTAGAGGGCCCCGGTGTGCCCTGCGGCGCCTGTACGCAGTGCTCCCGCATCGCCGCGGGGCACCATGCCGACGTTCGCATCGTGGCCGTTGGCCGCCGCGATACGACCGGTGAATCGGATGACGGCTCAGGGCGCGCCGATACCCCCGCCGATTCCGACGAAGCCGCGCGGCCAGCTCAGAGCACCGTCATACATATAGACGACGTCAGAGACGTATTGCATCAGGTCAATCTGAAACCCTTCGAGGGTTCCCGGATCGTTGTGATATTCGACGGCGCCGAATCCCTGAGCGAGGCGGCGGCCAACGCCCTGCTAAAAACCTTGGAAGAGCCGCCGCCCCAAGTTCTGATCCTGTTGCTCACCACCAACGAAGAATCTTTACCTTCCACCGTCCTCTCGCGATGTCAGCGGCTGGTTCTTCTGCCGCTGTCCCAGATACAGCTTGCGGAAAGGCTGGTGGCGGACCATCAAGCCGGGGCCGAAGAAGCACAGCGCCTGGCCCGATTATCGCGCGGCTGCCTGGGTTGGGCCATCGGCGCCCTGGAAGACCCACAGGTGTTGGAACAAAGGGAGGCCGAGCTAGATCGGCTCAGGGAGGCTTGCGAGGCGGGGATTTCACTGAGATTCGGCTACGCCGCCGAGCTGGCCACCCTGTTCTCCAAAGACCGGGAAGCCACCATCCAGCTCTTGTACCTGTGGTTGCGCTGGTGGCGCGACCTGATGCTGATCAAGGAAGGCGTCCAGGAATTTGTTACAAACGAAGACCAGCTCAGCGAGCTAAATCTTCAGGCCACCCAACTCACTACCGGGCGGATCGTTCAAGTCATCAAGAGGGTGATCCACACCATTGAAGCCCTGGATCACAACGCAAACGCCAAGCTAACTCTGGAGGCATTGATGGTGGGTCTGCCCAGAATGAAGGCACAGATATGAATCGAATCGTAGGGATACGCTGGCGCAAAGGTGAACCTGTGGTATACGCCGATGCAGGCGATCTGGCGATGAAGCGAAATACCATGGTGGTGGTGCAGGCCGTCAAGGGCCAGGAGCTGGGAATAGTGGTGCGGGAGCCCGCTACCATAGTCTGGTCTGATTCCCCGGAGCCACCGGCGCTGACCGTGCTGCGCAGGGCCACCGCTTCGGACATAGGACGGTTACAGCAGAACCGGGAGATGGAAGACCTCGCCTTCAAGTTGGCGCGGAACAAGGTCAGAGAGCTTACACTGCCCATGAAGATAGTTGAGGCCCACTATACCTTCGACCGCAGCCGGCTAACGGTGTCCTTTGGCGCGCAAGGACGCGTGGATTTCCGCCCTTTGCTCCGGGCGCTTGGCTCGGAATTGCGCTGCCGGGTCGAGTTGCGCCAGATCGGTGAACGGGATGTCGCCAAGATTATCGGCGGACTGGGCCGCTGCGGCCGCACTCTATGCTGCGACTCTTGGCTGGATAAATTTAACGCAATCTCGATTCGTATGGCTAAAGAGCAGGCCTTGCCCATCAGCGCCGAGGGCCTGGCGGGGGCATGCGGAAGATTACGCTGTTGCCTTAGATACGAATACGAGCAGTACCGGCAGGTCAACCGCGCCCTGCCACGCATCGGCGAAGAGGTGAATACACCTGATGGATTGGCCACGGTTATCGTAGGTCACCGCATCAAGGAGACGGTGTCGGTACGGTATGAGGACAACAAGGTCCTGGAGTGGCCGCTAGCCGAGGTGGAACGGTCGTCCTCTTCCAGAAACTGATACCTCAAACCGATGGCCCGGTGAAGGATGCTTTCTGCGATGAATACCGCCTAGACCTGGACAGTCCAGGGCAGGTATTGCCGCCACTCCTCAAGGATCACCCGGTTCTGTAAGATCAGGTAAGGATTGGGGTCCGGCGCTTTTGGCGCCTTGCCCAGGGTCATCCTCGCCTCCATGGGCGTCCTTCCCGCCTTGCGCAGATTGCATCGGTTGCAGGCAGCCACCACGTTGTCCCAGGAGTGGCCACCTCCCTGCCGGCGGGGCACTACGTGGTCCACCGTGAGGTCCGGAGCCTTCTTGCCACAGTACTGGCAAGTAAACCTATCCCTCAGGAAAACTTCCTTCTTCGACAGCTTGCGCGGCAATAGAGGCTTTCGAACGAGGTAAACCAGGCGGACGATGGAGGGAGCCTCGATAACGCTGGAAACGGTGTGCAGATCTGCCTGGTGGTTCTCCAACAACTCCGCCTTGCCTTTGTCCACCAAGACTATCGCGCGGCGAACCGTGCACACATTGAGGGGTACGTAATTCAAGTTGAGGACCAGGGCAGGAGCTTGGACCAGTTGGCGCCAGTTCAGAGCAGGCCCGCCAACCCCATCATCCACTCCGGCGGATATCCCGTCATGCGCTACCGATGCATCAGCATGTGATTGGCCGTTGTGCGAATCATTTGCCACTGAGAACAGCACCTTTGCCCGGCTTGCGCCGCGGGCCGTCCGGGATGCCGCCGGAACGATCGGCTCACCCCCCGGGTGGCGCTTCTCCAGAGATATTAGCCTCGAGATAAGGCCCTCAGGTACCACGCCGCCTACATGGTAGCACATGGAACAAGGGCGGACCCATCGTCTTCAGTTATTGGACGATTTTCTCCAGTTGATTGTCCCAGTCACCGGGTATCAGGCCTACACCACGGATCACAACGTCGAAGTTGTCCGCCAGGAAGGCGCCCAGTACCGATTCGTCGATGTCTTTGACCAGGCCGTCATTGGCCGGGAACTTCTGAACGCTCGTCAGCACGCCGGACAGGAGCACAAAGCCAACTATAAAACCCGCCGCCAGTCCAGCCATCTTATTTGCCATACCGCCGAGGGGGATAAAGGCCAGCATCGTGCGCAGCATAAATCCGGCTATCGAAGCCACGATAAATAGGCCCACGAAGACCAGAATAAAACCGGCAATGGCCTGATAGTCTTCGTTGCCGGTGAAGGGAGAGAACAGGTTGCCCATCGAGTCGGAGATCCGGCTGGCAACTGCCAGTCCCACCAGTACAGTAACCAGCGGGATAACCAGTTGGATCAGCCCGGCCGTGTAACCCCAACCCGAGGTCAAGCCCCATACCACCAGGATCGCCAAGTCTATCCAGTTCATAATCGTCCCCCTGCCCAGGATAGATTCCTAGATCGGCGTTAGCTTACGTGTCAGTCTATCATGGCGAAAACTACTTGCGGCAAGTGCAGATCTTCTGTCTTGGAGGCAACATACCACGTAGGAACCATGGCCTGCCGGCGCCCGAGCACCTAAACGTTGACCAGCGCCGATGTTGGCCGCCTGTTAGGCAGCCGGTTGCGCAGCCAAACCAGGCCCAGGAGGGCCATGATGCCAAATAGGTACCCGCCCATCACATCGCTGGGCCAGTGAACACCCAGGTACACCCGGGACAGGCCCATGACCAGGATCAGCAACGCCAATAACGCTTGAAAACTGCGGCGAATCGGCGTCGAAACGGGTAGCTCATTGACCAGCACAATCAAAAGACCGCCAAAAAGCATGGCATAGAGGGAATGGCCGCTGGGAAAACTGGGGCTGTTGGGCGCGAAATTGGTGATGAAGTACTCCGGCCGGGCCCGTCCTATCAAGTCTTTGAGCAAGACCCCAAGGCCGATTGGGATTCCACTGAGGGCGACGATCAGTGCGTCGGCCCGCCGGCACAGAACGACCAGCGACGCCACGGTAGTTGCAATCAACACCGTGGCAACCGGCGTCCACCCCAACCTGGCAACGCCAAGCGCCGCCCCATCCAGCCATCCCGTCTGGATCTTCTGCAACCACCTTAGGGCTTCCTCATCGCCGGGGAATGTGGCGAAATACCAAGCCAGGAGAAAGATGCCCAGCGTGATCAGCAGCCCGCCAGCCATGCAGTATGGGCGCCAACGGAGCCTGCAAAATAGTTGGCATTTTTCAACCACGGGGGATTTCAAATCCGGACATTACCCATATCGTTGATGGCTATTCTACGCAGGTTCCACGGCGGTAGATTCCAACTGCATCACTCTCCGAAGGACGATCGAAACCCGATGATATGCAGATATTCTAGCATCGCTTTTCCTTAAATTATAGGCATTAGCCCAGGCAACCCAATGCGGAGGCATGTACAACGGCGCACCGGCACCAGCAAGCGTATCAGCACTCCCCGATCCGGCCGAGTGCTATAATGCCATGGCTGATTGTGTTGCGAGGTACCCCCTTGTCCGGTAAAGTGAGTGTCATCGCCCTGGACGGCCCGGTGGCCTCGGGCAAGTCCGTCGTGGGCCGGGAGTTGGCCCGGCGGCTCGCGTTCCGTTATCTGGATACCGGGGTGATGTACCGGGCCATAACGTGGCTTGCACTGCGCTGCGGCACGTCCCTGGCAGACGAAGAAAGCCTTGGCAATCTCGCCAATCGCCATCCGATACGCCTGAGTGGCACGGAAAGCAATCAGGTCTGGGTGGGCGAGCATCAATTAGGCCCTGAGCTGCGGGATGCCCGGGTAGAACGCCAAGTTTCTCTGGTCTCCCGGATGCCCCAGGTACGCCGGGTCCTGGTTCAGCAACAGCGAACTCTCGCCAAGGAAGGAAACATCGTGATGGTGGGCCGGGACATCGGCACCGTCGTTTTGCCCAACGCCGACGTTAAAGTGTATCTCTCGGCCTCACCGGAAGCGCGGGCTCACCGGCGGTTGAAAGACCTGGTTGACCAGGGCCAAGACGTTGACTTTCAGCAGGTACTGGGGGAAACCATACAGCGGGATGATATGGATTCCAACCGAGCCGACTCCCCGCTACGGCCGGCCGAAGATGCCCTAACCCTGGACACCGGGGAGCTAACGATCGACCAGGTGGTGGAGCAGATCCTCGCGCAAGTCCACCGGTGTTGATCAGCACACGGCACGCAGGCTGGATGTACCGGGCCGGACACTGGCTGGGCCTATTCTGCTTAAGTAATTTCGGCCGCCTGGAAGTACTGGGCCGAGAATCCGTGCCACCCTACGGGCCGCTGATAGTGGTGGCCAATCACGTATCATACAACGACCCGCCGATGCTGCTGGCCAGCATCCCCCGGGCACTGCATTTCATCGCTAAGCAGGAACTGTTCAACTTCACCTTGACCAACTATTTTTTGAAGCAATTCAACGTGTATCCGTTCAACCGCACCGGTCACGGGGTCGATGCAATGCGGCTGATGCTACGATTGTTGGCGGAAGACCGCGCCGTGGTGATCTTTCCGGAGGGCCACCGAAGCCCGGACCATGCCATGAGAAAGGCCATGCTGGGGGTGGCATATCTGGCCCACAGGAGCCAGGCCCCTATACTTCCTGTAGGGATTACCGGCACCGAAACATTCCCGGTCTGGCGCCTGCCCATTCCCCTGCGCCACATGCGGGCCAATATCGGCCAACCCTTTACCCTGCCTATGATAGAGGGCAATCCCAGCCGGCAGGTGCTTGAGAGCTTGCGAGACATGGTCATGGGCCGCGTCGCCGCCATGCTGCCCGAGGAATACCGTGGCGTGTACGCCACCGCCCAAGGTCCGAGAGAAGACCTTGCCAACATAACGCCGGCCGCCGGTGAAGGAAATGGGCCATCTTAGGGTCGATCGGCGCTGCGGCGATCTTCAGCGAGAACTCCAACCCAAATCACCTAAAGCCAGACTGAAGGGATGACAAGTATGCAACAGGCTTCCAAATTCGGCATTTACCTAAATTCCAAGGAAAACAAGGTCGTCCGCATAAACTCCCCATACTGGATACCCGAGGAACCCGACTGGGTCTTCCTGACATCCGAGGTCAACTCCACCCTGCTGCAAATCCGTGACATGGCCAAGGAGCAAGGGCAATCCTCGGAGTCGGAGTCCATCACTTGGGGTACCATCCCTCTCCGGGATTAGCTAACTGTCGCCGCTTAAGGCAGCCACAAGCGATGCGAGAGATGGGCCGGACGCTCTTCCAGCAATAGGTTGCCGAGGCGCCTCTTGTTTAAGCGGGTTGATTAAATAAGCCCTGGGCCGACCGGGGACTTCCCCGAAGCACCAGGGCTTTGAAAGCATATCACCTCAGGCGGACCTTTCCGGCGGGAGGCTGAGCACCTAGGGCCTGGAGAGGACCATTCCTCTAGCCCTCCGGAATGACCCCGAGCTGCTGCATCATGGCCATGTCGTCCTGGTTGCCCCAATGCTCTATCGCCTTGCCGTTGACGATCCAGACGATGTGGGTCTCGCTAAATGTGACCCGCTTGCCCGTGGCCTTGACGCTAAATCGCTGGTAGGGTGTCCGCTGGCGATTAACTCGGTGGCTGGTTCGGCGCAGGGTTAAACAGCTCCAACCCGATGGTGGGCGGGAAAACCTTGGCCAGCTCCTCCACCGTCCACCTGCCATTCTTGCTGATGGTCTTCACCGGCTCCGGCTCGTTCATCAGGGTCACCAGGCCCTCGGTGACGTGGAATACATGGCCGTTCACGTGGGCTGCTTCGTCGGAAGCCAGCCAGGTAACGAAGGGCGCCACGTCATCCCCTTCCCCCCGCATCCTGGGAGCCGAACCGGAGGGACCGCCGATACCCCGGGCAGCCCTCAGGGTCCGGGCTTCATCGGGGACCGTCTGGGTCATTCTGGTTCCGGCGGCGGGCGAAATCGAGTTGGCCGTCACGCCGTACCGTCCCATGTCGCGGGCCAGCACCCGGGTAAGCCCGGCAATGCCATCCTTGGCCGCACCGTAGTTGGCCTGGCCCGAGTTGCCATACAGGCCGGAGGTGGAGGTAAAGGTGATGATCCGCCCGGACCGCTGCTGCCGGAAGAGTATGCAGGCGTGTTTGGCCACGGTGAAGGTGCCCTTCAAGTGTACCGCAATCACGTCGTCCCACTCCTCCTCGGACATGTTGAACACCATGCGGTCCCGCAGGATCCCGGCGCAGGTGACTATGATGTCTAGTTTGCCGAAATTGTCCACCGCGGTCTGGACGATCTTTTCGCCGCCGGACATGGTGGCCACCGACTCGGTGCTACCAACGGCGGACCCGCCGGCATCCTTGATCTCATTCGCCACAATATCGGCAACCGACTGGTCGAAACCGGTACCGTCGACGTTTACACCCAGGTCGACCACCACCACCTTGGCGCCTTCTTCTGCCATCAACATGGCAACGCCCCGGCCGATCCCCCGGCCGGAACCGGTCACTATAGCTACTTTATCTTTTAACGAATTGCCCATCAGAACTATACCTCGCTCGAAACAATTGCTTTATTATCACCGTCACGCACCGCAGGCTGATTGCCTGGCTACGACCTTGCCTCTTGGGGAGGCGCCGGGTTGGTAATGCCTCTGGTGAGCACATCCCGGGCCATGGGCGCCAGTTCCTCCATGCTCCAATGGCCATTCGGGTTGTAGATGGCCTGCATGGGCCTGGGTTGGGACATCAGCGACACGGTGTCGCCGTGAACCAGGAAGATCTGACCATTGACGTTGCTGGCATAGTCGCTGGCCAGATAGCAGATAAATGGAGCGATGTGTTCCGGGTCCCTCGTCTCGGGCGCGCGGTCGGCGGACAAAGAGGCGACCCCGCTCCGTTGCCGAAGCTCGGCCGCGTTATCGGGAATAGCGCCGATCATGCGGGTTTCAGCGCGAGGTGCGATGGAGTTGGCCGTTACGCCGTAGCGCCCCATATCCCTGGCCAGCACCTTGGTAAATCCGGCGATGCCCGACTTGGCCGCGCCATAGTTGGCCTGGCCCGAGTTGCCCACCAATCCGGACTCCGAGCTGAAGGTGATGATCCGCCCGGAGCGCTGCTGCCGAAACAGGATGCATGCGTGCTTAACGACGGTAAAGGTCCCCTTCAGGTGCACGGCGATAACATCGTCCCACTCCTCTTCCGACATGTTGAACACCATGCGGTCGCGCAGGATACCGGCGCAGGTCACCACGATGTCCAGTTTGCCGAAGCTATCTATCGCGGTCTGGACGATCTTTTCGCCGCCGGACATAGTGGCCACCGATTCCATGCTTGGAACGGCTTTGCCGCCGGCCTCACGAATCTCCGACGCCACTTGCTCGGCCACCGAGTGATCCAGCCCGGTGCCGTCCACGTTCACGCCGGGGTCGACAATAACCACGCTGGCGCCTTCTTCGGCCATCATCATGGCCACGCCGCGGCCGATGCCCCGGCCGGAACCGGTCACGATGGCCACCTTATCTACCAGTGAGTCACCCATCAGGTCCTCCTCGTTATTTTCGTGGCCCTCGTCGGCCGGACAGCGGCCAAGAGTAGCCTGGGGTACAGGCCAACACGACATCCAACCGAATTCAACGGCGGCGGCGGTTAGCCTCGAAGGCTTTGGAAATTATCGGGCAAGAACTATCGAGAGGGCAGGGCAACGGTAGCCGACCCCGGCGTGGTCCGTTGACCCTCGGGGTTTTCCAGCCATATCTCGCAGTCCACCAGGTTCTGGCCCTCGGACTTGTAGGTGCGGAGAACCTTACCCTTGGCGGTGATGGTGTTGCCCGGGAAATCCATGCCACGGTACTGGCAAGCCAGCCGCTTCAGGGCCCCCAACGGGCCCATCCATTCCGTCATGAATTGGCCTAAAAAGGCATTCTTCAAGGCGCCGTGGAGTATCACACCGTCCAACTGATTGCCTTGGGCGAAATCCTTGTCGTAATGGATCTGGTAAAAGTCCCCCGACGCCCCGGCGTAGCGAACCAGCTGCTGGGTGGTGGGGTTCTTAACCAGGGGTGGCATCTCCATCCCTTCGGACACGTCTTCCCAATAAACTTGCTCAGCCATACATCCTTCCCTCAGTATCGGATACCGGTTGTAGTCTGGGTTGCCACCACCTGGTCGAACTGGTTGGTGTAGGTGGTCACGGTGGAGGTGATGATCATCACGCCCATGCGGCCGGACCGTTCCTGCATGTCGGTTATGCGGGAAACCGTCGTGATCAGGTCTCCAGGCCGTACGGGTTCGAAATACTCCCAATCGCTGCCGCCGTCCAACGCATTATTGAAGGGTATATCGAATGGGACCTCCCGGCGAGAGGACCGGATCGATCGCAGGAAAGTTGGGGGCGCGATCAGCCCACCGTACTGGCTTTTCCTGGCAGCCTCTTCGTCGTTGAAGACCGGATTGTCGTCCTCGATCGCCTGGGCAAACCTGATGATGGCGCCCTTTTCTATCTCCGTGGTAACCGGAGGGCCTTCCAAACCAATGGCCTGTTGACGCATTTCTTCGGTCAAGAAAGTAGTAGGTGTAGACACGGCGGACCTCCCTGGCTGGGTGCAGGCAAAAGTCTACAGGCGGCGGCAAGTAGTGTCAAGAAGAACCGATAATCGGCGCATAGCCCACCCAACTATTATCAGGCAAAATCATGCGCAGAGTTGCTCGTACCGATCAGTACGGGTAACGCATAATAAACAAAGGGATATAGTATTATATAGTGGGATAATATCCCATATACGGCTGATTACATACGAGAAATATTTCACAAATACGAAAATAGTTGACATGCCGCTTGGGACTAATATATATTGTGCTCCATCCTCTAGTTTTCCATGGCGAGGCGTCGCCCATAGCTAAAAAAGCCTGCCAAATTGCCAAATGGGATCAAAGATTCGAGGGGTGGAGCATGTACCGAAAGATACTGATACCACTAGATGGATCTACGGAGGCCGAAGCTGTCCTGCCCATAGCGCAAGAACTCATAACCCCGGACAGCGACGTAATCCTGTTTCAGGTCATCGCTCCCGGCAGGTCACGCGCGTTCGGCGAGTATACCGTTCGCCGGGAGGCCATCAGATATCTCAGGCAGGTCATCAGCAAGCTTGTTGAGCCGCCAGGCACATGGCGCTGTGATGCGGCGGTGTCTGGTTCCGTGGCCGATGGAATAGTCGACTACGCCCACCGGGAAGAAGTCGACCTCATCGCCATGTATACCTACGATCGCAAGGGACTGTCCAAGCTGATCAAAGGAAGCGTAGCCGAAAAGGTGCGTAAATTGGCGTCTGTCGAGGTTCGAGTAGTCAAGGCTAGCGACCTGGTGCCCGCGGGATAGCCCCAAAATAGAGCCTGCTGTTTGTTGCCAGCAGCGAGCCTTCTCTACGTTCAAGGCATCGGCGGTGTCTCCAAAGATTCCCATCTAGCAATGCCAGAGGTCCCTCTCTGGTTTCCTAGTTGCCATTTGCCGGCGCCCTTTCTTTAATTATGAAAAGCCGGCGCACCTGAACCACCTATCCCCGCCAGAGAACAGCCTCGGTGATTCACACTCCCGGGCGGCATGTCCGGGAGTCCGCCGATCTCCATTTCGTTCGGCAACGCCCCTACTCCCCCGGCATCAACACCATTCGAGCAACAGGCCAACAGCCGGCTACCGCGTTGGACACGATGCCTGAATCGAGATATAGTTTTGTGGATCCTGCGGGCTACAGCATATATAGTCAGACGGCCTGCGGCCTACCACTTCCCTACACCCGATTTGACTCACCGATCTGGCCGGCGGCGCCGTAGATCGCCAAGTCCAGAACTGGGATTTGCTAACGGCTTGGGAGGCCCGCCATGGAATTCGGATTCTATCTTCCCAGCAGTGGTCCCACCGCCCGGCCCGAACCGCTGGCGGAGATCGCGCGGCGGGGAGACCGGCTTGGATTCCACTGCATGGTGGCGGGCGATCACATCCTGGTGCCCAAGACTATCGACTCCCCCTACCCCTACACCGTTGGAGGTGAGTTTCCCAGCGGCGCCAGCGGAGAATTTCTGGAGCAATTGACCCTGCTTACCTTTCTGGCCGGCATCACCACGAATATCAGGTTGGTGCCCAGCGTGATGATTGTCCCCTACCGCAATCCCCTGCTGGCGGCCAAGATCTTGGCGACCCTGGACGTACTGTCCAACGGCCGTCTCACCCTGGGAGTGGGCGTGGGTTGGATGGAAGAGGAGTTCCTGGCGCTGAATGCTCCTCCCTTTGCCGAGCGCGGCGCCGTGACCGACGAGTACCTGATGGCGTTCAAGGAGCTATGGACCAGCGACAACCCTACCTTCAACGGCAAGTACTACCAGTTTTCCGACATCAGATTTTTGCCGCACCCCGTACAGAAGCCCCACCCGCCCATCTGGGTAGGCGGTCAGAGCCGCCGGGCTATCCGCCGGGCCGCCCAGCTTGGAAACGGTTGGCATCCGGTGGGGGCCATCCCGGCAGCCCCATTGGAGCCGGAGGAGCTGGCCCAGGGCATTGTTGCCCTCAACCGTTACGCGGAAAGAGCGGGACGCGACCCGGGGGAGATCGACGTGGCCATGAAAGCCCCGCTCTACGACCCAGGAACCAACCCCGGCGGCGTCCGCCGCCGCTTTTCCGGTGAGACCGAGCAGATTTTACAGGATGTTCAGACCTACTCCGGCGTGGGCGTCACCCACACCATATTCGACATCCGTAGCTCTGACTTGAACCAGACCCTGGACCGAATGGCCTGGTTCGCGGAAGAGATCATAGCAAGCTAAGGAAGAACAAACACCTGGAGGGACCGCTTTGACAACACTAGACGAGCGATACGAGCGCGGGCAGGAAATGCGGGCCCTGATGGCCAAGGGGGACCCCAGCCACTTCACCCTGCCGGGCATCGATCAGCTTGCCCCCGACCTGAAGCGCATCATCGACGAAGCGCTCTTTGGGTCGATCTGGTCCCGTCCCGGGCTGGACGTGACCCAAAGAGCCATCTGCACCACTTCGGCGCTGATGGCACTGGGACAGCTCCCCTTGTTGCGCCGCCATATCGAAAGGTGTCTGAACTTGGGCCTGACACCGGATCAACTGGTGGAGGTTTTCATCCAACTGACCTTCTACGTGGGGGTTCCGGCGGTGGAGGCGGCCATGCGCATCACCAAGGAGATCTTCGAGGAGCGGGGTATCAAATTTACTCCAACCCAGGTTTACGACACCAAGCAAACGGTAGACGAACTCCACGAGGCCGGGCACCGCAGCCATGAAGAGCACATCGGCGACATAACCGAGTACTACACCGATGACCCCGACTCCCAGGAGATGCAGCTCGACCGGCTGATCAACGAATACCTGTGGGGCGCCATCTATACACGGCCCAACCTGGACAGCAAGAGCCGGGCCATCTGCGCTCTGTCGGCGATGACCGTATTGGGGCAATACGACCGCCAGATCCGCCGGCGCATCGAGGGAGCCCTGCGGGTGGGGATGACACCCACGGAGATCATGGAGGTGTTCATCCAGGTAACGCTCTACGGCGGTTACTTCACCACCCGCACCGCCATGCGCATTGCCCGGTCGGTGTTCACCGAGCAGGGTCTCACCGCCTGATCGCCGCTTCACTTGGCACCAGGACCCATTTCGCATGTGGTTCGACAAGCTCACCACGAACGGGAGGAGGCGCCTTTTTAGTCACGAATGAGGGGTGGCGTCTTCTTCACCACGAACGGATCGCGAGATCTTTCCCGTTCGTCCTGAGCCTGTCGAAGGACACGTCAGCCGGGTGATTAGAATATTTAAATAACCTCCCCCTTTCGGAGAAAGACGGCCGCTCCCAAAATCGCAGGAACCCCCCAGGAGGTCCAAATGAGGCTGGCCTTGGCGGACGGCGCCGAACTATTCTACAAGATCGACGATTTTACCGACCCATGGACCGAGCCGGAGACGATTGTCCTGCACCACGGCATGGCCAAGAATCACAAGATGTGGTTCGGCTGGATGCCGGTGCTGGCCCGCCACTATCGGGTGGTACGCTTGGACATGCGGGGGATGGGCCAATCGTCGGTCCCCGAGCCGGGGTATCCCTGGTCCCTGGACAACTTTGCCGACGACCTGCTGGGCCTGCTAGACGGGCTGGGTCTGGATAAAGTGCACCTGATCGGGGAAACGGTGGGCGGTTCCATCGCCATGCGCTTCGCCACCCTGCACCAGGAACGGTTACTGTCTCTGTGCGTTTGCACTTCACCCACCAGCTTCCTGGACCCCCACCACGTGGAAAGCGCCGACCTAATAGACCGCGAGGGCGTGGCCGCCTGGGTGGAGAGCACCATCACCCGGCGGTTGGACCCCCAGATCGTCGACCCAGCCTACATCCGCTGGTATGCCGACCAGATGGCCGCGACGCCGGCCCATGTGGTCAGCGGTTTTCAGCGCAACGCCCCCGGCGTTGACATCGGGCCCTTGCTGAAAGATGTTCAGACACCCACCCTGGTCCTGGCCGCGGCAAGCCTGCGCGAGGAAGTCCTGGGCGATTTCCGGGGCGCCGCCGACCTGTTCCCCAACGGGCGAGCGGTGATCTTTCCCGGCGTTTCAGGCTTCATCCAGCATATCCTGCCGGTGCCCTGCGCCCGGGTCTGGCTGGACTTCGCCCAGGGCCTGGACCGCGTCTAGAAGTGGTGAGAGGAAGGGACTCGACGCCAGGGGAAGATGAACGATCACCGGTTGGTCCTCCTCCCGGACAACCCGGTTCGGCCGGTGCGTCTAAGGGTCAAATCCGTCTGCTGCCCCAACGTTTGGCGGAGAGGCTGCACCTACCATCCCGAGTCAGGGTCGTAGACCCCCAGTTCTCTCAGCACTCCCACCGCTACCTGATCCAGGCAGGTCTGGCCGCCCTGGGCATGCTGGCTATCCTGGTATTCGTGGACTCTCTTTCCGACGCCGCGCTGGCCGCCGGTCTGGGATCCAGCGTCGTAATCGTATTCATCCATCCCTCCAGCCATGCGGCCCAGGCACGCTCGTTGGTGGGCGGCCATGGTCTGGCGATACTGGTGGGCTCCGCATTGTCCTTGGTCCTATTTGCCGCCCCGGTGACAGACTTTCTCGACGACCTCGGCCTATTAAGAGACCTGAGCTTGGCCCTATCCGTGGGAATCTTGATCCTGATTATGGCGGTGACCGACACCGAGCATCCTCCAGCGGCAGGCACCGTATTGGGTTTCTCCACCCGCGGTTGGGACCTCTCAACCACGGTAATAATCATCGCCGCCGTTGTCCTTCTGGCGGTGATCAAACGCCTGCTCACCCCATATCTGCGGGACTTGATCTAACGCCCTTCCAAAGGATCGCTGACCCATTGATCGCCCGTCTTGGGGCCGGCTCCGCATTGGCGCGTAGGTACGCCCCGGCAACAGCCGCGTTTGACCATGCCTCGCTCCAAGGCATACAATCTCCCCTGGCCGGCACGGCCCCACGCCGGCCCGCCTAACCTCTTGTAGGATCAAGACCATGCCAGACTCCCTTAGCCGGACCCTCGCCCGATTCGTGGTTTCCCTCAATTACGAGTCCCTGCCTCCGCAGGTTGTAGACAAGATCAAGGCGTCGTTGCTGCACGCCCTGATCATCTCCATCGTCGGCGCCGGCACAAACCACGGCGCGGCTTCCATTCGGCTGGTCAAAGAGGAGGAAGGCAAATACAACGGCGCCACCATCCTGGTGGACGGCGGCCGGGCCACGCGTGCCGGCGCCGCCTTTGCCAACAGCAAGCTGATGCATGCCACCAACCAGTCGGACTCCTACCGCATGCTCATTCATCCCGGCCCATGCGTTATCCCGGCGGCGCTGGCCACGGCAGAGATGGAGGGCCGGGACGGCCGGGACCTTCTCACCGCACTGGTGGCCGGTTACGAGGTGGAATCCCGCATCGCCGGCGACTTCATTCCATCGACGCAGGCCCGTGGGTTTCGCTCCAGTCCCGTCTATGGGACTCTGGGGGCTTCGGTGGCCTGCGGTAAGCTCTTGGGCCTTACCGAGGACCAGCTGGTAACCGCCCTGGCCCTGGCTTGCACCTTCACCGGCGGCACCACCGAAGGGGCCCGCTCCGGCGGCCGCGAGATGATGTTCCACGAGCCCAATGCCACCCGCAATGGAGTCATGGCCGCCCTGCTGGCCCGGGAGGACGTGGCCGGCTCCGAATTTGCCCTGGAAGGAGACGCCGGTTTCTACAACGCTTTCACCGGCAACAACCGGGGTGAGCTCTCCTACGTTTTCCAAGGGCCTCTACAGACTTCGATAGAAGATGTGGCCGCAGACCTGGGCTCACGCTGGGAACTGATGCACGTGACGCCCAAGATATACCAGACCGCGGGCTACAACTGCCCGGTGATAGAGCTGATGACTCAGATCCGTGCCAGCCACACCATAGCCCCAGGCGATATCGAGTCAATCACCGTTGACATGAACTGGCTGGAGACCCTATACCCCTCGCCGGCTTTCCCCAGCGCCACCCGGAGCGCTCCGGGGGTGGGCAGCACCCACTATTTCGCCGCCTATACCTGCGTCCACGGCAGCTACCCGCCGCTCAAACCCAGATTGGAACCGGGGGAGCAGACCTCGGGCGAGGACCCGGACGTGATGAGCCTGCTCAAGAAGGTTGAGGTGGTCGGCCACCAGGACCGAACACCCTTTGCTCCTAGAATCACCATCCGGCTGATAGGCGGCACCATATACCAGGGCGAGTACCAGGGCGACGAACTGGAGTGGGACCTGGCCACGGAAACCCGGCGGATCAGCGAGCTATTTGAGGCCCTGCCCTGGCCCAGGGAACAGCTGGATAGCATAGTCCACACGGTATCCCGGCTGGAAGAAGAGACCACGGTGGACAACCTGATACGGCTCTGCGTCCGGAGATAGCTCTGTCCCGGCCCACTAACCACGGTATCTTTCCCCCTGCCGCAGCGATCGCCGGACAGCGAAAACCCCTGGAAGAGATGCGGGACGGGAGGCCTTCCGATGATATCGATTTGGCACGGGCCACAAGGATCTGATCCATCACTGTTCGGCGTATGGCCTTAGAAGCTCGGCGTCAAGGCAGCACGGTTAGCAAGTCGACAAGGAGGCTGAATCCGCGTGGTCCACAAGCTTAGGCCCGGCCTGCTCATCCTCATCGGTGGTCTGCTGGTGTTTCTCCTGGCCGCCTGCACGGCTTCCCCAACATCGACGCCCCTGGGCATATCTCCAACCTCGACTCCCCTGCCCACCGGCCCGGAGGTCGGTGTGATCGTCATCAGTACCGACCTGGCGGTTGGCGTCAACCGGGTGGTATTCGGGCTGGTGGACCGGGAAGGCATGCCGGTGCGATCTTCCGGGGGCCAAGCCGAGGTGCAAGCGGCGATCTTTATCTCAGGGCAAGAGGCCGCAGAGGTACGGCACTCGGCCACCGCCCGGTTCATGCGCTGGCCTACGGGTTCTCAGGGCGTCTTCACCGCCAGCCTGGAGCTGGATACGGCGGGGTTCTGGCAACTGCAGGTAAGCATCGCCAGCGAGGACAGAGGGCTGGTGGAGGCGGTTGGAGCTTTCGAGGTTAAGGAGAGATCCGATACCCCGTCCATCGGGGAACGGGCCCCGGCCAGTATAACCCCCACACTGGCCGGCGTTGAAGACCTTGCCACCATCACCAGCTCTCCGGTTCCCGACCCGGACCTGTACCGGCTATCCGTTCACCAGGCCCTGGAAGCAGGCAAGCCTCTGGTGGTCGTGTTCGCCACTCCGGCATTCTGCATAACCGCCACGTGCGGCCCCCAGGTTGAGGTAGTATCCCAGCTCAAGGAGCGATTCCAAGACCGGGCCAACTTCATCCACGTGGAGGTGTTTGAGGATCCCCACGTGATCGAAGGAGGCCGCCCCACCGGTGGATTCGTACCAGCGGTTTTGGAATGGAACCTGCCCACGGAGCCGTGGACCTTTGTCCTGGACCGGGCAGGCCGGGTGCAAGCCAAGTTCGAGGCATTTACCACCCTAGAGGAGCTTGAGGACGCGTTGCAGAAAGTCCTAGATTCCTAACCCTGATAGTCCGGATATATCGGCGCCCGGACCACCGCTAGTCCGTTATCTCCGTAATCAGCAACCGGTCCCCCCGGGCGAGGTAGGAGACCAGAAGGGTCTGTCCCAGTACCTGGTGCAAACGGGCGTGAGAGGCGGTGAGCTCAACTTCCACCTCGGCGGTGAAGGTCCAGACCCTTCCCGATGCGTCGCGTATCCGCAACCCGGTCAGCACATCGTCCCCCCGCTCCACCACCGCCAGGATATGTCCCCGCACCTGACCCTCAGGTACAATAGTTGGCGTAGACCCCGGTGCGCCGCAAGCCCACATCAAGAGCAGGGTCGCTGTCATCCAACCCGCCCACATCGTCCGCGCTCTTAGTCTTCCGGTCATATACAAAATATCATCACCAGGATCTTGCCGGCTGGCGGTGCCCCTCGCCCTCTATAACGGGCGGCTCTTGCCGCAGCGGGGATTCTATCACGTGCCCTGTCCGGCCTCGTTCCGTTGACAAGGCAGTACCACTATGTTACTTTTCAAAATGACCCTTTAGGCCTGTTCAGGCGAGAATTTCCCAGGTCTGTCGATGATACCAATGACGGTCGGAACGTTCCATCTGATTCCATGAGCTTCCCCCTAACCAACCGTTTCACCGCCGGCTCCCCTTCGGCAAGTATCACGTTATTTTCTCACCGGCTGACCCTCACACTCCGATGGCGATAGCCCAAGCCAGTTCCCCTATGCCTCAGGCCAGGGGTGTGTCCACCTGGTATCGCAACCTGGCCTTGCTGACGGCGTTGTCGGTGTTCGCGCTGGTGGTGCTGGGCGGCGTGGTGCGAGTAACCGGATCTGGGCTAGGCTGCCCGGACTGGCCTCTATGTTACGGCGGGATTCTCCCGCCGCTCCAGACCGAAGCGATCGTGGAATTCTCTCACCGGCTACTGGCCTCGGCGTTGGTCGGACCCTTGGTATTGGCCCTCTGCGTAGCCGCCTGGATCTTCCACCGCGATAAGGGCTGGCTGCTTGTCCCGACTACCTTGGCTGTAGTCCTCACGCTGGGGCAGGCTATCCTTGGAGGAGCAACGGTGCTAAACGAGCTCCCGGCAGGGGCGGTGGCTGCCCACCTGGCCCTGGGCGAAGCCCTGCTGGGGTGTATGGTCTTTATCCTTATAACGGCCTGCGTCGGTCCACCTTTGTTTGGGTCCACCGCCGTCAGGAGAGGGGGCAGCGGAGCCTTCCCAAAGCTGGCCGTGGCTTCCGCGTTGGCCGTCTATGGCATTCTGCTCACCGGCTCCTACGTCGCCGTCTCCAACGCCACCTGGGCCTGTACCGATTGGCCTTTATGCAACGGCAACTTATTTCCAACCGAAAAACTCGCTGCGATTCACATGGCCCATCGTATGGCAACCGTGGTCCTGGGCCTGTTCGTCATGTACGTTCTGCACCTGGGCTTGCGCCGAGGACGCCAGCCGATGGACGTACGGCTGCTCTCCATGGCGGCGACCGCCCTGTTCCTGGCCCAAGTTATAGTGGGAGCGCTGACCATCTGGCTGAAATTTCCGGAGGAGATTCGGGCTTTGCACCTCGCCCTGGGAACCGCGGTATGGGCGGCAATGGCAGGACTGGCGGCGCTAAGCCTGGCCCCGAGGGATCAGGCTGGATGGGATCAGGCCGGCTCGGAGACGGTCCATGCTTGACCAGAGACCGCTGGCAGCACCAAATCTGGCCAAATTGGCGACGGCGGCAAAGGTCGCTAACGATTATCTGACCCTGACCAAGCCGCCCATCATCCTATTGTTGTTGGTAACCGCCCTGGGTGGCATGTTCCTGGCCGCTCAGGGATTTCCCTCGCTCAGGGTGGCCATACTTGTTTGCTTGGGCGGCGCCCTGGGTGCCGGAGGCGCAAACGCACTGAACCATTTCCTGGACCGCGACATCGACCAATTGATGTCCCGCACCGCGCAGCGTCCGGTGCCGTCGCAACGGATCTCACGCCGAGACGCCTTCGCCTTCGGTATCCTGCTGAACCTGCTCGCATTCCTGATCTTGGCCGCCTGGGTCAACCTGCTTGCCGCCATACTCACCCTGGCGGCGACGCTGTTCTACATCCTGGTCTACACCAACTGGTTGAAGCGCACAACGCCCCACAACATCGTCATCGGCGGCGCGGCCGGGGCCATACCCCCTCTGGTGGGTTGGGCCGGCGTTACCGGCGGGCTCGACCTGCCCGCACTGTACCTGTTTACAATCGTATTTTTCTGGACTCCTCCCCATTTCTGGGCCCTGGCTCTGCTTATTCAGGACGACTACCAGCGCGCCGGTATTCCGATGCTGCCGGTGGTTGCCGGCCGGGAATACACCGTTTTAAACATCTTTCTCTACTCCATCGTCCTGGCAGCCCTCGCCATGATGCTGGCGATCACACCTGCCGCCGGTTGGCTCTACCTGGGGTCGGCGGCGCTGCTGGGCGCCGTGTTCCTGGCCCTCGCGTGGCGGTTGAAACGAGACCCGTCTACCCGGCACGCCAAGAACCTGTACCTTTATTCTCTTCTGTACCTGGCGCTGCTATTCGTTGCCATGATGGTGGACAGCACGGTAAGATTATGAAGTTGGCCGTGGAACCATGGAGCATCCCAACGCCAGCTATCCGGCTGTGCCACGATCCCAGACGCGTTGACACTGGAAGCCCCCTGTGATATTGTCCCAGCCGTTAGTGAAAAATTGCACATGCGGGGTCGCAACACTGTGCAAGAGGTAGCCTAACAATGGGGTGGTTCGCCATCCGGCCAGCATATTCTAAGGCTCCGGCCAGGCTTCCTACATCTTCTCTGCGTGAGAAAGAGGGGGAAGCACACCCTATTCCTCATAAAGCACTTATCAGCCGCCGCTGGGCGCATCTGGGCATAATGGCCCTCTTTTTGTTGCTGGCGGTCGGCTGCTCAACCGCCCGGCAGTCCACCTTTGACCCGGCAGGCCCGGTTGCCAGCAAGCAGCTAGAGCTGTTCAATGTGCTGCTGTGGGTGATGGTAGCGGTGTTTATCCTGGTGGAAGGGGCGCTGCTCTACGCCATAATTCGCTTCCGCCGCCGCCCCGGCCAGGAACTACCGGCTCAGACCCACGGGCATCTAACCCTCGAGATTGTCTGGACCATCGTGCCGACCATCCTGATAATGGCTCTCGGGATCTGGACGGTTTTCGCCATATTCGATCTGGAAGAGCCGCCGGCTTCGGCGGACAACATTCTGGACGTCACGGTGACGGCCCACCAATGGTGGTTTGAATTTGAATACCCAGATGCGGGAGGCGGCAAACGAATCACCACCGCCAATGAGCTGAGAATACCGGTGGACGTTCCGGTAAGGCTCACTTTATTGAGCGATGATGTGATCCACAGCTTCTGGGTCCCCAAACTTGCCGGCAAACTCGACATGATCCCCACACGGTCCAACCAGATGTGGTTGCAGGCCGACGCCAACAAAATCGACGAATATCCGGCCACATTCTTCGGCCAATGCGCCGAGTTCTGTGGCATAGCCCACGCCCTTATGAGGTTCCGGGTTATCGTTTTTGAGCAGGATGAATACGATGCATGGGTTCAGAATTACGGCGAGCCTCCGGCAACATCTGAACAGGCTCAGCGAGGCAAGGCGGTCTTCGGCCAATGTGTGATGTGCCACACCATTGATGGCGGGGATGACCGAGAGTTGCAAGCTGGCCGGCTGGACGCCTTTCTGATAGGGGGCGCCCTGGTTCCCGCGCCAAACCTCACCGACCTGCGCACAAGAAGTACCTTGGGCGCCGGACTGATGGACTTGAATACGGAAAATCTGCGTTTGTGGTTAAAGAACCCAGACGATGTGAAGCCGGGGAACAGCATGTCGGATCGGGCTGCCCATCTTTATTCTGATGGGTCCGATATCTCCCTCAGCGAGGACCAGCTGAACGACATCATTGCTTACCTTTTGAACTTGCAGTAGACTGATTTGACACTACTTCCTGCGGCATTATTGAAAGCAAGCGGCCGGTCTGGGACCGGCTTTACATGGACCTTGGGGAGCATCGGAGACGGGCGATGGCAGCGATAACAGACGTACTGGCTAGGCCCACCGGCTACAGCGGAATCTGGAGTTGGCTGACCACGGTGGACCATAAACGCATCGGCCTTTTATACGGCTTTTCCGCCTTTGCCTTCCTGTTGATCGGCGGGATTGAAGCCGGGGTCATGCGCATGCAGCTATCCCAGGCCGACAACAGCCTGGTGGATCCCGCAACCTTCAATCAGATGTTCACCATGCACGGCACCACCATGATCTTCATGGCGATCATGCCGTTGAGCGCCGCCTTCTTCAACCTGATAGTTCCCCTGGCAATCGGCGCCCGTGACGTAGCTTTCCCCCGGTTGAATGCATTCAGTTACTGGGCCTTCCTGTTCGGCGCCCTGCTGATGCATTCCAGCTTCCTGGTAAACCAGGTCCCCGACGCGGGCTGGTTCTCATACGCCAACCTGACGGAAAAGCCCTTCAGCGGCAACGACGCCATGGACTTCTGGGCCCTTGGCTTGCAGGTGCTGGGAATCTCATCGCTGGCCGCCGGGTTCAACTTCATTGTCACTATCATCAACATGCGTGCGCCCGGCATGCATCTGATGCGGATGCCCGTATTCATCTGGATGACCCTGATCACATCCATCCTGCTGGTGCTGGCGTTCCCGGTAATCACCGTGGGCCTTATCGAATTGACCATGGACCGGAACTTCGGCACCCACTTCTTCATCCCGGCCTCCGGCGGCGACCCGATACTCTGGCAGCACCTGTTCTGGGTGTTTGGCCACCCCGAAGTCTACATCCTGATCCTACCGGCGATGGGGATAGTGTCCGAGGTATTTCCGACCTTCTCGCGAAAGCCCTTGTTTGGCTATCCTTTTATAGTTTTCTCCGGGATCGTCATCGGGATGATGGGCTGGGCCGTGTGGAGCCACCACATGTTTACCGTGGGGCTGGGCTCCATCGCCACGTCCGTATTCGTGATCACCACCATGTTGATCGGCGTGCCCACCGGGGTCAAGATATTCAACTGGATCGCAACCATGTGGGGCGGATCGATCACCTTCAGCACGTCCATGTTGTTCGCCATCGGCTTTGTGGCCCTGTTCATCGTCGGAGGTCTCAGCGGGGTGTCCCACGCCGTGGCGCCTTCGGACCGGCAGCAGCAAGACACCTACTACATAGTGGCCCACCTCCACTATGTGCTCTTCGGCGGATCGCTCATGGGGCTGTTTGCGGGCGTCTACTACTGGTTCCCCAAGTTCACCGGCAAGTTGATAAGCGAAAAGCTCGGCAAGTGGCACTTCTGGCTGTTCTTTATCGGGATGAACGTCACCTTCTTCCCGATGCACTTCGTCGGCCTCAACGGCATGCCGCGCCGCATCTATACCTACTCCTCCGATTACGGTTGGGAGTGGCTGAACATGCTGTCATCAGCGGGCTACTTCATAATCTTCCTGGGGGTCATCATATTCATGGTCGCGTTCGTTCGCGCCATGCGTAATGGCCGCCCCTCCGGCCACGACCCCTGGGACGCCCCTGGCCTGGAATGGAGCATCTCGTCGCCTCCGCCCGAGTACAACTTCGCCGAGATCCCTCAGGTAGAGGGCCTCGACCATTACTGGATCATGAAGCGCCGGGCTGCCGCCGAAGGCAACCCTATCACGCGGCCGGAGCCCCACGTGGACCCACGTACGATCCACATGCCCAGCCCATCCTACTGGCCTCTGATAGTAGCCTTTGGCACGATCTGGCTCGCGGGAGGCCTATTGACCCACTACGCCCTGAGCTTCATGGGCGGGATAATCGTCATCATCGGAATCGTGGGATGGGGCAACGAACCGCCCACCGCCCGCGATCCCCAACATTAGGAGATTCTAGAAGTGGCTCACGCCGCCGAACACGAATACACCACCACCGGGCTCAACCACCGCAAGCTGCTAATGTGGGTGTTTCTTGGGTCCGACTGTATGTTCTTTGCGTCTCTGATCGCCACCTACATGGTCTACCGGGGACAGAGCCTTAACGGCCCATACCCGATAGATATCATCGACGTTCCGCTAACCACCATCAGCACCTTCGTCCTGCTCATGAGCAGCTTCGCAATGGTGCAGGCCCTCTCGGCCACGAACGCCAACAACCAGCGGGGCATTCGTATCTGGCTGTTTGTCACCATCATCTTGGGTGGGATATTCATCGCATTCCAGGCGTACGAGTTCAACGCTTTCAAGAACGAAGGCCTGACACTGGGCGTCAACCTCTTCGGCGCCACATTCTTCACCCTGACCGGTTTCCACGGGGCTCACGTGGCGCTGGGATTGATCTGGTTGACCGCCCTCTTGATCCTGGGATTCAAGGGCCGATTGAGCCCCGCAACTAGCCTGGACGTGGAGATTGCCGCTCTTTACTGGCACTTCGTGGACATCGTCTGGATCGTCATCTTCACGCTGCTCTATCTCATTGCCGGGTTCGATACAGGGCCGGCGATCGCCGCCGGTTGATGCCGCAGATTGTGTTTCCGACTGAGAAGATATTTGCATGACAGATAGCCATGAGGTGCAACACGACCGTCACCCCACCTTCCTCCAGTACGTGGTGGTGGCGATCCTATTGTTTGCAATAACCATAGTCGAGTTCCTGTTGATCTGGCAGCCTGCAGGCATCGTCGACAATCTAGGCGCGTCCAAGGTGCCGCTTCTGATCGGCCTGTCCACGGTCAAGTTCGCCGTGGTCATAATGTTCTACATGCACCTCAAGTTCGAATCCTGGATCTTCTCCGGCGTATTTCTAGCCGGACTGGTGCTGGCTTTCGCCGTCGGCATAGCTGTACTGAGTCTATTCGTGGCGCTGGGAGGGGAACCTAGAGAATTCGCCGAAGCTAACCGCGTCGCCTACGCGCATGAAGACGAGGAGGCCGCGCCGGCTGCGGCCGAAACAGCCACGGCGCCCCTAGCGGCGGGCGCAACTTTGTCCATTACCACCGAAGGCGACGCCCTGAAATTCAGCGTCGGCACGTTAACCGCCAAGGCCGGCGGGGAGGTGGTTCTGACGTTCACCAACGCAGCCGCCACCCAATCCCACAACTGGGTATTGGTGAAGGCCGAAGACAAGGCAGGCGTCGTTGCCGACGGCACCGGTGCCGGACCGGCGAACGACTGGATCAAGCCGGATGACTCCAGAGTGATCGCCCACACCAAGCTTGTCGGCCCCGGAGAATCCCAAGAGCTGCGCTTCCCCGCCCCGCCTGCCGGCGCTTACCAGTTTGTGTGCACCTTCCCCGGGCACGCTGGAGGCATGACCGGGGAATTCCAGGTAACTCCGTAAGCTGCTCCGCCGGCACTTTCCTCCGACGGCCTAGCCGCCGGTTTTGGTGAAGCTC
>JADFJS010000089.1 GCA_022566155.1 Chloroflexota bacterium
GATAGCTTTCAAATCCGTCCCCCTTCTGAAGGGGGACCATAGGGGGTCGCCTCCACACGGAAGAACGACCTCCCCTAAATCCCCTCCTTCGCAAAGAGGGGACCGACTCTCCCCCTTTAGCACAGGGGGATTTAGCCTCGCAGGTCAGTCTATCATCGAGTTTAGTAGCCTATGCCGGGCTTAATGAAAACTGCTATCTCCCAAAATCTCTCGCAGCCTCTGGGCAATGACCTTCTCGCCGCCTTCTTTTAATGTCGGCATGCGTATCACGAAGGAGTTCTGGCCCTCTGGATAGTCGTCCGGGCGGGCGTTGGGAGACCTGACCCAGATGCTGGGATTCCCCTCCCGCAACTCGTTCACCACGTCGATGGCGGTCTTGCCCAAGGCTTGGGAATCCAGGTGGACCAACAGGCCCTCGGGCGGAACCCCCGGGGGATGGCTATGCATGGATGACTCGATATGGGGAATATCCTCTAAATCCGCTTTTAACCCAGCTATGCGGACCTCATAGCGCTCAAACCGGTCCTCGTGGTTGGTGGTCAGCCACTCCCGAAGCGCCGCGTAGACCCCCACCACCTCCTGCCGGTCAACCTTCATCGGCCGGCCGAAGGAACCGCTGTCGCCGGACTCGAAGCCGATGAAGCTATGTTTCCGGGCCACGTCCACCAGATCGCCCCTTCCCGTGAGTATCCCGCTGGAGTTTACTGAGCCAAAATATTTGGCCCCGTAGGCCACCAGGTCGGCCCCCATCTTCACGTACCTGCTGAGAAGGTCCGTGGGATACACCTGACCCGCCGCGTCCACGATCACGGGAACGTTGTGGGAATGAGCTATGCGGATCACATCTTCGATGGGCAACGCTCCGGGCTGGTTTCCTGGCTGAGGTCCGGGCGCCAGGTAATGCACGCCGGCGGTATTGGGACCGATGGCCGCCTCTAGGTCCTCCGCAGTGGTTTCCTTCTCATTCCCGATCTCCACCAGTTTGCCGCCGGGGATGCTCATGCACCGGTCGTACCGGACCCGCAGCTGTTTCTGGATGATGAACTCGTTGGGCATGCCCGTGGCGTCGGGAATCTGCCTGATCTTCTCCGGGTCGTCGCCGGTCATGCACGCCGCCGCGCCCACCGCCAGGGCCGCCGCACAGCCCGACGTGACCAGCGACCGTTCCACGCCCAGCATATCCGATATTCTGACGGCCACCGAGTCCATCAGCTCGCCCAGGTCCACGTAGTACTCGCCCATGGCGTCCATCAGTTCCCTGACGGCGGGCGATGGCGTGCTGCCGCCCAGCAGAGTGCGGTTCCCCTGGGCGTTCAGCACCGGCCGGACTCCCAACTCGTCGTAAATACTGGCCATTGTTTCCTCCAATCTTATTCCTCGGGCGCCCTTTATGTCTGTCGATGAACGGCTTGGCTAGGCCCCCAGTAGCTCCCGCCGGGACAGCACCCGCTCCAACAATGGCCGCATCCCTAACTCGCTGGAGATGGCCAAAGACTCGTCCAGCAGGGAAATGGCCTTGGCTCGGTCACCCTCGCCGTCCCGCTCTCGAAGCATGTCGGCATAGTCGCAGCAGGTCCAGGCCAACTCGGGCCGGTATCCAGCCTTGCGGCAGAAGGCCAGGGCGTCCTCGAAGTGAACCGATGCCTCATCCAGGTTTCCTATAGTCTGAGACAGGAGGCCGAGCAGGCGGTCGACCGATGAAAACGTCCATATCATCGTGCCTCGTTGCCCCAACAGATAAGAGTAATGCTCCGCCGCCTCAGATTGGTCGCCATTCTGCACGGCCAGCAGGGCCAATCCGGCTTTGACGTAGGTGGCGAGAAGAGGGGTAGCAAACTGTGTTGAGAGGGTCGCCTCGGCGGCTGCCTCGGCTGCTTCCAAGCGCTCGGGGACACCGGTGATGCGGGCTATTGCGGCTATCGTCATAGACGTCATTCCAGACGCGAAGAATTGGTCTGGCCTCGCCCGCCCCATCGCCTCGAGGAGCCGCTCTAGGTAGACTTCTCCTTGGGCGGACTCTCCCGTCTCATGCTCCAACAGAACTCGGGACACTAGGAGCATGAAGTTTAAGGGTGACACTTCCAGGCCCCGGTCGCTAGATTCACGGCCTGCTCTCCAGTCGCCCTCAAGGCACGACAGATGCGTGATTTGCAAAAAGCAAAAACCAGCAAGCACGCGAGGGACGCTTCGGTTCTCCGCCAGGTCTCGCAAGACCATAGCGTGGGGCCGGGCCGCATCAAGATCTCCCATACGAAGCAAACTTGCCGCGGTCCAAAAGCGAGAAAAATATAGAGAATGGGGGTTTTCATCACCGGTGGCCAGTTCGATGGCCCGCAGCCCGTTGTCTACGCTCTCTTGCCAGTTGAGGTGTTGCCCGCTCACAGCAGAGGCATAAGTCAGGGTCTGCACCTCCAATGGCACGTCCCCCTCACGCCTGGCGATGGCTATCGCCCGCCCCAGGGCCTGTTGAGCGCCTTCGTAGTCACCTTCCGCTACCCCAAGGGTGACACCGTAGCGAGAGAGTAGGCGTCCGGCCTCGTGGGAATCGGCCGGGACCAGACTAAGAGCACGGGCCACCAGTTCGGTGACACCCGGAATCACATAGGCTGGGGGTGCGATTGGGAACTCCGCAGCGGCCACCGCCAGGGCGACGTTCCCCGCCTCGGCGTAGTACTCGAAGGCGCGGCGTAGAGGGGCGAACGCTTCCCCAAGCAGATGCGCTTCCACTGTGGCAGACTGGGCCCGTGCCAGGCCGAACAGCAGGTCCGCGGCCTGTTCATCGAAAGCCGCCTCCGTTCCGGACAAAGTTATGCCCCGGCCAACCAAACCCCGTTCAAAATGAGCAAGTGCGTCTTCGTAGGCATGGGACGCCAGCGCTCGCTCTCCAGCCATCAAAGAGTAGCGAACCAGCTTGTCCGGGCCCGTTGACGTCTGGGCCTCGGCAAAATGGTGGGCCAATTCAGCGGCGTGTGCCTCAGCATCATCTCCGTACAATGCTTCCAGGGCCTCCGCTATCCGCCCGTGCAACCGCACCCTTCGGGTGGTGGAAAGCTCCTCAGACAGGGTTTCTTGAATCAAGGCGTGGGTGAACTGATAGCGACCCACCGCCTGAGGAAGCTCTTCGATGACCCTCGCCGAGAGGGCTTCTTCCAGGACTTCTAGGAGGCGGTCTTCGGTCACATCTTCGACGATCGGTTTTAGTTGATCCAAGGAAAACTCACGACCGATGACCGACGCTACTGTCAATGTCTCGTTGCACCGCTCTGTCAGCCGGTCCAACCGGCGCCCGATCACTTCCCGCACCCCTTCAGGGATGCGTACCGTCCAGGTGTCCGAATCCCGCAGGGGTGCGGCATGGGTTGCCCCAACCTCCCCCTCTTGCACCAGCAGCCGCACCACCTCGGTGACAAACAGCGGGTTGCCCTCGGTCTGGGTGTACACCGCTTCCAGCATCCCGGAGGGCGGGGTAACGCCGGACACCAACTCGATGAACCTGCCCACGTCGCCTCGGTCAAGACCCCTAAGCAACACCCGCTGGAACAACCGTTCGCGGGTCAACTCCCCCAGGGTCTGGGACAGGGGATGGCGGCGGGATACCTCCACGTCCCGATAAGTCCCTATGATCAGCAGCCTGGCGTTGGATAGCTCTCGTGCCACGAACTCCAGCAGCAGCAGCGATGGGTGGTCCGCCCAGTGCAGGTCGTCCAGCACCAGTACCAAGGGTTGCCGCTGGCCGGCACTCCTCAGAAAAGCGGTTATGGAGTCGAACAACTTGAACCTGGCCTGCTCCGGCTCCAATTGGGCTGGTGGATTCAGGCCTGGCAACTGCTCACCTACGTCGGATACTATCTCGGCGATGTCGGCGGCCCCGGCCCCCATGTCCGAACGTAGCTGCTCCGGCTCCCGATTGCGGACGTAGGACCGAATGGCTTGCACCCAGGGCCAGTAGGGCGGCGCACCTTCTCCTTCGTAGCACCGTCCCCAAAGCACTTGGGCGCCCCTCAAGCCGGCGTAGGTGACTAACTCCTGGGCCGTTCGAGTCTTGCCGATGCCCGGTTCGCCCACCAGCATGACTAATCTTCCCCGGCCAGAGAGGGCGTCTTCCAGTGCGGCCTTCAAGTCGCCCATCTCTCGTTGCCGGCCGACGAACACTCCCCCGGCCAGGCTGTCCAGCGCGTGGGCCTCGTCAACGGCCGCCACAGGCTGTTCCACGCTGGTGGCGACGTCGATGGCGTCCAACGCCGCCAAGACATCCGACGCCGACTCGGGCCGCTCCGAGGGGTCCTTGGCCAGCAATCGAATGATGAGCGCGTCCAAGGCCCGCGGACACTCCGAATTGTGCCACGTAGGGGCCACCGGCGGGGTGTTGATGTGCTGGCCGATGATTGCAACTGAGTCATCACCCAGGAAAGGTGGTCTACCCGTAACCATCTCGTAGAGCATGGCCCCCAGGGAATACAGGTCCGACCGGGGCGTTACCTCGCCGCCCATGGCCTGCTCCGGGGGCATGTAGGACACGGTGCCCACCATCATGCCTTCGGTGGTTAGGCGGGAACGGTCCAGGGCCACGGCCAAGCCGAAGTCGCCTATCTTGGCGATTCCGTCTTCTGTCAGCCATATGTTGCCCGGTTTCAGGTCCCGGTGGACGATGCCTCTATCGTGGGCGAATCCCATCCCCCGGCAGGTCTCTTGGGCGATCTTGATTGCTTGCTCCAGGGGAAGCCGGTGATCGGTGGCCTTCTCTATCAAACCTTCCACGTCACCGCCGCCCATCAGCTCGGTGACCATGTAGGGTTGGTCTCCTTCTTCCCCTAAGTCGAAGACGGTGACGATGTGAGGATGGGAGCCCAATCGCCCCATGGCTTGGGCTTCCCGTTGGATGCGGACTCGGGAAGTGTCGTCCAGGCCCTCGGTCTTGATCAGGGCGAAGGCCACTTCCCGGTCCAGAGTCGTGTCGTGGGCCAGGTAGACCTTCTTCTTGCCGCCCTCGCCCAGGAACCGTTTGACCTGGTAGCGGCCGTTGGCGAAGGAGGTGGGTTGATCGCCGATAGGCGCCGGAATTGGGTGTGGTGCAGGACTTGGCTGGGCCGGTAGGGAACTCCCAGTATCTCGCTCGGCAGCGGCTAAATAAGCGAGGGCATCGCTATTCTCGGGATCAAGCCGTAGGACCGCCTGGGCGGCTTCGCGTAATGCTTCCCAGTCGTATCTGGAAATGGCAGCGTCAGCCTCGTCCAAGAGACTGTCGATCCGACGCTGTATACGGTCACTGGCCATGATGGGGGAATATTACGTCGGAATGGGATGGTTGTCCACCACTTCGGCTTGCAGTCCTGTCGGCTTAAAGTAGTAAACTACCCATATCCGCGCATAGGCATTCACGATGGCCGAAGACCAAGAAAAGAAGGACGAGGAAAAGTTCGAGTTCACCGCCGAGGGCGAGGCCCTGGGCTATATCTCCCTGGACCAAGCCCAGGTCTTGGCCATGCGCACCGCCAGGGAGGCTCCTGGCGTCTATGGCACTACTTACCGAGATATCCCCATGGCCTTCGAGGTCGTGGAGAACGCAGATACCGAAGACCACTATGTGATCACCCTGTCCTTTCGCCCCCAGGGACAGTTCACCGGCACGCCGGGGCAAGAGCAGTTCTTCATCGAGAAGGAAGGCGCCGTCGCCCACCGGCAGGTGCTCAGCGTGCCGCTGGCTACGAGGGAGAGACGCTTCCCCGTTGTTCCAGCGATCATCGGGCTGGCGGTCGTTGGGGCGGTCGCGGTGGCAGGGGTGGTATTTGCCGTAAATGGGTTTGGCGGGCAAGGAAGTGATGAAATCCAAGCCGCCGTGGTGAGTCCCACCGGCGCGCCTGTGCCAACTGCTGCCACATCGCCAACGGTGATCCCGGCTGCTCGCGTTGCCTCTACTTCCACCGACACTCCTACCCCATCGCAGCCTCCCGCGGCGCGGGTAGTTTCCGGTGCGACCGTTGCCCTGGTGACACCAACGCTGGCGTTCACACCCGCTGCCAGTCCCACCCCCCTACCGGCGCCAATACCGACGGCCGCCCCAGTGGCATCCCCGACAGGGGTACCGAATCCAGCACAGGCCCTTAGTCCCACACCGGGCGCGCCGGACTCTGTAAGGAGATTCGTGGTGCCGATCCTGCCGCTCAAAGTTCTGGTGGAGCCCTCCCAGGTTACGTTAGATCCGGGGACCACGCAGCGATTTACCGTGGAGGTGCTGGACGCTTCCGGCAATCCGGTTGCCATTCCGTCTATTGCCTGGCAGTCGGCCCCCGGCGTTGGATCGGTGGATGCGAACGGCGTTTTCACTGCGGGAACCAAGGCGGGTTCCTTCCCCTCTGGGCTACAGGTAAACGTCCTTATTGGAAGCGAGCGGGTCTCGGTTTCGGTGGATGTAGTTATCCAGCCGGGCGCTTTGGCGTCGGTGGAGCTAGCACCTTCGCCAGCCGTAGCCCAGAAAGGCGAGACGGTACAGTTGGCTGCCCAGGGATTTGACCTGTTCAAAAACCCGATCGAAGGGCTCTCATTCGTCTGGGGCGCCGAGGGCCTGGCCATAGACCAGACCGGAAAAGTCACTGCCGGAAACCAGGAGGGCCGCTACACAGTCACAGTACGGGCGAGCTACAGAGGAGGTCAAAGGACTGCGTCGGTAACGGTCGCGGTTCCCCCGACCTGGGTCTCCGCGGGCAACATGCGTGCCGCGCGCAGAACACCCACAGCTACTCTACTCGCCGACGGTAACGTGCTAATCATGGGGGCGGTCAGGTTAGCAGAGCTTTATGATTCGGCTACCCGCAGCTTCAGCGTCACCGGCGCACCATTTTGCAGGCACTCTGGGTCGCCCCAAGCGACCTTACTCGCCAATGGCAGTGTCTTGATTACGGGTGGGTCAAGTGATTCACGGTGTGCCGAAATATACGACCCGCAGACAAAAGTATTTTCCCGAGTAGGAGACTTGAATGCGGACCGTTGGTGGCATACCGCGACCCTTCTAGGCAACGGCAAGGTATTGATCGCAGGGGGAAACCTACGCCAAGAGGGACTTTCCGTGAGCCACGCCGCAGCGGAGATATTTGACCCGGTTACAGGGACTTTCAGCGTCACAGGGGACCTTAATATAGACCGTCAGGAGCATACTGCCACCCTGCTCCCATCCGGTCAGGTGCTTATCAGCAGCGGAATCAGGCGCCTGGCAAACGAGTCCAAATAACTTACACAAGACCCAATTCCCCCGAACTCTTTGACCCCTCATCGGGCAGGTTTAAGACCATTAGCGGCCTGACGTCTAAATTTGGCAAAGCCGAAGCAACGGTGCTGAACAACGGTAATGTACTGTTCACTTCCGATACCGAAAGGGCGGGACTTTTTGACCTTGCGACCAATGGCTTCCGTCCTGCTGCGTTCATGACCGAGCGCCGTAAATGGCATACTGCTACCTTGCTTGCCACGGGCGACGTGATGTTAACCGGTGGAACTCCAAATGTAGAACCGCTTACAGGGCTTGCAACGGTCGAGATATACGACCCAGATACCGGAAGATTCACAGCTATAGATGGCATGACTGAGGCCAGGTTCCAACATGCTGCCGTCCTCCTCGCTGATGGAAGTGTCCTGGTAATAGGCGGCAGAGGTGCAGGAGGGGACTTGACCTCGGCAGAGATTTGGCTTCCCGGCAATCGTTAATAGTAAGGACCGACAGCGGCCGCACCTGGTACCCGCGGCAAATACTACGGGTTTAGGCCCGCGCGGCAACTGCTGCAATATCGGCTGGTCACCTGGGCCGGGCAAAAAGCTAGTGTCACCGCCGGACACGCGGTCCCCTCGCCACGGTTTTCCCCGAGGCCAATACATCGCGGATCTTCGGGCTAGGTTGCATCTCTTCAGACGGGATTAAGGATCGCAACAACGGTTTAAATACTTCCCATAGAGTCAGGCCACGTCGGGAGGTATCAGCTTGCAGTGGGAGTATCTGATCGCGGTCACAAGAAACTTGACAATCGGCGGCGACCCAGCATCGTTCGGTGAAGAGAATTTGGATCGTGAGACAACGGTGAGCGAATTAAACGAATACGGAGCGGGGCAGTGGGAGTTAGTCAGCCTCCAACCGGCGGGAGCGGAATGGTTAGCGACCTTCAAGCGCCCGATAGAATAGGAAGACGTCCGAACGATGGTTGCCTCGCGGCATGTAGCCGTAACTCCGGTAAGTAAGTAGGGGCCGCTGTTAGCGGCCCCATCGTCACCAGGCTAGTCTCACACACGATATACGGCGTTACGCGGAAACGGCAGCGGCCTTCAAATGCTTGTTGAAGAAGTCGACGGTCCTGGGCCAGGCCTGTTTGGCCGCCTCTTCATGGTGGCGCTCCGGGTTGGTGAAGTCCATGAACGCGTGGCCCGCGCCATCGTATGTGAAGAACTCATGGATCTTGCCCAGGCGCGTAAGCTCCGCGCCCAGCTTGTCCCGGTCTTCCACCGATGGGTTGCCGTCTGTGGAGCCAAAATGGAACAGCATGGGGCAATTGATGTTGGCGGCCATTGAGAATGGGGTGTCTCCGGGACCCCAGTTGCCCATGATGTTGCCGCCGTAGAAGGGCACGGTGCACTTGAAGATGGGGTTGGTGGCGGCCATCAGCCAGGCGATGCGCCCGCCCATGCAGAAACCGGTGACGCCGATGCGGTCGTTGTCGATGGCCGAGTTGGCGGTCAAGAAGTCCACCGCGGCATTCATGTCGGCGATGATGTCGGCGTCCTTCAGGTGACCCAGGCGGTCCAAACGGGGGCCGTCCATTATCTCCTGGGAGTAGCGGTGGAACAGATCGGGCACCACGGCCACGAACCCGGCTTCGGCCAACTGGTCGGCCATCTTCCGGTCGAAGTCGTCCAGCCCGCCCACATGG
>JADFJS010000090.1 GCA_022566155.1 Chloroflexota bacterium
CGCCCGCCGCCTTGGGTTGAGATGTTTTCAATCCTTCGGCCAAGCGGCTAAGCTCCTCCCGGCTGGACTGAGGGTCCGATGCCAGGGTCCGTAGATCAAAGACCACGTGTTCGGTGCTCAGCGTGCGCGCCAATCTTCCGCGGCCGGAGATCACGGTATCGTCGGTAGCTACCAGGTACAGTACCCACCCATCGCGGCTCTCCTGGAGCTGCTGGGCTTGGATAATGTCGTTGCGAACCGTCTCGCTGTCCATCGCCTGCTGAGTGCAAACTACCACCAGCTTGTCGTAGGCCCGGACGCCCCGCTCCACCTCCTCCTGGTCGGAGGTGCTGTGCCGCTGCACCAATGGGTTGCCGCGCGTATCTTCGGCATACACCCAGCATGGGACGCCCTGCTCTTGCAACGCTGCGCGGAGTGTCTGGGCAAAGTCCGCATCTTGGGCCGAGCAAGATATGAAGCAGTCGCCCGGCGGAGAATCTGCTTCCTTCAAAGTCCTCTGAAATTCGCAGATCGATTCCGGTAGACCGGCGTTGCGCAGGAAAACGTCGGGTACACCGCCGCCGGACCGATATAGGACATCGATACCGATGGTGCTTGGGGCATCGTGGCGTATCTGGTCCAGCCCTTGGGCCACGCTCAGGTCGCAGTTCTGAAAGACGGTGTAACCCACGATACAACCGGAGAAATCGGCTCCGTTCAGGATTGGACTGTTGAGGATAGCTTCGTAGAAATCGGCGCCCTGCAATTTAGTGTTGGTCAGGTTGGCCCGGGTCAAAGTCGCCCGGTTCAGATTTGCGCCGGTGAGGTCGGCGTCGGTGAGGTTGGTCCCGGCCAGGTTTGCCCGCGACAGATTGGCGTCCCTCAAGTTGGCGCCGGTCAGGTTGGCATCGGAAAGGATGACCCGGTCCAGGTCGGCACGAGATAGGTTGGCGCCGGTCAAGTTGGCCCCACGCATGTTTGCGCCGTTCAGCAAAGCCTGACTCAGATCGGCTTGAACCATGTTGGCGCGGTACAGGTGGCATGGGTTGAGATAACAACCCGACAGGTTTGCCCGCTGCAGCCCTGCGCCCATCAGGTCTGAATCTCGAAGGTCGCACCCGCTCAAGTCCACCTGGGCCAGCTTGGCATAGCTCATGTAAGAGGCGTTCAGGTCCAGTGGCTGGTCCGGGTTCTCTTCCCGCCAGCGGGCTACCGCGTCCCGGCCCCGCTTCACTATTTGTACATGCTCCATGTTGGCCATGATCGTCGCTCCTGAACAACGCTTGGGCCGAAGCCCGCCGCGCTTGATACCTAGTGTTTTTGGCGCCGGTAGTTGCCGCCGCACGGGATACTACCCCGGGTGAGCCATTGCGAGACCTATCGGGTGCGCCCTTCCGAAATGCAGGCCTGATCGGGCGCCAGCGAGTAGAAAGGGTTGACTCCGGTGGATGCTGGCAACTGGCCCAGCCGCCGCCAAGCAAGCTGCCTATGGCGGGTTTTGCCGCGCTACCAACACTTAGCTCGGATGCTGCGGATTCAGGCGAATTCTAGCACAAGGCCGAGCCTGTCGCCATGGCGAAGTCATCATTTTACGTCCGGCCGGACCGGGTTAGGATACCCATGGTGAACGGGAGACGGCGAGCCTGGCTTTTACGGATTGGTGCTGATCACCGCCCGACGGTGTGTGCCTTCTCCTATCTTTCGTTCCCCGTCGAATGCCTCCACCCGGAAATTCAGGCGGTTGCGGTCCACCTCGACCAGCTCCGCGTTGGCGGTTATGGTAGCGCCGATGTCCGCCGGGGCCAGGTGCCGTACGTTCACCTCGAAACCGACCGAAGTTTGGCCTTCCTCCAGGTATTCGTGGACGGCTTGTATGGCGGCCCCTTCCATCAGGCCGATCATTGAAGGGGTACTGAACTTCCCCACGTGTCCCGCTACGTTGTGCTCGCAGACCAGGACCTGGCGTTGCCCCTTTAGACCAGGCCGTACTTTCTCCGAAACCATAACCCGGCACCTCCCATTTTTGGAATGGCTGCCTGCTGGCCCTATGCACCAAATCGCTGTGAGGTATCCCAGCCAACGCCAATCAACCTGGAGGTTCCCTGATCCGATGGCGTTTCGTGCCTGCATAGCTTGGGCCAGCCGCCGGCCGCCGTTGCTGGTATCATAACAGAATAAGACGTTTGGCCGGCGCTCCCACAGCTTGAAGGGCCTCCGCGATTGATATATCATGCTTCCATATTTGGAGGACGGGGCATGTCTAGCAAGAGGGATTTTCTGTCCATTGCCGATCTGACCGGTGAAGAGACCCGGCAGATCCTTCGCCGGTCTCGTGAGATGAAGGCCAACGGCTCGGTACAATCCCTCGCCGGTAAAAGTATCGCGTTGCTTTTCGAGAAAGCGTCACTGCGCACGAGGGTTAGTTTCCAGGTCGGGATCCAGCAACTGGGCGGCTACTCCATCCACCTGGGCCGGGAGGAGGTGGGTTTGGGCACCCGGGAACCGGTTGCCGACATCGCCCGCGTGCTCTCCGGCTACGTGGACTGTATCGTGGCCAGGGTGGATTCACACCAGGTCCTGGTGGAGCTGGCCGAACACGCCACCGTGCCCGTGATCAATGCCCTGTCGGACTGGGAGCACCCGTGCCAGATCCTGTCGGACCTGCAAACCGTTCAGGAGCACAAAGAGAAGCTGGAGGGACTGAAGCTCACATTCGTCGGCGACGGCAACAACGTTGCCCGAAGCCTCTGCTTGGCATTGCCGGCCGTTGGTATGAGCTTCACCATGGCCTCACCCCAGGGTTACAACCTGGACGCCGCCACCATCGACCAGGCCCGCCGGCGTGCCCAAGATGGGTCGGTGCAGGTGCTGGCCATGAGGGACCCGGTTGAAGCCGTTGCCGGAGCCGACCTGGTTTATACTGACGCCTGGACCAGTATGGGTCAGGAGGCGGAGTCTGAGATACGGCGCCGGGCTTTTCAGGGATACACGGTGGACCCGGGGCTACTCTCCAAGGCCGGACCCGAGGCCCTGTTCATGCACGACATGCCGGCCCACTACGGAGAAGAGGTGCCGCCGGGCATGTTGGAGCATCCCCGGTCGTTGGCCTTCGACCAAGCGCAAAACCGGCTGCATACCCAAAAGGCGGTGCTGGAATTCCTGCTGGATGGATCCCAGAACCACACTCGGGCCTGAGCCCAAACAGGTGAAGAATTGCCAGACCCCATAATAGCGATAATCGGACGGCCAAACGTTGGCAAGTCCTCTTTGTTCAATCGTATATTGGGCCGCCGTCACGCCATCGTATCGGAGGTGGCCGGCACTACCCGAGACCGATTGATGGCGGAAGCCGATTGGGAGGGGCGCCGGTTCATCTTGGTGGATACCGGCGGCCTCGAGTCCAATCCGGAGGGCTCTATCGAGGAAAAGGTGCAGGAACAGACGGAGATGGCCGTGGCCGACGCCGACGTCATCCTGCTCCTGACCGACGTGAACGAGGGGGTAACTGCCTCCGACCAGATGGCAGTGGAGCGGCTTCGGCGAAGCGACAAGCCGGTGGTGCTGGTCGTCAACAAGGTGGACAACGACATCCGCGAGCTAGCCTCCATCGAATTTCATCGGTTGGGAATGACCGATACACTGACGGTGAGCGCCTACCACAATTTCGGGATCCACGACCTGATGGAACGGGTTGTTTCGTTGCTCCCCGATGCGGATCAAGCGGAGGGGGATGGGCAGCACGCCACCAGAACGAAAACCAATGAGTTGAAGCTGGCCATTGTGGGCCGCACAAATGTGGGGAAGTCGTTACTGCTGAACACGATCCTGGGCCAGGAGCGGTCCATCGTCAGCGAGGTGGCGGGCACCACGCGGGATGCGCTGGATACCCCTTTCATCTATAGAGGCCATTCCATCATTCTGATAGACACGGCCGGCATCCGGCGGCCCGGGCGTGTCCAGCGGGGGATCGAGAAGTACAGCGTCATCCGGGCGGTGGGCGCGGTTAGCCGAAGCGATATTACGATATTGGTTACCGACGCCTCGGAGATCGCCACAGCACACGATGCCCACATTGCCGGACTGGCCTGGGATATGTGCCGTGGACTGATAGTTGTGGTCAACAAGTGGGACCTGATGGACGAGGAGGGCCGTTACGCTCGCGAGCAAGCGGCGAACATAGTCCGCGAGCGGCTGCACTTCATGCCCTACGTCCCCATCTGCTTCACCTCGGCGCTACGCGGATATGGCATAGAAGAGCTGCTACGCACCGCCTTGAATCTGCAACGCGAACGGACACGGATGGTGCCCCAAGGGAAGTTGCAGTTCGTTCTGGCCGACGCCCTGGCGGACCACGCCCCTCCGACGGTCAAGGGACGCGGCCGAAAGGGCCGGAAGCGATTGAACATCAACAGATTGCGGCAGGTCGATGTAAACCCACCCACATTCCTCTTCACTGTCGACGACCCGGAACTGGTACACTTCTCTTACCAGCGATATCTGGAAAACCGGTTGCGTAAGACGTTTAATTTCGACCACACCCATCTAAGGCTATTATTCAAGAAAAGATGAGAATCCCGTTAAACCCCGTCATTTTTAGCCTTACCGTTTTACCGGTCCTGGCCACCGCCTTGGTCGTCGTATTTCTCACCATGGGGGACAAGCCGGTGGTGGCGCAGTATGCGGCGGTGCTGCTCCTGTCCTACCTGCTCGGTTCTGTGCCCTGGGGTTACCTGGCGCTACGCTGGCGCCGCGGGGTGGACATACGCGAACACGGAAGCGGCAGCATAGGAATGACCAACGTGCTCCGCACCGGGGGCGGCCCGGTAGCGGTGGCGGTCTTTTCCCTGGACATAGCTAAGGGGATCCTGGCGGTTGTGCTGGGCCGGACGATCATCGGCAGCCCGGATGGAGAAGTGGCCGCCGCCCTGCTCGTCCTGGTAGGCCACAACTGGCCCGTGTTTCTCCAGTTCCGGGGCGGCCGGGGCATACTCGCCGGGCTGGGTGGATTGTCTGTAATGGCATGGCCCGTGGCAGCCATCGGCGCGATAGCTTTTATATTCATAACGGGTTTCAGCCGTTACGTATCCCTGGGTTCCGTGCTGGGGTTGATGATTACTTGTCTAGCCATGCTGGTGCTCGCCATCGCCGGCATGTATTCCACAACATACGTGATATACACTTTTCTGGGCAGCGCCATCATAATCTGGCAACATCGGGATAATATCCGGCGCATCAGAGAGGGAAACGAGCACCGGTTGGGCCACCCCGCTAGCAGGACAGGCTGACCTTCCATCCATTAAACCCGGAATAAGACGCGGCATCGGCCCACGAGCTCTGGACCCTCCAGGGCAAAAGGTCGGCCAGTTCACGGAGCCACTACGTATTGACCGAAACAGTGGCCATAATCGGCACCACCACCTGGGGTACCACGCTGGGAATCATCCTTGCGCGAATGAACCAGCAGGTCCGCCTGCTGGCGCGCACGCCTGCGGAAGCAGCCGAGCTCAACTCCCGTGGCCGAAATTCGCGTTTCCTCCCCGAATTCCCCTTTCCCTCATCCCTCACTGTATCCAGCGATGTGGCCGAGGTGGTCTCTCCGGCTAAACTGGTCATTCTGGCGGTACCCTCCCACCGATTGCGCCAGAATATCCGGGATATACGTGACGGGATCGCCGCTGGCGCCATCGTCGTCAGCGCGGCCAAAGGCCTGGAACGGCCCGAGGGCAAGCGGATGAGCCAGATCCTTGAGGAAGAGCTTCCCCCTGAACTTCACCCGGGGATCTGTGTGCTTTCGGGGCCCAATCTGGCCAAGGAGATCATTCAGGGCAAGCTGGCATCCACAGTCATCGCCGGAAGAGATCCCCAAAATACCACCGCGGCTCAGGCTACTTTGATGTCCAATTCTTTTCGTGTGTATACCAGCAACGACGTTATCGGCGTAGAGCTGGCGGGAGCTTTGAAAAACATCATCGCCCTGGGGGCAGGGATCGCCGATGGATTGGATGTTGGGGAAAACGGCAAGTCAGCCTTCATTACGCGTGGGCTGGTGGAGATCACCCGGCTGGGCGTCGCCGCCGGGGCTCAGCCTTTGACATTCGCTGGACTGGCGGGGTTGGGTGACCTGCTGGCCACCTGCGCCAGCCCGCTAAGCCGTAACCGGTACGTGGGCGAACAGCTTGCCCGGGGCAAGAGATGGTCCGAGATTCAGAAATCCATGGACAACGTGGCGGAAGGGGTTAACACGACGGAAGCGGCGATGACCATGGCCGCCGAGTTGGACGTGGAGATGCCCATCACCCAGGTCACCTACCGGGTTCTGTTTGAGGATCTCTCGCCCCAGGAAGCCATCGCCGAACTGATGGAACGGCCGGCCCGCTCCGAGTGGTAGGCCGGCCCGGACGTATCTAACCTCGAGACCAACTCTCCGCCGGGTCTGCTAGCGCAGCTCACCAAGCTCCAGCGAGGCCACCCTCTCTTGAAGCCACCGGGCCAGGACCCGGCGGTGGCACGCCTGGCCCGCCCGCTCGAAGCACAGAAGCGTGAATCGGTCCATGGACGGGACTGTGGACAACCACTCCTCCAGTTCGCCGGCCTGGCCGATCGCTGTCTCAAGTCCCGCCACATAGTCCCGTTCAAGGTCGGGGAAACCGATGTCGCCGGCCCGGTAAGCCTGGAGCAGGTTACGGGGCGGGTACAGGAAGGGCAATGTTTCCCACTGAGTCTTCCGGCCGCGGGGATGGGCCCTGGAGACCCGGTACACACGGCCCACCCAGTCCTGGGGATCGTAGAAACTGGCGGTGTACACCGTTGGCATAGCCGGAATCTCCTCTTTGGAACTGTTCCCGGAATCTGGGTCCCGTGGGAACCCTCCTCAAAGAATTCTGAAGTTTACTGGAAGGGGTCTGGGGAAACCTCTTTTACAAAAGAGGTTTCCCCAGGACACTAAATCCTTGCGGCTGCACTAGGGATGAGCCGGGCGGCGGGCGGCGAGGAGGCCTGGCAAGGCTTGGCGGGCCAGGAAAAGGACGGCGCCAACCATGATGATACTGAGGTAAGTAATGGCCCGGTCCACCAACACCAGGGCGGCGGCAGAGTTGATGGAAAGGCTGGAGAGGCGTACCAGCAAGCCGGCTACTCCCGATTCCACCGCACCGAGTCCTCCGGGAGTGGGCACCAACGTTAGCAGAGAGTTGGCCAATGTTATGAAAATAACCAGGGGAATATCTATCTCCAGGCCCAGAGCCCGCACCACCAAAAAGAGACGGCCGGTCTCGGCCAACCATCCCAGAATGCCCCACAGAGTAACCGGCGGAAGCTGGGCAAAGCTGGCCAGCGCGCCTTGATGGAAGCGCTGGTATCTTTCGGCCAGCCTTGCGGGCAGCGCCCGCAGCACCCTTACCTTGGCAAAGATCATCACCAGCAAGGCACCCGACATCGCCGCCACCAGGGCGATGGCAACACCCAGAACTATCCAGGTAGCCTGGCCGCCCACCAGGAAAGGAACGCTGACCAGGAGCAAGAGAAGCACCAAAATGGCGTCCAACATCCGCTCCGCCAGGATGGTGCCGATGGTGCGGGAGAAGGAGGCGTCCTGCTCGTCACGGTACAGGTAGGCTCGATAAGCGTCTCCCAAACGGAACCAGCTCACCGAGTTGGCGAACCACCCCAGCAGCACAAGCTGGCTGCAGTAGGCGACCCCAGGCACATGGGAAGCACTTCCCTGGGCGTTTCGCAGCAGCAACCGCCATCTGGCGCCTCGAAAAGCAAAGGTAGTGTAGTGGACGGCCACTGCCAATGCCAGGTACCAGGGATTGCTGGCCTTTGCCTGGTCCCAGGCGGCTGCCAGGTCGATGTCGAACCGTGTCACCAGGAACGCAAGAAAGGCTCCGGCTAATACAAGGGAAACCAGGGTGGGGAGTGAGAACACCCGGCGTTTGATGCTGACTGCACCGTCGGGATGGGCCTTAAACCTCGACATTATGCGAGGGTCGAATCAGGGATTCGAGGCGGCGCCATCGTCAGCGCAACTCCTTGGGAAGGGAGAAGGAAACATCCTCTTCCGCGCCCGAAAGTACCGTAACCCGATCCGGAGCCAGCGCCTCAATCACGCTCTCAACCAGAACCTCTGGAGTAGAAGCGCCAGAAGTGATCCCCACCTTATTCTTGCCCACGAGCCAGGCTGGGTCTATCTCTTCCGGACCGTTGACCAGGTAGGCAGGCACCCCCTGGGCTGCCGCCACTTCCCTTAACCGGTTACAGTTGGAACTGTTCTGGGCGCCGATCACCAACACCATGTCCACCATCTCCGCTATCACTGTCACCGCATCTTGGCGGTTGGTGGTGGCGTAGCATATGTCGTTGCGCACCACGGCGTCTGGGAAGCGTTTCCTGATGGCCTCGATGGCCTCGGCAGTGTCGCCCACCGATAGAGTGGTCTGTGTCAAAACCGCTACCTTTTCTCCGGCGTCCCAGGAGGGGAGACGGCTGCCATCGGTATCGTCGACCAGCGTCATCTCCACCTGACCCATCGTACCCCGGACCTCTTGATGCCCTCGATGGCCGACCAGAAGCACCTTGCGGCCTTCCCGGTGGTACCTTTTGGCCTCATTGTGGACCCGAGTGACCAGCGGGCATACCGCGTCGATCACCTGAAGGTCCCGGGCCTTGGCCTTCTCAAAATCCTCGGGGGCAGAACCGTGGGCGGAAAACACCACCCGGGACCCTATGGGTATCTCTTCAATGGTCTCAACGGTGATCGCCCCTTTGCGCTCGAGGTCGGCCACCACGTAGGGGTTGTGAACGATCTGGTGTTTCACGTACACCGGCGGGCCAAACCGCTCCAGGCAGATCTCCACCACCTCAATGGCCCGAACCACACCGGCGCAGAACCCTCGGGGCGAACTGAGGACTACTTCCAAGACCTTAC
>JADFJS010000091.1 GCA_022566155.1 Chloroflexota bacterium
GGACGTCGTTGGATGTGTCGGTTCCAAGCATGGCGATGCCGCGCTCCTTGAACCATGGCGTGCATGCCACCTGGCAAGCGGTCATCGGCTCCGAACCGGGCACAGGCCCCAGCTCGAGGCGCTTGCGGTAGTTGCCGGTGCGCACCAGCAGGATGTCTCCCTCCTCCACCCTTACTCCCTGCGACCGCTCCGCCTCATCAAGGTCTTCGGGCATCACCGGCTCCTCGGGCGGCAGCCAAGATACCCCCCGGACCTTTGGAATGTCCAGAAGCACCGCCCGCGTAACGATTCCATCGCAGGCCGGTTCTATGGAGTGGGTTTGGGCGCCCTCCCTCGAGGTAATCAGGCTGGCCGGCTTGCCATTGTATAGCTTCCCCAGCCAGGAATAATGGGATAGGGCGTCGATGTGGGTGATGGTCTGGCCGTGAAATACCATACCGATGAACTCCGCCGCGCCACGGCGCATCAGGCGGCGCTCGGGAGGGTCGGTATCGCGGCCCTCGCCGCTGTCCACCATGTGGCGCTGCACCTGATGGGTGATGTCGGGCGTGATGTCGGTAACGATTGGCCGGGCACAGCTTACGGGCGTGCCATCCTGGACCAGGGCAGCGGCCTGCTTACCCTTGGCCGGGGTGATCAGATTCAAACACCCTCGCTGGTCGTCTTCGCCCCATCTTCCCCAGTTGGAAAGGGATTCAAACCAGTCCAGCACTTGAGCCTCGGAAGGTATCTGCGCCGCCATGAACGATCCTCCTGCAAGATTAACTTTCTCGATCGCCAATCATCTTTGGTACTTGCTCTTTAGCCGCCAGGGCGGATAAGCATTCAGGCTAGTCTGCACTCACAGCCGTGCATCCAAGAATTGGGGGTACCCCATGAGGAACTCCGCGGCTGCGACGGCCCGGCGACCCTCCATCTGCACAGTTTTCAATCCCAGGATCCCCCGAGTGGTAGCTATACCCACGGGAACATCCGATATGCCCAAGGGCAACACCTGCCCCGGTTGCCAGGATGGCTTGGCGGTCTCGGCGGCCTCGGCCGGCAACGCCACCACATCCAGAAGTTTCAGCACCTTTTCCTGCCAATGGGTGAACAGGCCGGGCCACGGGGTAAATGCCCGCCGTTTGCGCTCCAGGACCGCCGCCGGCAAGGTCCAGTTGGCCTGGCCGTCGGCGCGTTCCAGCTTTCGGGTAGTGGTTGCCTCGGCTTCTTCCTGGGGCTTGGCTGTGAGCCGGCCGCCAACCCAGTCGTTCAGCTTCTCCAGCAGCAGGGAAGTACCAAGCTGAAAGAGATCGGCGGTCAATGTCTCGGCGGTCTCCGATCCAGAAAGGTGATACTGCTGTTGGGCAATGATAGGACCGGTGTCCATACCCCGGTCCAACAGCATCAGGGTGGTGCCCGAGACTGTATCGCCTTCCAGGATGGCGGTAGACACCGGCGAAGGACCGCGATGCAAGGGCAATAGGGATGGGTGCAGGTTCAGGCAACCGTGGCGTGGCAATTCCAGCACCTGGACGGGCAGAAGCTTACCATAGGCGGCCACTACGATAACCTCCGGGCCTATCGCGGCCAGCTCTTCCTGGGACTCCGCCGTTCGCAGGCTGGAAGGTTGGAACAAGGCCAGCCCCTTCTCCAGGGCGTAGCTCTTGATCGGCGAGATTTCGGCACGGCGGCCCCGTCCGCCAGGCCGGTCTGGCGGGGCATACACCCCGGCAACCTGGACGTCCGGGGCGTTGACCAATGCATCCAGAACGGGAACCACAAAGGCCGGCGTTCCCATGAAGACCAGGCGCATTCCGCCTCCCGTAGTTTGCACGCTATCTTCTCGTCCGCAAGGCGCTTGGCCGCTATCACGGCGCCAATATGCCAAGTGACCGCCGTGGCTTTCAGACTAGTACGCGGCCAAAAGCTTATTAAAGGATTTCATTCCGAGCCGGCCGCCGCGCCAAATCCGCTAGCGGCTGGTATGGAGGGGGCTCCTCCCACCGCACCGGGTTCTTCACGGAGTTTACCCTGAGTGAAGCCGAAGGGCTCAGGTCCACATTTCTCAGGTCAAGTTCACTGGGTACTCGCTCCACGGACAGGTATCATTATGCCTGGTTCACCAGGGTATTCCAGGGGTCAAGAAAGGTGGCAGGACGCTATATTTGGCTTGACACTAAAGGGCGGGGGTTGCTAGAATACATCAACCGCTTGGCGGAATTTTAAATAAGGAGGTGATAGAGCATGGAACAAAGTTTAACACGCAGGGGCGATGGTAGGCATCTGTCTGGACGCGACGAGGTGATCGTTTCGTAGTAGCATTCGATTAAATACGAGAACCCGTTTGTCGGGCCCAGGCCAATGTCTACCATCGCCCCTGAGGTTCGGATCTATCAAGGGCGTGTTCACAACAAAGTTGGCCGGGCCCGATTCCTTTTAACGAAATTCATTGTCAGCCATGATTGGCGGGCAAAGGCGGCCCCGAAAAAGCAATGTGAGCCTCAGCACAGGCGGGCCAAGGGCCCAGTGTCGCTGAGGTTTTTTTATTTGATGGCCGGGTCAGACGGCCCGGCGGCGATTGACAACGATGTACCCTCGGCTTAAAATCCTCACTGTTAAATCAGTACATATATGAGCACTGCGGAGATTTCATGTTAAGAATCCGGCTACGTAGGGTTGGTAAGAAAGGGAAACCGTCGTATCGAATCGTAGTTGCCGACGTTAATGCACCGCGGGATGGCGCCTACGTCGAATGGATTGGCAACTATGACCCGATGGCGGACCCTCCAGCTATCACCATAAAAAAGGACCGGGCCATCAAATGGCTCAGTGAAGGCGCCCAACCCTCCGATGCGGTGCGGCGTATTCTGGACCGGGAAGATATCTTGGTTCGGGCTCCCAAATTCCGAACTCACACCACAGCCGATTCAGAGCCGGAAGGGGCCTCGGTTCCGACAGTGACTATCACCAGGACTGCCGCACCGGCGGCGGTGGCTGTTGAACCGGTAGCAGCTGTAGAAGCTGTGGCCGAAGAAACGGCAAGCGAAGCCATCGCCGAAGAAGTCTCTGAAGAGGCTGTGGCCGAGGAAACAGCCGAAGAGGTGGCCGCTCAGGAAGACCCTGATGAAGCTCCATCTGATGAAACAGTTGACGAGGCCCGCTAAGAATGAAAGAGTTGATTGAGTATATCGCCCGCTCCCTTGCCAGTGATCCCGACGCGGTGCAGGTAACCGAATCAGTGGAGGACGGACGGGTTATACTCCGCCTGGAGGTCGCTCCCGAGGATAAAGGCAAGGTGATTGGCCGGCAAGGACGGGTAGCCCAGGCTATGAGGGTGCTTTTGAGGGTGGCGGCGGTTAAAGACGGAACCCATGCGGTGCTGGAGATAGTCTAGGCTGATATCCAAGATTGATGCCCCGCCGATCGCTGCTGGCCGGTGCGCTGAACCACGGAGTCAGCGTTGAACGGCTCCGATCCTATAGCCGTGGGGGAGATACTCGGCACCCATGGCCTGTGGGGAGCCGTACGGGCGAGGGTCCTCAGCGATGTCGCCAGCCGATTTGACGCCGGCGGCGAGATTCATATCAGCGGTATCTCCTACCGCATCGCCAAGTCATCCAGCATCCGGACCAGGCAGGTTATCCTCCAGCTACACGGTGTCAACACCTATGAAGCCGCCAAAGCGTTGGTGGGCTACATGATTACCGTTCCCCCGGAAGCTGTACCTCAGTTGCCCGAAGGGGAATATTTCCACTTTCAACTCCTGGGGATAAAGGTGCTCACCGAGGAAGGCGAAGAGCTGGGCCGCATCAGCGATATCCTTGAAACGGGCAGCAACGATGTTTACGTGGTTAATGGTCCCACCGGCGAAGTCTTGGTTCCAGCCCTGGCGGATGTCATCGTAAAAGTTGATCTGGACCAAGGTATCATGGAGGTTAATCTCCCAGACGGGTTGCGGTAAAACCTTTGACCGCCGGTTTGGTCCGGTGCTAAAATTGGAGTATCAAGATTGTATCGAGACGGTCGGATACCCGTATTGGTGATTGAAACTTCGATCCAGCGCGCTTCGGGATACTGACCGGCCTGGAATACGCGCCGGGCGGGGCCCGTCCAATAGTCCATAACCGGGGCTGGCGATCAACGACTTGGGCGCAGGAGGTGGTCTTCATGTCAGGGCACTCCAAATGGTCTACCATCAAGCATCAGAAAGGCGCGGCCGACGTTAAGCGCGGCACCTTGTTTACCAAATTGAGCCGGGATATCGTGCTGGCCGTGCGCCAGGGAGGCAGTGGAGACCCGGATACGAACTTCCGCCTTCGATTGACGATCGACAAAGCCCGGACCAGCAATATGCCGCAAGACAACATCATCCGGGCCATCAAAAGAGGTTCCGGCGAGGGCGGGGATGGCGCCGAATCGCTGGAGGAGCTCTTCTACGAAGGATATGGCCCCGGCGGCGGAGCCATTCTGCTGCACGCCGTTACATCCAACCGCAACCGGTCGGCTGCGGAGGTGCGTTCCACCTTCAGCCGTGGGGGAGGCAATTTGGGGGAGAGCGGTTGCGTTGCCTGGAACTTTGAAAACATGGGCGTGATAACGCTGGAGATCGCCGATGAGGAGAAAGGAGAAGAGTTGACCCTCCTAGCCATCGACGCCGGGGCCGAGGATGTCACCCTGGAGGATGGTATGTTGGAGGTGCACACCACCCCTGATAAACTCCTGGAGGTCCAGACGGCATTGGAAGATGTAGGAGCGGTTCAGGTCACCTCCGAGATCTCTATGGTGCCCAAGTCCACGGTGGTACTAGGGGCAGATGAGGCCGAGCGCACTTTGAAGCTTCTGGACAGTCTGGAGGACCTGGACGATATACAGAAGGCCTACACCAACGCCGATTTTCCCGCCGATGTGCTGGAAAGGTATCAAGCGAATTCCTGATCCTTTGGGGATCACCGGCAACATCCATTACCCGCCCTCACCTTCGCATGCCGCCTAACCTCTCTCTTTGGGAGAAGGGCCGCGGGCAAGGGATGATTTTCATAGCAACCGAAACAGCAAGACCTAGTGGGGTCGAAGGGGTGCCGTGCGGATACTGGGAATAGACCCCGGCACGATCCGGATGGGATACGGTGTGCTGGAGTCGGGCCCTCACCCCACTGCCGAAGACTATGGAGTCATCTCCCTTCCCCGTACCATGCCCCTGGAACAGCGGCTTTACCAGCTATACACCCATATATTGAACCTGATCGGTATCTTTCAACCCGGTGCTATCGCCGTGGAGGCGCCATTCGTGGGCAGGGGAGAACGGCAATTCTCGGGACCGGCTATCGCCGTTGGCCAGGCCCAGGCGGTGGTCCTGATCGGCGCCGCCGGCCAAGCGGTGCCGGTGTTTACCTACGCGCCCGCCCAGGTGAAACTTTCGGTGGCTAACCATGGCGCCGCCACCAAAGAGCAGATGCAACAGATCATCAATTCCACCCTGAACCTGGCCGAAATGCCCGAGTCCGACGCCGCCGACGCCCTGGCCGTGGCACTATGCCACCTGCATCAGAGCAGTGCCGCGGCGGCGCTGGAGCGTGAGATTAAGCCTGGCCGGGAGAGATAGGGGTGATAGTCGGTGTTCGAGGCACCCTGGAAGCCGTTGGCCCGGACTGGGTCCACATCCTGGTGGGCGGTGTAACCTTGCAGGTTTCCGTACCTGCGGCCGCCATCGGAGAGCTGGCGCCGGTCGGCAACCAGGTCCGGCTATTTACCAACCTGCGCATGCGCGACGAGCAGCCGGTGTTGTACGGTTTTCTATCGGCGGCTTCGCTCAGTCTGTTCCTGCTGCTAAATGGTGTGTCCGGCGTTGGGCCAAGGTTGGCATTAGCCCTTATCTCTTCCCTGGGAGCTGCCCGTCTGCAACAGGCGATCGCGACCGGTGATGTGGAAGCCCTCAACGCCGCTCCTGGAGTGGGCCGCCGCACCGCCGGCAGGGTCGTTCTGGAGCTCAAGGGCAAGCTGGAGTTGGAGACAGATGAGATAGGCGCGGCGGCCGGCGACATGACCGAGGTCATTGCCGCCCTTACCGCCCTGGGATATTCCACGCTTGAAGCCCGGCGCGCGGTCGGCAGCCTTGAGGATTCCCCGGACCTAACCATGGAAGACCGCGTCCGGATGGCTTTGCAGCAGATGTCTGGGGGCGGTTAGGCGTAATGGTAGAATGGGGATGGTCTAATTCCCACCAGAAAACAAAGAGTTCTAAACATGCCTGAATTCCAACTGGCTTCGTCATTTCAGATGACCGGGGACCAGCCCCAAGCGGTGGCCCGGTTGTCGAAAGCTGTCCTGGACGGCGTGACCCACCAGACCATGCTGGGCGTCACCGGCAGCGGCAAGACGTTTACCATGGCCAATATCGTTCAAGAGGTGCAGCGGCCGACCCTGGTCATGGCCCACAACAAGACCCTGGCCGCCCAGTTGGCCACCGAGTTCAAGGAGTTTTTCCCCCACAACGCGGTGGAGTATTTCGTCTCCTACTACGATTATTACCAGCCCGAAGCCTACGTGCCTCAGTCCGATACATACATCGAGAAGGACTCCAGCGTCAATGAAGAGCTGGACAAGCTCCGTCTGTCGGCCACCACCTCCCTTCTCACCCGCCGCGATGTCCTTATCGTGGCGTCCGTGTCTTGCATCTACGGCCTTGGCGACCCCCAGGACTATTTCAATCTTGTGGCCCAGGTCAAGGTTGGCGAGATACGTCACCGCAGCCTGCTGGTGCGTCAGCTTGTGGATATGCAATACGAGCGCAACGACATGGACCTGGCCCGTGGCAAGTTCCGGATACGCGGCGACACCTTGGAGATCGTGCCGGCCTACCAGGAGATGGCCGTGCAGATACAGTTCTTCGGCGACGAGGTCGAGCGCATCGTCCAGCTCGATCCTCTGACGGGAGAGGTCCTAGCCGACCTTGCCGAGACGTCCATATATCCGGCCAACCACTTCGTGACCTCTAAAGAGAAGGTTGAGCTGGCCATGGTCGACATCAAGGTGGAGCTGGAGGAGCGGTTGAAGGAGCTTCGGGACCAGGGGAAGGTTCTGGAGGCGGCAAGGCTGGAAAGCCGGACCCACTACGACCTGGAGATGCTGCAGGAGACCGGCTTTTGCTCCGGCGTGGAGAACTACGCGCGTCACCTGTCGCAACGGCCGGCGGGCAGTGCCCCCTGGACCCTGCTGGACTACTTCCCCGAAGACTTCCTGATCTTCGTGGACGAGTCCCACATGACTTTACCCCAGGTGCGGGGGATGTACCACGGCGACATGTCGCGCAAGAAGACGTTGGTGGAATTCGGCTTCCGCCTGCCGTCGGCGCTGGACAACCGGCCACTCAACTTCGAGGAATACGAGTCCCGCATCAACCAGGTGATCTACGTTTCGGCCACGCCGGGGCCATATGAGCTGAAGATCAGCCCGCTGGTGGTGGAGCAGGTGATCCGTCCCACCGGGTTATTGGACCCCACCGTGGAAGTGAAGCCAACAGCCGGTCAGATCGACGACCTGTTGCAGCAGATCAGGGAGCGGATCGAACAGCGTGAACGTTGCCTGGTAACCACCCTGACCAAGCGGATGGCCGAGGAGCTGGCCGACTACCTTTCGGAGATGGGAATACGCAACACCTACCTGCATTCTGACATCCAAACCCTGGACCGGGTGGAGATCCTGCGCGACCTGCGGTTGGGTGTCTACGACGTTATCGTGGGTATCAACCTGCTGCGCGAGGGACTGGACCTCCCGGAGGTGAGCCTGGTGGCCATTCTCGACGCCGACAAAGAGGGCTACCTGCGGTCCGCCACGTCATTGGTCCAGACCATCGGGCGGGCCGCCCGGCATGCCAACGGTCACGTCATCATGTACGCCGACAAGATCACAGCCTCCATGAAGCAGGCCATCGACGAGACTTACCGGAGACGCGACATCCAGGACGCCCACAACCGGCAGCATGGCATCGAGCCAAAGAGTATCCAGAAAGAGGTCCACGACATCACTGAGGGGATCAAGTCCATCGCCGAAAACCGGTCCCGCTACCGGGTGGTGCGCGAGGAGATGTCCCGGACCGACATGTACCGGGTGGTCAAGGACCTGGAAGTGCAGATGAAGGATGCGGCCCGCAGCCTGCAGTTCGAGAAAGCCGCCCAGTTCCGCGACGAGATCTTCGAGCTGCGCCGGCTATTGGTGCTGGAGGAACAGACCCTGGCGCCAGGGGCATTGGTGCCGGTGGAGTAGGGGGAGCTGCCTGGTGGTCCGCACCGCCACATACATCGATCGAATCAATCGAGGAGACTTCGACTCAAATGAAATCTTTTTACACTGCGGTGGTCCAGCGGGATGGCCCATGGTGGATTGGGTGGGTCGAAGAGATTCCCGGCGTAAACTGCCAGGCGAGGACACGCGACAAGCTAATTGAGAATCTGGGCTCAGCCCTCAAAGAAGCCCTGGAGATGAACCAAGCCGAGGCGTTGGCAGCCGCAACGGGTGATTACGAGGAAGTGAGTCTTGAAGTGTGAAACGGCGAGAACTACTCGCTCACCTCAGGTACCATGGCTGCATAATGGTCCGGGAAGGGGCCAGACATTCATGGTGGGGCAATCCTGCCAATAACCGCCGGTCCGCAGTGCCCAGGCACCGTGAAATCAGCGAAGTCCTGGCCAGGAAAATATGCCGGGACCTCGGTGTCCCTCGACCATGACGGGCGAGCTATTAGCGCCTTAGGGTGACATGCTAACCTAATTCCGTTGACGCAAATTTGGCGAACTGCTCGTTGTATATTACCGGCGTTCTTGGAGAAGGACCCTTGCTTTCTTCTAACTTGCTCCGGCA
>JADFJS010000092.1 GCA_022566155.1 Chloroflexota bacterium
TGTGTCGAATACCGTTGCAGGTAAGCCGAATAGCGGGTATCCTTAACCTGGTCAAACGTGGTTATCTCCCTACGATGGCGTCAAATGTTGAGCTTGAAACGATACGATGGGACAACCCGTTCTTCTAACCAGCGGCCAGAACGCCGTTGACCAACAATACCTAGCCAATCTTCCGGGTCCGGCACTAGCCGGATTTGGGATGCCCTGAACCTTTCAAATTGATATCTTGGACCAGATCCGTTGAGTCAACCTGAGATGCGGCACTAAGGGGGCTGTTAAAGTGATAAACCTTTCCACCGAGGCCATAGCGAGGGCTTCCAGCCGCAGGCCTTGGATCACCATAGGCATTTGGGTCGTGGTGTTTATTATTTCTATTTTCTTGAGGATCACGCTATTTGCCGACGGAATCACCACCGAGTTTGCTATCACCAACAACCCCGAGTCTAGTGTCGGCAAAGAGCTGATTGAAGACAAGCTGACCGGGCCCAAGGGCACCAACGAAGTGGTGATAATTCAGTCCGTGGAGTTTACCGTCGACGATCCGGCGTTCCAGCAAGTGTTCGACCCGATCTACGCTGAGGTGGCGGCCCTGGGACCGGAGATAATCCGGCAGGATACGCTGCTTAATTACTTCCAGACAGGAGCCGAATTTCTGGTTTCCCAAGACCGGCATACCATGATTATGCCATTCACTATGGCTGGCGACATCGATGATGCCAGTGACCATATCGAGGAAGTCGCCAGTGTTGTTGACCGGCACAAAGGCGACCCAAGCTTCAAAGTCCTGATGGTTGGCCAAGCGACTGTGGGCTTGGACTTTCAAAAGGTAGCCCAGGAAGGTCTCGCAAAGGGAGAAATGTTCGGTGTGCCGATAGCGCTAATAATACTGGTTCTGGTTCTGGGCGCTGTCGTGGCCGCTGTGATTCCCCTGATCATGGCCATAGTAGCCATAGTGTTGGCGCTTGGCTTGGCTTCGCTGACAGGCCAGGTCTTTCAGTTGTCTTTCTTCGTGGAAAACATGATCACCATGATAGGTCTGGCGGTGGGTATCGACTATTCCCTGTTCTTTATCTCGCGGTTCCGGGAAGAGCGGTCTAAGGGCCTGGAAAAAATGGACGCCATCGCGCGGGCCGGAGACACGGCCAACCGCACTGTAGTTTTCAGCGGCATTACCGTGGTGCTTGGTTTCATAGGATTGTTGCTGGTGCCTTCCAACGTATTCATAGGGATCGGACTAGCCGTCATCTTCGTTGTCGTGGCCTCGGTTTTGGCCGCATTGACCCTTTTGCCCGCCATCGTGGGCCTGCTGGGCGACGGTATCAACAAACTCAGTATTCCATTTGCCGGCAAGGCCCAGACCAACTTTGACGAGCCCCACTCCGGCGATTTTTGGGGAGCTTTGGCACGGGCAGTCATGGGTAAACCGGTGATCAGCCTGGTACTCGCGGGCGGTCTTCTCATCACCGCCGGGGTGTTTTTCTTCCAGATCAGCCCTGGCGCCTCCGGTGTTGGGTCGTTCCCCGACGGCATAGAATCCAAGGAGGGCTTTCAGATCCTGGAGAAGGAGTTCTCCGCGGGAGAATTCACGCCCGCTGAGATAGTGATCGAAGGAAACATCAGCTCCCCCGAGGTGCAGGCCGCCATAGGAAGACTCACCGACCGTTTAGCGGCGGACGGGTCATTTGGCCAGCCAAGGCCACTGACAATCAGTGATGACGGGGAGGTTGCTCTGCTACAGGTCCCCGTCGATGGCGATGCCGCTAGCCAAGCCACCATCGACTCCATAAAGCGCCTCCGCAGCGACTATGTGGAAGGGGCATTCCAGGGTGTTGCAGCTAAGGTCTACGTGACGGGGGATACGGCGTTAAATATCGACTTCTTCAACATGGCCAATGACGCTGCTTACGTCGTGATTCCCTTCGTGCTTGCGGTTAGTTTCTTGCTGCTCATGATCATGTTCCGCTCGATCGTGGTCCCCATCAAGGCTATCATCCTGAACCTGCTTTCGGTTGGCGCGACCTACGGCATCTTGGTGTTGGTCTTCCAAAAGGGCGTGATGGCCGATTTCTTGGGTTTTCAGCAAGCCGAATCTATCGAAGCCTGGATACCCATCTTCCTGTTTGCCATCATATTCGGCCTCTCCATGGACTATCATGTCTTCCTGTTGAGCCGCATACGAGAGCGGTTTGACGAGACTCAACACAACACCGAGTCGGTGGCCTTCGGTATCCGCTCCACCGGGCGGCTTATAACCGGCGCTGCCTTGATCATGGTTGCGGTGTTCTGGGGTTTCGCCGCCGGAGACTTGACCGCACTGCAGCAGATGGGATTCGGCTTGGGGATCGCCATCCTCCTGGATGCCACCATCGTCCGTATGGTCCTGGTGCCCGCCAGCATGAAGCTCCTGGGCAATTGGAATTGGTATTTGCCCAAGTGGCTAGAGTGGATGCCCGACCTCCGGGTGGAGGCCCGCCCCGACGCCACGTCCGCAGCGGGCGCCGATGATTAAACTGCGTCAAGGCCGAAGGGCCGCTCAGGCGTTAGAATACTTATTGCATTAACCCTTCCGTTGCCTGTTCGACCACAAACCCTTTGACGCGGCATCTACCCAAGTCCAACCGCCGCGGCCGGAGAAGAGCCATGTCCACAATATTGGAAGATTACATCTCCAAGCACCCTGGATCGGCCCAACGGTATCTGGAAGCATCCCAACTGTTTCCCGGCGGCGTCACCCACGACACCCGCTATGCCCAGCCCTTCCCGCTGTACATGACCCACGGCACAGGGCCTCGCAAGTGGGACGTGGACGGGAACGAATACATCGACTACGTGTCCGGCCACGGCGCACTGCTGCTGGGCCACTCCCACCCCGCCATCGCCGAGGCGGTCTCCCGGCAGATCACACGGGGAACGCACCTGGGCGCCTCCACCGACGAGGAAATGCGGTGGGCCAGGGCGATCAAGGCGCTGATGCCGTCGGTGGAGAAGCTTCGCTTTCACAGCTCAGGCACGGAAGCCACCTTGATGGCCATGCGGCTGGCCCGGGCATATACCGGCAAGGACAAGGTCATCAAGTTGCAGGACCACTTCCACGGCTGGCACGATTACGCCATGGCCGGGTCCGACAGGGCTGCTCCCGGTATCCCACAGGCGACCTGGGGAAGCATGGTTGTGGTGCCTGCCGGGGACCTCAACGCCGTGGAAGATGCCCTGAGCCGGGATTCGGGCATTGCCGCCCTGATCCTGGAACCCACGGGCGCCCATTACGGCCAGCTCCCCTTCGACACACCCAACTACTTGAAAGGACTGCGGGAACTGACCAGCCAACACGGCGTGGTGCTGATCTTCGACGAGGTGGTAACCGGGTTCCGGGCCTCCCCGGGCGGCGCACAAGAGCTGTATGGAGTGAGGCCGGATATCACCACATTGGCAAAGATCGTCGCCGGGGGATTGCCCGGAGGCGCGGTGGGCGGCAAAGCCGATATCATCGACATGATCGCCCATCGTGGAGACCCCGAATGGGACAACACGCGGCGCGTCTACCATCCCGGCACATTCAACGCCAACCCCCTGTCCGCCGTGGCCGGCGCCACGTGTCTGGAAATGGTTGCCACCCAGCCCATCAACAAGCAAGCCGATGCCATGGCCGCCAAGCTCAAAGCCGGCCTCAACGAGATATTCGGGAAGATGGAGGTCGCCGGCCACGCCCACGGCATAGCATCCATGGTCCACGTCGTATTGGCCGACTGTGACTGCGGCCGGGAGCTTTGCACCATGTCCCACCGCGAGATCAAAGAGGCCACTGCCTCACCAGCCGTGACGGCGATGAAGCGAGGCTTGCAGAACCGAGGGGTGGACATCATGGGCCGCGATGCTTTTCTAGTTTCCGGCACCCACACCGACGGGGAGATCGGCGAGACGTTGGAAGCGTTCGAAGAAACACTGGCGGCCATAAGGGCGGAAGGCCTGGTGTAGCCTGGTCTGCCGGCCACTGACCGTGCCCCTGCATCCCGTTTCTGGTAGAATCCGCTGGACGGGCCGCCGCGCTCAATCTCTGACGGGAGTATGCAACTATGCCATCATTCTGGGACAAGCTCCAAGTAGACGGCCAGGACATGAGCCTGTACGCCAGCATACCCCAAGGCTCTGGGCCTTTTCCCGCGGTGGTGGTCATTCAGGCGGCGGGCGGTGTGAACGACTTTATCACCACCGTTTCCGACCGGCTGGCCGAAGAGGGCTACGTGGCGGTGGCGCCCGACCTGTTCCACCGTATGACTGACCCTTCCGTTACCGACGGGATCACCAAAGCCGGACAACTGAGCGACCCGGAGATAATCGCCGACGTCAACGCCACGGTGGACTTCCTGCGCAACCACTCTGCCGTCGACGGCGAGAGGATCGGCGTCACCGGCTTCTGCATGGGCGGCCGGGTGACCTGGCTGGCCGCCGCCACCAACCCCCATTTCAAGGCAGCGGCCCCCTATTACGGCGGCAACCTCATGGTTCCTCGAGGAGCGGCGGACCAGAGTCCGTTCGAGCTAACAGACGGCATCAACTGCCCTATCCTGTTCCATTTCGGGGAGCTGGATGGCAACCCTTCCCAAGAGCACATGCGCACACTGGACGATGAGCTCACCCGCCTGGGCAAGCCTCACCAGTTCTACACCTACCCAGGGGCCGATCATGCCTTTATGGACCACACCGGCGCGCGGTTCCACCGGGAGTCCGCCGAGACATCCTGGCCCCGAACGCTGGAGTTCTTCGCTTACCATCTGAAGGGAGTTGCCGCTCGTTAGGCAGGCCCTTTGGACCATTGTAGCTGCCAAAATACTCAAATAGAGAGTTATAGATAAGATTGGGAGGTCGAGGATCATGCCATCTTTCACCGATAAACTACAAGTGGGCGGCCATGAGATGGAGATGTACGCCAGCGTGCCGGCCGGGTCTGGCCCGCATCCGGCGGTGGTGATCGCATTCCACGTTGGTGGGCTCGACGAGTTCGACAAGGCCATAGCGGACCGGCTGTCGGCGGAAGGCTACGCTGCCGTGGTCCCCGACCTGTTCCACCGTCTGTCTTCCGAGGTCATGGACGGTCCCCGCTTGGGGCGTCTGGAGCACCTGAGCGATCCGGACATAATCGCCGACATCAACGCGGCGGTGGGTTTTTTGCAGTCTAACTCGGCCATAGACAGCGAAAGGATCGGGATCACCGGTTTCTGCATGGGCGGCCGTGTGGCATGGCTGATGGCCGCCGTCAACCCTGTTTTCAAGGCTGCGGTGCCCTACTACGGCGGCAACATCATGTCTCCCTGGGGCGCCGCAACTCAATCACCGTTCGACTTGTCCAACGGCATCAGCTGCCCGATGATGTTCCACTTTGGCGCCACAGACGGGAACCCCTCGCCGGACGACCAGGTCAAATTGGACGCCGAGTTGACCCGGTTGGGCAAGCCCCATCAGTTTTACGCATACGAGGGCGCCGGCCACGCGTTTATGGATTTCACCAATAGCGAACGCCACCACCAAGAGGCTGCCGCAGCTTCCTGGCCGCGCACCTTGGAGTTTTTCGCCAGTCACCTGAAAGGCGCCCCAGTCACCAGATAGCTGGTCAGCGGTCAGCCGTCAACCTGCGCCAACGGCTGGCTGCCGAATCCTGTTTGCCAGATAAGGCCGGGAATAACCGCCGGAGGTTTCCTATGCCCAGGGTATCGCTGGACCTGGAGAACCCGTCAGACTTGGCCCAATTGGGCACTACCGGTTGGAGGATCGCGTCGGGCCTGGTCCCCGGCCAGCCCAACCAGGGGCTCGTTGCCGAAATCCTGTCAAGCCCGGCTCGCCTGGTAGACTACGACGATACGTGGTGGGATAAAGACGCCGATATCCAAGAGCGGCGGTCTGTCGGGTTTACCTTTGCTTGGTATCGACTGCATATCACCTTGCCCACCCAGGTAAAGGGTCAAGATGTGGCCGGCAAGCGAGTCTGGTTTGAGACCAACGTGGACAACTATGGCGAGATATATATCGACGGCGAGATCGACCGGGTGACCGGGGTGATAACCGGCAATAACACGGGGAAACGCGCCCTGGTAGCAAACCAGGCGGTACCGGGCACGGTCCACGTTATCGCCGTGTTGGTCGCCAACGCGCCCTTGGGCGAGCCGGTGGGCACGATCTTCATGCGTTACGCAACCCTGGCCTTCGAGTAGGTTTGTAACCGATCCTTCCGTTCCTGCCGAACGCTGATAGATTCCACGAGAGGTAACCGTGGCGACGACGTCCTTCCTCGGCAAAACCAACGCTCCCGAGTTTCCCGCGGGGATGAGCTGGGTCAATACCGACCGGCCGCTAACCATGGCGGAGCTGCGGGGAAAGATCGTGATCCTCGATTTCTGGACCTACTGTTGAATCAACTGCATGCACATCTTTCCGCAGTTGCGGAAACTGGAGCAGAAGTACGCCAACGAGCTGGCGGTTGTTGGGATCCACTCGGCTAAGTTTCCCAACGAAAAAGGCGCCCAGAATCTCTTAAATGCAGTCCAACGCTATGAGCTAAAACACCCTGTGGCCAACGACGTGGACTTTCAAGTTTGGCAGGAGTACGCCTGCCGTGCTTGGCCCACCCTCATCTTTGTCGATCCCCAGGGCAAGGTCATCGGTAAACACGAAGGCGAGATCGATTATGAAACCTTCGATAACCTTCTGGGCCGAATGGTGGCCGAGTTCGACGCCGGCGGGCTTTTGGACCACACCGCGGTGCACTTTCTTCCCGAGCAGGAGCCGGAGTCCATCCTGGCGTTCCCGGGCAAGGTACTGGCCGATGGGCCGGGAGATCGGCTGTTTATCTCCGACTCCAATCACAACCGCATCCTGGTCACTACCCTCGATGGCGAGCTCAAGCAGGTTATAGGCTCCGGTGAAGCCGGGATGGAGGATGGGCCGTTCGCTTCCGCCTCCTTGGACCATCCTCAGGGTATGGCCCTGGCGGGAGACGCCCTTTATGTGGCGGACACGGAGAATCACGCCATACGCAAGGTGGACCTCACCGAGCAGATGGTTTGGACCGTCGCGGGTACCGGTGGCCAGGGCCAACCGCAAACCGGGCGAGGTCCGGGTAGGAGCACCGGCCTCAATTCACCCTGGGACCTGGTGGTTCACCAGGGATCTCTTTACATCGCCATGGCCGGTTGCCACCAGTTATGGTCGATGAACCTGTCTGATGGCACGGTGGGTCCCCATGCCGGCAGCGGCCAGGAATCCCTTACCGATGGTCCACTGTCTACGGCCACGCTGGCCCAGCCCAGCGGCATCACAACCGATGGAGACAGACTTTTCTTCGCCGACAGCGAGACCAGCTCCGTCCGCTCCGCCGATCTGGCGCCTTCGGGACGTGTCAGCACCATCGTGGGACTAGACCTGTTCGTCTTTGGCGATGTGGACGGGAGCGACCAGCAGGTCCGTTTACAGCACCCCTTGGGCATCGCCTGGTTCGACGGTGTACTCTACCTGGCAGACACCTACAACCACAAGATCAAACGGGTATTTCCCGCAACTCGGAGCGTCTTGACCCTCTTGGGTATCGGGGAACCGGGGCATCAGGACGGCCCGGGCGCCTCTTCCATGTTCTCAGAGCCCAGCGGCCTCAGCATCGCCAACGGCAAGCTATACATCGCCGATACCAACAACCATGCGATACGCGTGGCCGACCTGGCGGCCAACCAGGTTTCGACCCTGGAGCTAGACGGACTCTGACGCCCCTCCGGCAGGTGGCTAATTCTACTAATTCTATTTATACGTTGCACAGATTCCACGCCTCCCTGTTAGCTGTGGCGAGGGTGCATTATGGCGTTGAATCGCGGTCCTGGCCAAGGATGTCAATGAGCCGGAGATGTCCACCGCGGCATTTCAGAGCTCACAACAAGTGATCTGTGCATGAAACGCTACGATGCGGCTTTAATTTCGGCGGTGATTGCCCACACCTTGGCATGGGCATCGGCCATCTGGCTGGCCGTGGGGGCCACCTACCAGGGTGCATCGGTTGCCGCGGTGACATCTGGCAGCGCACCCAGCGAGCCGATACGAGTAACGGCAACGCTTATCGAGGTCAACGGCCTCAGCGTGATCCCCCTGCTCCTGGCGCCAGTGTTGCTAACAGCAATCGCCGCGTTGGCCGCCATATTGATACGCGCCGATTTGGTCCGGCGCGGAGCCTTCATATTGACGTTGGCTGTTTTGCTCTTGGGATTCTCCGCGATTGGAATCGCTTCCATCGGGCTGCTTTTTCTACCCGCAGTCATCGCCCTAGTTTTTTCGGGTGTGATAGGTCTAATGGAAAGCAGGGCGCAAAGGCGGTCTGGACAGTCATTAAATTGAAGTTCGCAGGAGGGGAAGGCTAACTGTACCTTACTCCTCCTCCCCCATGCCACGATTAATGACGAGTATGCGGTCCTGATGGGCGAGGTCCTGTTCCACCGTGATAGAGGCTTCCGGGAAATGCTGCCGGGCAAGGTCCTCCACCACGGGCACCTGCTCGGGGTCAAGCTCCAGCATTATCACCCCATGCTCCTTTAGCTTTTCCGTGGCCTGGGACAGAAGCCTCCGAACCAGGTCCAGGCCATCGGCTCCACCGTCCAGCGCGGCCCTGGGCTCCTTCTGTACCTCCGGTTGCAGGGTGGGGATACGGTCCGAAGGTAGATAGGGCAGGTTGGCCACAACCAGGTCGACGGGCTCCGGCAGCGGTTCCAGCAGGTCGCCTTTGACCAATGTGATCCGGTCGCTCACATTATGGGCACGGATGTTAT
>JADFJS010000174.1 GCA_022566155.1 Chloroflexota bacterium
CACGCCTCCGCGGTGCTGTCGTGCGGGTACCTGGTTACTTTGTTGAAGGCCACCATCGAATTATGGCGATCCATGGGGTTCACGGAACGGGAGGCCATCGACGCACTATATCCGATCTCCCGGGCTACCCTGGACAACTTGGCAAAATCGGGCGCCGATGCCAGCGTTACCGGCCCGGTAGTGCGGGGAGACATCGACACCCTGCGCTCCCACCTGGAATCTCTACATGAGAGGCTGCCGGAGGTAGTCCCGCTCTACGGCACAATGACCAACGCTTCTCTGGGCATGGCCGCGAGGCGAGGTGTAGGAGCGGACCGGATCGCCGCCCTGAAGGAACTAGTTGACCAATACGCAAACCCGAAATAGCAGACCATGAGAGTGAAATGGGAAGGGGAGTGCAGAGGGGCAATGCCCCTTTGCTAGTCCTTCGAGCCTTAACCGACGCAATTAACGGGAGGCCCAAAAGATGCCCAGAGTGACAGCAAGGGACATCACCCAGATGAAGGCCAAGGGCGAGAAGATCCCCATGATTACCGCCTACGATTATACCTCCGCTCGCCTGGCCGACGAGGCAGGGGTGCCACTGCTGTTGGTGGGCGACAGCCTGGGCATGGTGGTGCTGGGCTACGACTCCACCATCCCCGTGACCATGGAAGACATGGTGCATCATCTGAAAGCAGTGTCCCGTGGCGTGCAAAAGGCGCATATCGTGGGTGACCTGCCATTTATGACCTACCACGTTGACTCAGCCCAAGCCCTTAGCAATGCCGGCCGGCTAGTACAGGAAGGTGGCGCCCAATCGGTCAAACTGGAAGGCGGACAGATGATGGCGGGGACGGTACACCGGATAGTTGAATGCGGCATACCGGTGATGGGCCACATCGGTTTGACACCCCAGTCGGCCAACACCCTGGGGGGCTACCGGGTTCAGGGCCGAGAACGCAAAGAGGCGCTGCAACTCGTTAAGGACGCCTGCGCGCTTGAGGAGGCCGGAGCTTACGCGGTGGTACTGGAACTGGTGCCGGCTCCCCTTGCCCGCATCATTTCCCAGCAGTTGACCATACCCACCATTGGAATCGGGGCCGGTCCTCACTGTGACGGCCAGGTACAGGTTCTCCACGATATGCTGGGGCTGTTCACTGACTTCGTGCCGAAACACACCAAGCAATACCTGCGGCTAGCTGAAGAGATCAAAGGCGCCCTGGGCCGGTATGCTCAGGAGGTCAAGGACGGCTCTTTCCCCACGGCAAAGGAGAGCTTCAACATGGATGAATCCATAGTTGAGGGACTGATGGAGGAACTGACCGTTCCTCATTAGCCCTGGTGGGGTATCCCGGACGGGGAATCGGCGTTGCATCGCTTCCGTTGGCGGTTCTTGATGTTATCCCCATCGGCAGCCGCCAACACGCCGTGGCCGTTTCCAATCCGGCCGTTCGATATGGGGGATAGATGCGCGTTGTGAAGACTAAATTAGAGATGGTGCGGGCTTGCCATGAGGCAGCCCGGCCTCTGGGATTGGTGCCCACCATGGGCGCGCTCCACGATGGCCATCTGACGCTGGTGCGGCAGGCCCGTGAGGAAAACGAAACTCTGGCCGTGACCATCTTCATAAACCCCACTCAATTTTCGCCGCAAGAGGACCTGGCTCAATATCCCCGCGACCTGGAGCGTGACCTGGGTATGCTGCGCGAAGAGGGCGCCGACCTGGTATTTGTGCCGCCGGTGGAGGAGATCTACCCCCCGGGATTCGATACATGGGTCCAGGTTGGGGCCTTGGCCGAACGCTTGGAAGGCGCCAACCGCCCCGGCCACTTCCGGGGAGTCGCCACTGTGTTGACCAAGCTATTCAACATGGTAGGTCCCGACCGGGCCTATTTTGGGCAGAAGGACGGTCAGCAGACCGTGGTGGTGCGCAAGCTGGCGCGGGACATGGACATGGGCCTGGAGATAGTGGTGGTGCCGACGGTGCGCGATGCCGACGGCCTGGCCCTGAGCAGTCGAAACGTTTACCTGAACCCGGAGGAACGCCGGGCCGCTCCAGTGGTTTACCGCGCTTTGTGCCGGGCCCAGGAGCTACGGAGCCATGGCGTTGGCGATTGCGACCGGCTGCGAGCGGAAGTGAAACAGGTGTTGTTGGAAGAGCCATTGGTGGAGCAGGTCGAATACGTCAGCGTAGCCGGCGCCGAGGATCTGGAAGAACTGACGAAAGTTACGGGA
>JADFJS010000093.1 GCA_022566155.1 Chloroflexota bacterium
GTCGAGATCTGCGACGACCAGGTGTCGGCGCCTGGCACAGCGGACCAGCCGCAGGCGGTGGCAACCCAGCCCCGCGCCGCGGCCCCTCGCCGTTCGGCCGACGCTGCTCCGGCGAACCCGCGTCCTACCGCCGCTCCGGCCCAACCTCCCGCTCAATCTCCCCAGCGAAGCCCCGCGGCGCCCGCGCCCGTGGCCTCCAATCCTGTCGCCCCGGCGGCTAGTGGAGACGGCGACCTGGCATCGCGATGGGCGGCTATGGTGAAAGTGCTGGGACGCCAAAAAGGGAACAAGTACAATCTAGGCGCGCTGCTTCGAGACTGTAAGGCCGACGCCATCGTACTGGATGGCGACACCCTGGTCATGGCATTTTCGCACCGCGCCAACATGGAGCGGATGCAAGAGGAGATGGAAGACCCCAGGGGACGCGCTCTGGTGGCGGATGCCGTGGTCCAGTTCTTCGGCGCCTCCTCCAATTTTACCCTGACCCTGGTGGGAGAGAATGGTGGCGGCGGGAATAACGTGAGGCCTTCTCAAAACAGTCCCCTGGTGCGAGCCGCCCTGGGCATGGGCGCCAGAATCATCGACGAGGTGCCGCTATGAACCGCCACATACGACGCAATGCCGCCCGGATGTCGGGTCAGGGCGGCCGAGGCCAGAAGTCACAGGCCCAACAGATACAAGCCCAGCTCGAGAAAGTTCAGGAGGAGCTGGAGAGCCTCACCGTGGAGGGCAGTTCCGGCGGCGGAGCCGTAAAGGTGGTCATGTCGGGCAAGCAGGTAGTGGAATCGGTGACCATTGACCCCGATGCCATGGAGGACGTGGAGCTGCTGCAGGAATTGATAGTGGCGGCGGTCAACGACGCCTCGGCCAAAACCCAGGAAACCATGGCGCAAAAGATGGGCTCCATCACCGGCGGCCTGAACATCCCGGGCCTGACGTGATGTTCGCGGACAGATCGGCATAAATCATGGCTACATTCATACCCAGCGAGATGCTAGGCCTAGACCAAACCATAGATGCGATGGAGAAGACATCTATCGCGGAGTACACCGACGCCCTTCAAGAGGTACCTGGCGAGCTTCGCGCGCGCATCGAAGATGGCACGGCAACCTTGGACGAGATCGAGGCTTTTCTTCAGCAGACACCTCCGATTAACGACGACCTGAAATCCGCACTCCTGGAGCTTCTTCTAGTCAAGCAAGGATGGCTGTTAGTGCGCGCCAATCGCCTAACAGAGGCATTGCAAACCTCCAATAAAGCGCTGAAAAATAAAGCCCAGTCTACCACCGGTTGGACTTTGAAGTCGGCCGCTCTGGTGGGGCTTGAGCGCTTCGAAGAAGCGTGTCAGGCGTTTAATCAAGCATACCTCCTCAAATCCAACCTTGGCACCCATCAGGTAACTTACCCACAGGCAATCATCAAAGGTTGGAGCGGGTGCGCTCTGCTTTGGGGTCTTCAGGGCATTATCCAACTGGAATCGAAGACCGCACAGGCTGGCGTGGAGGAGTATCTGAGAGTGTTGGATCATGCCAAGGCGGAACACCTGGGGAACTCGGTGATGGCCCCAAGTTCTCAGGTAACACCTGAGTTCGTGCCGGAGGAACTTCAGGACGCCCTTGAAGAGCTGGACGTCATGGTAAGATTGCTCTCCATCAAGGACCCGTTCGATGGGTGGAGGGCTCTCACCAAGGAAATCAGTAAAGACTGGCCCAAAGACGTATCGGCCGTGGATGCTATCCGCGAGCAGCGCGACCGGCCATGGAACACATAGTTGTCGATGCCAACGTTATCGTTTCTTCCTTTCAAGTAGCCGATAAGTACGGCTTAAGGGGCGCCGACTCAGTCGTTGTGGCTCTGGCAGAAGAACTAAATATGCCACTAAAGACCTTCGACAAAGAGATACTAGATCGTTTTCAGCGGGCATCGGTATGAGCTCCGAGCAGATCCCATCGGCGGCGCCGTCCCTTTCCCGGCTGATACAGGAATTGCAAAAATTGCCGGGCATCGGACCCAAAAGCGCCCAACGCTTGGCCTATTACCTGATCCGCCTGCCCGACGATGACGCCTACGCCCTGGCCGACGCCATAACGGCGGTAAAGCAGCAGATCGTTCTGTGCGCCGAGTGCCAGAACCTGACCGACGACTCCCCATGCTCGATCTGCAGTGACTCGCGCCGGGACCAGGATGTGGTATGCGTGGTGGAAGACCCGCTGGACGTGCTGGCCCTGGAGCGCACCCGGTGTTTTCGTGGCTTGTACCACGTGTTGCACGGCGTCATCTCCCCGCTAAACGGCATCGGTCCCGAACAGTTGAAGCTCAAAGAGCTGTACGCCCGCCTGTCCGGAAAGCAGGTCCAGGAATTGGTTATCGCCACCAACGCTACCCTGGAAGGTGAAGCGACGGCCATGTACATCCGCCGTCAGCTTGCGGGCAGCGAACTGAAGATCACCCATCTGGCCCGTGGGTTGCCGGTAGGCGGCGCTCTGGAGTACACCGACGAATTGACCCTCAGCCGCGCCTTCCAGGGCCGCCAGGAACTGTAGCCGTGGCGCCTCCGCGGGCATACCAATGCGAGGCGGTGACACTCAAGAAATTCCCCTTGGGTGAAGCGGACCTATTGGTGACCCTCTACACCAGGGAAAGGGGCAAAGTTCGGGCTTTGGCCAGAGGGGCCCGCCGGTCCAACAGTAAGCTTATGGGTCACTTTGAGCCCTTGACCCAGGTCAAGTTGTCCCTGGCCCAGGGCCGCGATCTGGACCATGTTGTCCAGGCCCAGGTAGTGTCCGGTTTCGCCTTGCTCAAGGGTGATCTGGGCGCCATCGCCAAGGGTCTCTATGTGGCCGAGTTGGTTGACGGATTCGGCTCCGAATCCAACCCCAACCAGCCGCTCTACCGCCTGGTCATCGAGGCCCTGCATGCGATTGAAGCGGCCCCAGAATCGGACCTGCCGCTGCGCTTCTTCGAGCTGCACCTGCTTCAAGTTTCCGGCCTGATGCCCGAGTTGTACCGATGCGTGGAGTGCCGGCAGACATTGACGCCGGGCCGCCACCGCTTCAGCCCTAACCTGGGCGGAGCGCTATGTCTCGACTGCAATCCCACGGATGCCCGGCTGCGTCCCCTTTCGCTGAGGACCCTCAAGGTGTTGCGCCTGCTGCATCGGACACCAATTGCGGAGCTGCCTGCTCTGAGTATGGACGCCGCCCTGGCCCGGGAGCTAAAGGCACTGCTGAGCACCACCATTCAGTACTGGCTGGACAAGGAAATTCGGTCTAACTCGTTTCTGGAACACGTACACCATGTGGCCGGGACTGAGGTATAAAACTAGTGTTCGTTTCCACAAATAGGTTTACATTCCGGTTCATGCGTCGAAAAGGTCTAATGGGGTTGCCCGGCCAGTGTCTGGACGAGGCATCTAGCAACCACCGATAAGAGGGTGACTATTGTTTACCAAGATTTTGATCGCCAACCGCGGTGAGATCGCCTGCAGGATAATTCGCGCCTGCCACAAATTGGGGATCGCCGCCGTAGCCGTATACTCCACTGCCGACAAAGATGCTCTTCATGTTCAGATGGCCGACGAAGCGATCTTGGTGGGGGAGGCCCCGCCTCACGACAGCTACCTGAACATGGACACGATCCTGGAAGCGGCCCGAAAGTCCGGCGCCCAGGCGATCCATCCAGGGTACGGGTTCCTGTCGGAAAACTCCGATTTTGCCCGCCGCTGTCAGGTTGCCGGCATCTGCTTCATCGGACCCAAACCGGAAGTGATGGAGAAGATGGGAGACAAGGTGCGGGCGCGAAAGTTGGCCAAAAAAGCCGGCCTCCCCGTGCTGCCCGGCATCGAGGAGACCGTCGATAGCCCAAAGGCGGAAGACCTGGCGTGGAAACTGGGATTCCCCCTGATGGTCAAGCCCGCCGAGGGAGGGGGCGGCATCGGGATCCACGTGATTGAATCCATGGAAGACCTGATGCCGATGATGGAGCGTACCCGCCAGGTAGCGGAAAGCGCCTTCGGCAGTCCCCGGCTCTACTTTGAAAGGTATCTGAAGAACGCCTCCCATATCGAAGTACAGCTAATGGGGGACGAACATGGCAACCTGGTTCATTTTTACGAGCGTGACTGCTCGGTGCAACGCCGCAATCAGAAGCTGATAGAGGAGACGCCGGCCACCAAGCTGACGCCCGCCCTGCGCCGCAAGGTCTGTAATATGGCCCTGAAACTGGGCAATAAGATTGGCTACACCAACGCCGGCACGGTCGAGTTTCTGGTATCCGGAGACGGCCAGGTGTACTTCCTGGAGATGAACACCAGACTCCAGGTGGAACACGGCGTCACCGAGCTTGTCACCGGCGTTGATCTGGTGGAGCTGCAGATACGGGTCGCCGCCGGAGAGCCGCTGGACATGACTCAGGACGATATCCAATGCCAGGGCCACGCCATCGAGGCCCGCATCTATCCGGAAGACCCTGACACCTTCGTGCCCGATGCCGGGACTGTATCCGCGTTGCATCTCCCATCCGGGGAGCACATCCGGGTGGAGAGCGCCCTTTGCACCGGCTACTCGGTTGCGCTACACTATGAGCCGTTACTGGCCAAGGTATTGGCCTGGGGCGAAACCAGGGACACCGCGGCCAAGCGCCTCAAGCTCGCGCTGCTGTCGTTCCGGTTGGAGGGAGTGAAATGCAATATCCCTCTGCTTCGGGATATCTTGGGCAGCAAGGAGTATAGCGGCGCCACCTACCACACCGGCTCCATGCCGGAGTGGCTGGACCAGCGCAAGAAGCGTCAGTTTCATCTAGCAGGTAATGGTTCGATGTCTAGCAATGGAAAGGACAAAGGGAACCGGGAGTTGGCGGCGGCCATCGCGGTGACTATGGCCCTGGCGGTCAATGGAACTGCTTCTGAAGGCAAGCAAGCATCGGCCCCCAACCCCTGGCTGCTATACGGCCGCCGGGAACAACTCCTCTCCCGTAGCTTAGGGAGCCGGGGTTGGCGGTAAACAACCTAAGAGTCAAGGTTGGCGACCATTGGTATTCCGTCCAGGTCGGCGACCTCGGCCAATCCCCTGTTGAAGTAACCGTAGATGGGGAGACCCTCTACGTTGAAGTAGAAGGGCTTCCTCAAGCACCGCCTCCCGCAACCCGCCGGGGCCGGTCCCGGCGCCCAGATATCGAACCGCCCGCGCCACGTACCCGCTCCAGAGCCGCCGATCCCTCGGATAACATCATGCGTTCCCCCATGCCGGGGAAGGTCATCGCCATCCTGGTTCGTCCCGGAGACCATGTATCCGCTGGGGATGAGGTATGCGTGGTGGAGGCGATGAAGATGGAGCAGAGCATCCGCGCCTTTCGAGACGGCGTGGTGAAAACCGTCCATGTCCAGCCCATGGATTCGGTCAGGGCCAACGACCCGCTGATAGAGCTAGAATAAAAGCGCCGCCCCAGCAAGTTGGGGCGGCGCTTTTATATTCCGGTATTGCATCGCAACGATCGGTTTTACCAATACCGTTCCTGGTGAGCCCTTCGACTACGCTCAGGACAGGCCGGTCAAACCATTCTACCGCTGCGGCGCCGAGACCTGGCGCCTATGCGTTGTCCGCGGGAACGGCGGCTTGCTCCCGGGCGCCCGTGGCGGCTCCCGCCCCGGTGCGGAGATGCCTGCCGTAGAAATCGAACACCCTTTCCCAGCCTTCCACCGCCGCTTGCTGCCTGTAGCTGGGGCGGTCTACCGCGAAGAAGCCGTGTCCGGCATTCTCGTACATGTGAAACTCATAATTCTTGCCCAACCGTTTGAGCTCTGCCTCGGTAGCCTCCACGTCCGCCGGCGATGGCCTGGCGTCCTCTTCGCCGAATATACCCAACAGCGGACAATTCATGTCCTTGGTCAGGTCTATGGGCGCCACCGGCTGGCGCGGGGTGAGCTGATCGGCGGTGGCCGTTACACCTCCGCCCCAGCAGTCTACCGCTGCGTCGATGCTGGGTATCCGGCAGGCCAGCAGGTAGACCTGGCGTCCGCCGGAGCAAAATCCAATCACACCCACTTTGCCGTTGGTGTAGGGCAGCGAACGCAGGTAGCGCATCGCTCCCTCAACATCGCCGACCACCACGTCGTCGGACATGCCGCCCGCCTCTCGCACGGCGGCGCTGGCCTCGTCACTGGTGGCGCCGGGGCTCAGGGTCTGGCGCTCCCGGTAGTGCAGGTCGGGTGATATGGTCGCGTAGCCGTGAAACGCCAGCTTCCGGGCCATCTCCTTGGAGGCCTCGTCCCAACCGGGCATGTGGTGTATCAGGACAACGCTGGGAAAGGGACCAGCGCCCAAAGGCCTGGCCAGATAACCGTCAATCTCCTGGCCGCCGTGCCCCTGTATCCGGATAGATTCCGCCATCATACCGTCGTAAGTAGCCATGATCCCTCCTGTCTATTCGTAATTCCTGTTCGACTCTGAGCCGCTGGTGAAGCCGGCTGTCGGAATTGGCCAGTGGAATAGTGGGGCGATAATAAACTCGCGTACCGGCTACTTGAAGGCCGGCATTACCTCCTGGGTTAGCAGTTTCAGACTGCGCTGGACCGCCTCTTTGGGCAGGAGTCCGCCCGGGTTAAGCTCGGCGGTGAAGCCGGTCAACCCTAGCGTTTCCTGGAACTGAGCCAGGCGGTCGGCCACCATTTGCGGGGTGCCGAAGATCACCTTGGTCTCCAGGATTTCCTCATAAGTCATCTTGGCCAAGCGCTCGGCGCGGGCCCGCCTGACCTCGGACTGCTCGGTGCCTCCTCCGCCTGCCCCGTCGGCAAACATCCTACGCATCCGGGCGAAGTAGGCGTCGATGGTCTCCTTGGGGTCCTGAGTCGCGCTTTCTTCAGTCGGGGCGATATACATGGGGAAGCGTACCGAAATGTCGCCGCCCTCTCCCGGGTGACCGGCATCTTTCCACGCCTTGTGGTAGTCCTTCAGGTTGGTCTCCAGGTCGTTTACGTCCATGCCCCGCATGGACAGGAAGATGGGGTAGCCCAATTTGCCGACCCTGGCGAAGCTATCGTCGGTGGTGGAGGCAAGGCGTATCGGCGGGTGGGGCTTCTGGTAGGGAGAAGGTGAGATCGTTGCATTCTCTATATGATTGAACTTGCCGTGGTAGGAGAAGGGTTCCCCCTTCCACGCTTCCAGGATGATGTCCAACGCCTCTTGAAAGCGTTCCCGGCTTTCCTCATAGGGTATTCCCATGACCTCGTAGGCCCGCTGGTTGCCACTGCGCCCCACCCCGAACTCGAACCGGCCTTCGCTTATCTGGTCAACGGTGGCCGCCTCTTCGGCGATTCGCAACGGGCTGATCAATGGCAACACCTGGACCGCCATACCCACCTTCAACCGCTTGGTGCGGGCGGCGATGGAGCCGGCCACCACGATTGGCGCAGAGAGCACGGAGCGGTTTGGGTTGAAGTGGGATTCCCCTAGCCAAACCGAGTCCAGTCCCGTTTCCTCAGCCAGGTCTATCAGCTCAAATGCTTCTTTGAATACCTCGTTCTGGGTAAGTCCCTTGGTGGAATAGAAGTCCATGAATATGCCGAAGTCCATTAATTCCTCCGGGCACAGAATAGTGTGCGCCGTTACCAAATTCAGTTGATCAAAGTGGCTGTAATGACGAAAGACCTGACGTGGTGGCCTAGGGGCTCAAGTAAAACATACGCCTACAACGGGGTCAAGCTCAACGGAATAGAGCGGCGATGTGGCGGACCAGAGACAATTGCTCCCCTAAGCGCGGGGCGAAAGCCTTGGAGGAGGTCCGTATATAATCACGGCCGCATCATACGGGTCCAAGTGCCGGACGGCCTGTTTCTTTCCCAGTTGTGTATGATCTGGCGCAGGACGGCCAAATATCCGATAGCCACGTGAAATCTTGGCGTAATTGTATAGAGCTCTAGATGCTTGGGTAATGGTGATTGGCTGCCTGGGGAACCCCCGCTACCCCTTGATTATGTTGTGGATTTGAAGGATGCGGGGCTCAACAGGTGTGACCCCTGCGGCGACGAGCATGGGTATCAGTCCTTCCGAGAACTTGCCAAGCGTCTCCTCCGACTCCCACACGTCAACTATCAGAATGCCATTCCCCGATGCGCTAGCCACGTGGTGGAGTCGGCCATTGGGCGCCCCAAGTCCGCTAGCATCTAGATTCTTGATTACCTGATCGTATTGCTCCTGCGTCATATCAGAAAGATCAAAGATAGTGGTGATGGCCATGATGTACCTCCTTCGATTTTGGATATTGACAGTGTCGCCATATGTTCAAGCCGGGCCGTGGGAACTAGGAGAACAGAACTTGCTCTCCTTCGCAAATTTCCAGCGCCGATTGCCTGTCATCTACGAGGGCCCTTCACTTGCGGTGGCACCGCGGTTCAGTCGCGCGCGCCGCTGATGAACCGCAAGACCTCGAAGTTGAAGATCTCCGGTTGCTCGAAGTAGACCGAGTGGCCCGCATCGGGGACACGTGTAACTTTGGCTCCGGGGATAAAACCGGCCGCCGCTTCTATCACATGGGGTGGCGTCAGCTCGTCTTCCTCGCCAACTATGAACAGAGTAGGCACTTTCATCCCGGAGAGCTGGGCGCCGTGGGGGCCCTCCGATGCCGGCGCGCCCGACGCCGGCCGAGGCGGATTGGTGCGGGAGATCTGCAGGTAGAGATTGGCCAGCTC
>JADFJS010000175.1 GCA_022566155.1 Chloroflexota bacterium
CATCCACTTGCTGCCCTTGCCCGGGTCTCCCGGGTGGGGAGGGGATCTGGGCGATGTGTTGGACCACGCGCGGCGAGAGGCTGAGGTCCTGGTTCAGGGAGGCGCCCATGGGATCGTGGTGGAAAACTACGGTGATGCCCCGTTCCGCATCGGCCGGGTTGAGTCCGAAACCGTTTCAGCCATGACCCTGGCGGTGCGTGCGGTCCAAGATGTCTCGCCCCTGCCGGTGGGGGTCAATATGTTGCGCAACGACGCCGGGTCTGCTCTGGCCGTCGCCGCCGTGACCGGAGCGGGGTTCATCCGCGTAAACGTCCACTATGGCGTGATGGCCGCCCACGAGGGTATCGTCCAGGGGGAAGCCTTCGATACATTGAGGCGGCGGGAATATCTGGGCGCTGACATCAAGATCCTGGCCGACGTGTTGGTGAAACACGCCGCACCCTTGGGCCAAACCGATCTGGGGTTGATGGCCCGGGAGACGGCCACCCGAGGTATGGCCGACGGGCTGATCATCTCCGGGCCCGCCACGGGGTTACCCACCTCGGCCACCGACCTGGCGGCCGTCCGGGAAAAAATGCCAGATGGATTCATCCTGGTGGGCAGCGGCGTCACCGAGTCCAACGCCCGGGACCTTCTGGCCATCGCCGACGGAGCGATTGTCGGCACCAGCCTAAAAAAGGACGGCGTCATCACAAATCCCCTGGACCTCCAAAGGGTGCAAGCCATGGCGGCGGTCTTCGGCGAATTCTCTTAGCCGCACTTGATCGGAGCAGCCGCTACCCTTCCATTGTCATGTTGAGCCAGCCGTGGCGGCGAAACATCTGGGGTGGGGCCCGCTTCCGCTGACTACTCTCCGTTCATGCTTGAAAAAGCCGATGTTAGGGGAGGCTGGCAGTTGGTCACGGCCTTTCCATAGCAAGATTTGAGATTCTTCGCCGCTGCGGCTGGCTCAGAGCTTGTGATTCTTTTGATGTTTCATAAAGATGAGATGTTGGTAGACTGGTGTTTCCTGGGATCCGAGGGACATTGGAGGTCTGGTGTGTTGGCCCGGTGGTCAGCTTGCGTTCCTCGGTGGGAGCCAAGGGCCGGGTTGCCTCTCCCTTGGCTAAGCTTAGGTGGCCAGGGCAGCCCAGCGCAAAAGGTTGTGGGCCACCGCTACCATAAGCATTACCGTGGTGACCTTGGCCAGCCCCCGAACGGTGAATTGGGACACCCCGTGCTGGCGCACCTGGGCATTGGCCCATTCGGCGGTGGAGCCCCGCCCTCGGTACACCGCCTTGGCTTCCCCGGTGGCCATTCGCTGGCGCCACTGGACCACTTGGGGACTGTCACCGTAGCGGGGCTGGTACCTTTCCTCCTCCGGTTTGTTCCTGGGCAGCTTCACCGGGGCGTACACCGTGAGGCCCCGTTCTTCCAGGGCGGTAATGTCTTCCTTGGTGGCAAAGCCACCGTCCATCAGATAGTCTTTGGGATGTTGGCCCGTCCGCTCCATCACCTGCTCCTCCATCGGCAGGGCCTGGCCCGCATCCGTGCCTTCCCTAACGACGCTCACCCCCACGATGACTCCCTTGGCTTGGTCCGTGGCCAGTTGCACGTTGTAGGCTGGCCGAAAGCCGCCGTCGGGCATCTTCATCACCCTGGCCTCCGGGTCCGTGGTCGAAGTCCTCGGCTTGGTTACCTTAGCCCGCTTGGGAGTGGCCAGCGTCTGTTGCTGGCGTTCCTTGGCGGCTTGGGCTGCCGGCAGGTAATCAAGAGCCATCTTCACCCGCTCTTCCCTCTCCCGGGCCGCGCGCTCCCTGGCGCCCCGCTCCCTGCGGCTCACTCCCGGGTCGGGATGCTCCCGCTCCTTGGCCAGCCGTTTCACCTGGGCTCTCGCATCCTTCAAATGGGCCTTCAGCGTCTCCTTCCGGCGGAAGGAACTGGCCCCGGCGCTGGCCCGCACCCGCATCCCGTCTTGGGCCACCCGGTCCAGGGTGACAGCTCCCGCAGCCGTAAGCGAAGCTACGATCTGGGTCAGCAACTCGTCCAAGGCTCCCTGATGAGCCCCACGGAAGTCCGAGAGCATATGGTAGTTGATGGGCACACCGCCGCAAAGCCACCGGTAGGCATCGTGCTCTTGGCACAACCGGGTCAACCGCCGGGCGCTGCCTATCCCCTCCACCGTGCCCAACAGCCAAAGGGCCAAGAGCACCTGG
>JADFJS010000094.1 GCA_022566155.1 Chloroflexota bacterium
ATGCGCATCCCCACGCTGGCCCGAACGCTAAGTGAGATAGCCGAAGGGGGGTCCGACGCCTTCTATAAAGGTCCATTGGCGGAAAAGGTCGCCGCTTTCGTGCAGGAGCAGGGCGGCTGGCTTTCCACCGCAGACATGGCCGCACACACTTCAGATTGGGAGGAACCGATCTCCACCGATTACAGGGGCGTTACCTGCTGGGAATGCCCTCCCAGCGGCCATGGTGTCGCCGCCCTGGAGGCCTTGAACATCGCCGAGGGATTTGACCTGAAGGCCATGGGCGCCCAGAGTGCCGACACTTACCATCATCTCATCGAATCGATGCGTCTGGCCTTCGCCGATGCCTTTGAGTACATCGCCGACCCCACAAAGGCGAACGTCCCCACCGCCGAGCTGGTCTCCAAGGACTACGCCCGGACCCGGCGTGCCCTGATCGACCCGAAACGGGCCATGGAAACGGTCCCTTACGGCAAAGTCCACGGCGGCAGCGACACTGTTTACATCAGCTCGGTAGACGGCGAGGGCAATGCCTGCTCCTTCATCTACAGCATATACGCCAACTTCGGCACCGGCATGGTTGTCCCGGGGACCGGCATCGTGCTGCACAACCGAGGTTCCCTCTTTTCCCTGGACTCGGAACACCGCAACGCTCTGGCCCCCGGCAAGCGGCCCTATCACACTATTATCCCCGGCATGGCCACGGTAAACGGAGAGCTCTACCTTTGCTACGGGGTGATGGGCGCGTTCATGCAGCCCCAAGGACACTTGCAGGTGATCAGCAACGTGGTGGACTTCGGCATGGACCCCCAGGCGGCGCTCAACGCCTTGCGGTTCGCGGTCTCCCTGGACGACGTCGCCTTGGAAGAAGGCTTATCTCCCCAGGTGGTCGAAGACCTGGCAGGCCGGGGCCATCGCACCCGGCTGATTCACGGCTACCACCGTGGAATCACCGGCGGCTTCGGCGGAGCGCAGCTCATACAGCGGGACCCGGAAACCGGTGTGTTGAGGGGTGGTTCGGAACCGCGCAAGGACGGCTGCGCCATCGGCTGGTAGCCACACTGCCGGTCTAACCATGGCATGACCCATAGAATTGGTGCAATTCCCAATCCCCGCCTGGTGCTACCACCCTAGGCCCTCATAGTCCCCATTGGTAGAATCGATTCATCTGGCCTCTGGGCATCGCCTGGTCCGACCATTGCCGGGTCCGGCATGGCGCGCCCGTGAATGGTCCCCGGGGGCACTACCCTCAACCGCGGAGCACCAGTCTTATATGATTGAATCCCCGAATGTGATCTTAAATTATGGGCTGTCCGAGAACGGGCTCGAGGAGCCGGATACTTTCCAGGAACGCTTTGAGGCGCTGCTGGACCAAATCGCCGGCGTGGTGGTCACCTCCCGCCAGAACATCCGCTTGGCCCTCCTGGGACTATTTGCCCAGGGCCACATCCTCCTGGAGGACCTGCCCGGTGTGGGGAAGACCTTGCTGGCCAAAACCATAGCAGCCTCGGTTGAAGGCGAGTTCTCCCGGATCCAGTTCACCCCAGACCTAATGCCCAGCGACATCACCGGTACATCTGTCTTCGACATGGGCAAACAGACATTTCAATTTATGCCCGGCCCGATCTTCGCCAACGTTGTGGTCGCCGACGAGCTGAACCGGACCGGACCTCGCACCCAGTCGGCGCTGCTGGAAGCAATGGCCGAGGGCGTGGTAAGTGCCGACGGCACGGTTTGGCCCCTGCCTCGCCCCTTCGTCATCATCGCCACCCAGAACCTGGTGGAAACCCACGGCACTTTCCCATTGCCCAACTCCCTGCTCGACAGGTTCATGTTGTCGATGACCATGGGCCTACCGACACCGGAGGAAGAGGTGGAGATTCTGCGCCGTACGGAACATGGGTTCCCTTCGCTGGGCGCCGTGCTTACACGAAGCCAGGTCCTGGAGATGCAGGAGACAGCGCTGACGGTGGTGTCGGCGCCGAACATCATGCAGTACATAGCCAACCTGGCGGATGCATCCAGGAAACACCGTGATCTCACCTTGGGGGTAAGCCCGCGGGCATCCGCGTCGTTGCTCCGGGCCTGCCAGGCCTGGGCGGCCTTTGCCGGCCGCACATTCGTGGTGCCCGAAGACATTCAAGAGTTGGCTCCCTATCTCTGGGGCCACCGGGTGGTTACCGGGTCCGGCGGCGAATCTCTGGAAGGCCGGGACGTCATTCAGCGGCTACTGGAATCGGTACCGGTTCCACTTTAGAGGAGCCGGCCAGCATGATTACCGGAAAAGGCGCCGGCTTTCTCGCCGCTGCAATTGCCCTTTTCGTTCTGGGCAACCTGACCCAGGTAGGTTGGCTCTATCTTACGGACGCCGTATTGTGGGGTATCATCCTCGTCTCGGCGGTGGTTCCCTGGCTGAACATTTTCCCTCTCCGGGCCGAGCGAAGCATAGAAAGCCCGGACGAAACCGGAGGGTCCCCAGGCCCTACCGAGGGCGGCCTGGTCGCGATCGGTATCACCCTGAGGAACCCCACCTTCTGGCCTCGTTATGTCGTCAGCCTGTTCTACGATTGCCCCTTGGAAGCCCCCAGCAGACGCATGCAGCGGTTCTTCGTTAGCGAGCTGGCAGGCTTCGGACAGGTCGCGATGCTCTCCAACGTGGCGGCTTACCAGCGGGGCAGCCACCAGCTAGGACCATTGATGATGGAGGCATCGGCCCCATTTGGCTTGTTTCGGCGGCGGATACGCTTGGCCGGCCCAGAAACAGTGGTGGTGTACCCCAAGCTCTATCCTCTGACTCGGCTGGCCCTGGCCGATAGTTTGTCGGGAAGCGAGACCGGCGGGTGGAAATCTCGTCTGGGCGGCGATCTGTCGGGCTCTCGCCCCTATCAGCCGGGCGACCCTCTTCGCATTATCCACTGGCGCAACACGGCCCGCGTTGGCCGGCCCATGGTGAAAGAGTTTGACAGCTCCCAGGGTCAGAGCTTGAGCCTCTTCTTCGACGCAACCCAAGTCTGGGGCCACGAGAAAGAAACTACCCTGGAATATGGAATAAAGATCGTAGCCAGCGTGGCCGCCTATGCCCAGCAGAGACAGGTGCCGGTAAGGGTGTGGGGCGGTGGCTTGGCTGGTGAAAGCTCTATCTCAACAGCGGCCGGCGAGGCCTCCTGGCGCAATTTACTTCAGCGGCTGGCAATGGTGTCCGCCGGAGACGGCAATGGGATGATGGAGGGACTGAGGCATGTGCCGCCGGGCTCCATCGCCCTAGTCGCCGTCGCGATAGCAGACGGCCAATCTATCCAGGCCATCAATATCCTGGCTAAGAAGCTGGGCAGGCTTGTAGTCGTCACCCTGGAAGGTTTCGGCGAGCCTGCGCCGGCGCCTGAGGTTTTCGCGGCACTCCAGCGATCGGGATGCTATGTGGTCCGCTGCCGGCAGGGGCATCTGGAGGATGCCCTGGCGGCATTGCAGCAGATGGAGGCACAGCCCGCGTCCGGCCGGCGCTGGGCGCCGGGACATTCCCCGCTCCAGTCAAACGTGCCGGATTGGGAGCTCGAGGATGAGAAGGCGAATCATCCGGACATGGATCCGATAACACCCTCGCACCAGGACCCGGCGCGCATCGATTCTCCGGCGGGCCGGCGCTAGGTGAATCCGGCGTGAACGCGCCCATAGCGCCTGCCGTAGCGAAGGGAAGGTTTCCGCTTTCCCGGTTCTTCAACGCCCGGGCCGAGGAATCCTGGCGGCTAAGGGTATTGGGCCTGGGTTTCCTGTGGCTGGCCGTGCTTGCGTTGGTCTGGACTGGAGGCTCTCCCTGGTTGGGCTTGGTGGGCGTCCTGGGCACTCTGGGGCACCGGCTGAGCTGGCGTTGGCGCCACCATGCTTCCAAGGGACGGTCTCTCCTCATAGCCCTCCTGATTATCGCTCTCTCCTTTGCCATGCGTTCCCAGGCCCTTGAGGCGCTCGAAGGGAATTGGCTGCCCGTGGCACGCTTCCTGCTGATAGTCCAGGCTCTGTCCAGCTTTGACCTGCGGACCCGAGGCGGCTTGTATACCGGTATGGCTCTGGGCGGGACAGTTCTGTTCTTTGCCAGCCAGCAGTCTTTCGATCCCAGCTTCGGCTTCGTGGTGATGGGCTTCATAGTTGTATTGCTTTCCTTCCTCACCATAGCGTTTCTAGAGGATGGAACCAAGGACGCACAGGTCCATTGGTCGAAACACTGGCTCGGCCGCCCGGCCATGTGGCCCTATTGGATCGCCGTCGCTTGCGCTGTTTTCACCCTGTCAGGGCTGGCATTCTGGCTGATGCCCCGCGCCGGAGAAGGACCGATCGGACCCGCTCAAGCCTCCATAATGCCCTACTTCGGCGACTCACCGCCCGATCTACCGCCCACGGATGACCCGGCCGCCCAAGCCCTTGTGCCGAGCCAGTCTTCGGGGAATGAGCGAGGCCCGTTACCAGTACCTGACCTGGGCATACCCACCGACGAGCCAGATATATCCACCGTTGAACAGGCGGCCACTGCCGGCACCAGCGCTACCGTTGAAGGATCTGCCACTGCCGGCACTGGCGGCACCAGTTCCGCCGGTGGGCCAGCCAAGACAATAACCACACTCCAGGATACGGTGCAAGACCTGGCATCCGGCGGTCCACCTAGAGTGGTCCCCTACGATACTGCTATTGAAGTAGGTCAATCAGACCGCGTTGTGTTCCTTGTGCGGAGCAGAGTCACCAGCTACTGGCGGGGATGGACATTGGAGGATTTTGATGGCCGCTACTGGAGTGGCGCCGGCCCGTCCGATTACCTGGCTCCTTCCACCAACAGAGAGGGCGTATGGTACAACCAAGAAACCTCCGCTGGACAAGCCCGCCTGCGCTACAACCAGACATTTTTTGTGCTGCAGGATCAGCCGGGCGCCGTGTTCATGGGCTACCAGGGCCTCAGGATCGTCGACAATGGCGGCGACATGGATGGCTCGGGTGTCAGGCAGGGTGACTCTTATCAGGTGCTCTCGGGGTACCCCAACCACACTGCAGAGGCACTTGGCCGGGATCACGCCCTGGCCACGAGCGCCCAGCTTACCTGGCTGCCATTCAACTTGAAACCGGAGGCCGGCCGGTTGTCTCAAAAGATCACCAATGGCGCGGCCAACGACTTCGAAAGAGCGCAGCGTATCGTGGGCTATCTCTCCAGAGAACGGGAATTCGACCCCGGTATTTCCATCGAAATCACGGGTCCGGTAGACATCGAAAGTTTTCTTTCGGACGGTGGCGCAGGCAACGCCATGTACTTTGCCACCGCCACCGTAGTCCTGGCCCGAGCCTCGGGGCTATCATCCCGCCTGGCCGTGGGTTACCGTCCTGGGTTTCGGGATCCCTTATCCGGGGCCATGGTGGTTCGGGAAAGTGATTTCCACGCCTGGGCCGAGATCTTCTTCGTGAATCATGGGTGGGTGCCCTTCGACAGCACACCGCCGCCGGACGAGTCCCTGGCGGGAGGTGGCGTTTCACCCGTGGGCAAGCTATTCCAGCGGGGCGCCGGAGACCAGGTGTCTGAAATAGTGATGGCCGTTCCTTCGCGGTTGGGTGATACGCTTGCAATGCTGGCTAAAAATCCGTTGCTCTTGGGCCTGCTACCCGTGCTGGGGGCCATTTTCATGCTGGTTCGCTGGTCACTGCTACGGGCCTCACGCGGTGCCGGCGGGGGCGGGCTCCGAGCTCCAGGCTACGACACGCTGCCGGGCCAAAGCCGGCGGGACTTCTTGAAGCTGTACCGCCGCGTCGAAAACCTGGTTCGACGCAAAACCGGTCAGCGTAGGATGCCCTGGCAGACGGTAGATTCCTATGCGGAGCAGGCGTCCACCGGGAACTCAGAACTACGTGGTCAACTCAACTGGTTCACCCGCATCATGTGGCGGGCCGCCTATGACCCTCGGGATCTGCCGGACGGACTATTGACCGAGGCCCGAGCCCGGATGACGCCGCTCAGAATGGCGCTGAGGGATTCCGGCAATGGTCTGGCGGCCCGGCGAAATCTTTCCCGGTGAGACCTGTCAGCTTCGCTTGACTCGATCAGCCTTCGGCGGACGGTCGCCCAAATTTAACGGGCCTATCCCCATTCTAGCTGGGCCTGGGGCAAAGGTCAGCGACATGTTCCCTGCTCTACCACAGCAATGTTGACACCCGACGGATTCCAAATTACACTCAAAGCACGAATGCCGGTACTCAACTCGGTTGATACTTGACGTCAATTTTCGATTCCAGAAGTCCGTCGCTAGGCTACGAATCAGCAAAGGAGTGAAACTCTGATGGCAGAGAACGATCAGGAGTCGCAAGGACTCGAAACAAGCCCACAGCCAGCGGCAACTGGGGACAGGCAGTCATTGTTGCTCAGGCTCGCCGAACGGACTGTTCTCCAAGCGGAAGCGTTGGCGCAAGAGATTACCGAGCGCGCCAGGCAAGACAGCGAAGCCGAGGGCGCCAAACTGCTCGCGGAATATACGGACCAAGCTAAAGCGGAAGCTCAGAAGACGATTGATATAGCACAACGCCGGACCGAAACGATCCTCAATGAGGCAAATGCTAAATCCATCGCAGACAGCGAAAAGATGATGACCAAAGCTCATTCCGATAGTGCAGAGATGTTGAGCAAGGCTCGAACGGAAAGTGAACAGCTGTTGAGCGGGGCTCAATCTGAAAGTGACAAGATGTTGAGCAAGGCCCGATATGACAGCGACGAGAGCTTGAGTAAGGCTCAAACCGAAGGAAAGGAGATCTTGGGCAACGCCCAGATCGAGGTGAAATCGGTCTTGGCCAAGGCCCAGCAGGAAGCATCGGGCATCATCAACGTATCCCAGGCCCGCGCCGATAGCACCGAATCCAATGCCAGGCTGAATGCGGAATTTATCATCAGGCAGACCACGCAGAACGTTGCCGACGGAATCCGAAGCGCGGTCCTTGAAACCTGTAATAACCTGCTGCCGGCCCTGGACAACCTCGGCAAGGAAACCCCGGCGGCACCCTTTGCCGGCCAAGTTGACCGCGCTGCGGCCACGGAGACCGTATCGATCGATAATGCCGACTCCAGCGAAACGGAGAAGGTCTCTTCTACAGCGGAAACCGATACCGGTGCCCCGTCGTCGGGTACGCCTTCTGGCAGAAGGACCAGGTCTTCCGCCAGAACCCCGGGGAGCGCATAGGTTCCTGGTTAACACACTTAGCAGTTACGGCCTACCGGGTACAGCGAACCGTCTCCTCGTTCGCCCGTCCAGTCCACCAGCCACCGAGCGTAACGCAGACAGAATCTGCGGCCAAGCCACACTGCATGCAGGGAACCGGCCATCACTGAGGATTTGAAAGAACTTTGGGGCAGGCGTTTCGCCTTGGTCCCGATGGGGCTGGCAGAAGACGACGTCTCCGAATTCGTCGAGGAACTCATGGCCCGGCACCGGCAAGTGGCGGAGAGGCTCGAGCATATAGATTCCCTCCACGAGCTGGCCGCCCGGACGCTACAAGATGCTCAAGCACTGGCCGAGGACATCAATCAAAGTGGCAAGAAAGAGACCGACGAATACGCAAAAGAGATAATCTCGAAGGCACGAGATCAGGCCCTCGCGATCGTCGAGGTAGCGGAGAAGCGGGCGCTCAGTCTCATAGAAGATGCCAAGAAGAAGCAATCGGACCGGCTGGCCGTAAGAACCGGTCCACTGGAGCAGGTCAGCAACGGCGAGTTGATCGTGGGCGCCAAAGAGTTGGCGGAGCGTCTCCTCGAGCAAGCCAGCTCCGGTACAGGAAGCACGCCCGGAGATGCCGAGTTGACGGCTTCCCGCCTTGAATATTGGCTGACCACCGCGTCAATGGAGACCGGCAACCATGCACCGGGGGACCTATCCGGGGGAGCATCCGATGACCCCTCCGCTCGCACGATGCAGTATGGCGCCGCCCCAACCCGGCGCGGGTATCCTCGGCCTACATTCAGATGGAAAGGGGTGTCGGGATCAACCCGTTACGCTCTGTGCGTATTTGGGCCGCCCTACGGGATAGACGATATCGTGTTCCTCAGGGGAGACATTATCGGGACTTCGTTTACCCTTCCCTTCCACCTGGCGGAAAGGGTCACTTACCGCTGGACCGTGTGTGGTGGCAGCGCCACCGGGTGGGGCAAACCCTCCCCGTACCTACGCTGCACCGGTTAGTCTCGCCACCCGCCGCCGTTCATGGTGGATGCTTCGACCGCGATTCCACAGTGATCCTGGCTGCCCACCTTTTCCCGACCAGCGCGACAAGCCCAAATCACCTACCGCTTCTTCGCCACGGACAATCACCCCAGGATGTCATCCACGGCCAGCTCAATCCCAGTGAGCAATTCCGGCGCGAGATCCTGGCCCCGCACCGATCGCGTGAGGTTCTGGTACCCCTGGGCCGTGGGGCCACGGTACACTTCAACCGTGTCTGTCTCAAGGCCAACCAGCCAAACTTCCTGGATGCCGTGGCGGGCGTACAGGGGGACCTTCACCTCCCGGTCGTAGTCCGTCGAGGTATCGGACACCTCCACCAGCAAGAGCACATCGGCGGGGCCGGGATGGGCGGATGCGTAGAAGTCGCTGCG